>NZ_CP107532.1:4870000-5202500 GCF_025813715.1 Methylobacterium sp. FF17
ACGGACCCGTCGGGCGTCAGCAGGACCGCTGCCGCCGGATGCGCGATGCGGCCCGTCTCTCCATCGACGGCGTAGCGGTAGCCGAGGGCCTCGGTGAGCTGCGCGATCCCCTGCGCATCGCCGACCAGCGCGCGCGCGCTGTCCACGGATTGCGCCCGCAGCAGATGCCGGGCCGCCTCGACGCCGTCCCTCGGGTCGAGGCCGACGAGGACGAAGCCGACATCGCGTCCGGGGACGAGGCCGCTGGCCTGGAGCGCCGCCGCCGACATCGCGAGCATCGGATCGCAGACGTTCTCGCAGGTGTAGTCGAGGGGGAGGAGCAGGCTTGCCCGCCCGCCCAGCGCTGCCCCCAGGGTGGTCGGCCCCGCCGCCGCGTCCGTGAGGGCGAGCGCCATCGGGACGCGGGCCCCGGGCGCCGGCGCGAGGGCGACCCGTGCGAGGTCGCTCTCGGCAAGGCGCGCCGCGCCCGGGCCGGGAAGCAGGAACAGGCCCGCCAGACCGAGCAGGAGGGCCCCTGGCCGCCGTCCCCGGATCGCACGCATCGGACCGGCAGGCTCGTCTGGCGCCTTCATGGTGGTCCCATCCTGTTCGTGGCCCCGCGCGGCCGCTCGCGGAAACTTGGGTCGCACCGATGCGGGGCTTGCGACAAGGATCCCTCGCGAAGCAAGGCGTCGTCGGCCGAGGGTCGACGCGAAGTCCCGGGGCCAAGGGTCGGCGCGAAGTCTCGAAATGAACCTTGGCCGACGGCGTGCGGTTCTCCCGTCGGATCGTGAGGGTTGGGGCCGGATGAGACGCTGTCGTGACCGCCTGTCCCGGATCTGCCAACCCTGGACCTGCCAACCCTGGACCCTGCGGCCCCGCGCCTGATGGCCCAGCTCTTCGCGCCCGGCGCCGACGCGCTCCTGCGTCTGGCCTTCCTCTCCGGCGCGGCGCTCCTCGCCGGGGGAGCGGTGGTGGTCGCCGGGATCGTGCGCTCGGATTACGTCACCGGCGTCGGGATCGCCCCGGCCCAGCCCGTCCCCTTCAGCCACAAGCACCATTCGGGCGAACTCGGCATCGATTGCCGCTACTGCCACACCACGGTGGAGACCCAGGCCACCGCCGGGCTGCCCCCGACCCAGACCTGCATGACCTGCCACTCGCAGATCTGGACCGGCTCCGACATGCTCAAGCCCGTGCGCGACAGCTTCGCGAACAGCGAGCCCCTGCGCTGGACCCGCCTGAACAAGCTGCCGCAATACGTCTACTACAACCATTCCGTGCACGTGACGAAGGGGATCGGCTGCTCCACCTGCCACGGGGACGTCACCACCATGCAGATGACGTTCCGGGCCAACGCCTTCGAGATGCAGTTCTGCCTCGACTGCCACCGGGCGCCGGACCGCTACGTGCGCACGCCGGACCAGGTCTGGAACATGAACTGGAGCCCGCCCGCCGACCAGGCGACCCTCGGGCCGGAGCTCGTCGCGAAGAACCACATCCGGGGCGGCGACCGGCTCACCGAATGCGGGATCTGCCACCGATGACGGGATCCGGGCCCGACCTCGCGCAGCTGCGCCGCCACCTCGCCGCCGGGAGCGGGCCGGCCTTCTGGCGCAGCCTCGACGCGCTCGCCGAGACGCCCGCCTTCCGGGCCTACCTCGCCACCGCGTTCCCCGGGGCTCTATCCCTGGCGCGGGGCCCGGAGCGGCGCGGATTCCTCAAGCTCATGGCGGCCTCCTTCGCGATGGCCGGGCTCTCGGCCTGCGAACCCGTCGACGGGCGCGGCCGCGAGGTGCCCTACGTGGCGCAGCCGGAGCGGATCGTGGCGGGCGCCCCCCTCGCCTACGCGACCTGTGCGCTCTTCGACGGCTTCGCCAACGGCATCCTGGTCACCACCCGCGACGGGCGGCCCCTGAAGGTCGAGGGCAACCCCGAGCATCCCTGGAGCCGGGGCGGCACCGACGTGATGGCCCAGGCCTCGGTGCTCGGGCTCTACGACCCGTTCCGCAGCCAGGCGGTGCGCAACCTCGGGCGCCCGTCCGCCTGGGCCGCCTTCCGCGCCGCGCTGCTGCCGCGCCTGGCGGCCTTGCGCACGAGCGCGGGCGCCGGGTTTCACCTCCTGACGGGACCGGTGACCTCCCCGAGCCTCGCCGCCGAGATCGCGCGGCTGCGGGCGGCCTATCCGGGCCTGCGCTGGCACGTGCTGGAGACGGTGCCGCGCGACAACCTCTACGCCGGCGCGCGCCAGGCCTATGGCCGCCCCCTGGAGACGCAGGCGCGCTTCGCGGCGGCCCACGCCATCGTCGCCCTCGACGGGGATTTCCTCGATGCCGGGCCGGGGCAGGTCGGCCTGTCCCGCCGCTGGATCGAGGCGCGCCGCGCCGCCCTCGCGGAGGGGCGCCTCCTCACCCTGCACGCGGCGGCCCCGACGCCGGGGCTCACCAGCGTCAAGGCCGACCACACCCTGGCGGCCGGCTCCGACGCCATCGCGCGACTCGGGCAGGACCTGCTGCGCCTCGCCGAGGGCGGCCGGGCCGAGATCACGGACGGCCCGATGGCGGCGTGGCTGGCCCGTGCCGGCGCGGCGCTTGAGGCGAACCGGGGCCGGAGCCTCGTCACCGCCGGCCTCGCCCAGCCGGCGGCGGTCCACGCCCTCGTCCATCGCATCAACGGGGCGCTCGGCAACACCGGCGCCACGGTGCTGCACACCGCGCCGGTCCCGGTGCTCGGGGCCGAGACCCTGACCGACCTGAGGGACGCGATGGCGGCGGGCCGCGTGGGCACCCTGCTGATGCTCGGGGTCAACCCGGTCTACGCGGCCCCGGGCGACCTCGCCTTCGCCGAGCACCTCGCCCGGGTGCCGTTCAAGATCCACGCGGCCACCTATGCCGACGAGACCGCCGCCCATGCCGACTGGCACCTGCCCCTGGCCCATCCGCTAGAGAGCTGGGGCGATGCCCGTGCCCTCGACGGGACGGTGGGGCTGATCCAGCCGACGGTGGCGCCCCTCTATGGCGGACGCTCGGCCCACGAGATCCTGAGCCTGTTCGGGGCCGAGATCCCCGTCGCGGAGGGGCCCGAGCAGGGGCTCGCCCTCCTCAAGCGGCAGTGGCGCGGGCCGGGCGAGGACGAGGCCGCCTTCGAGGCCCGGTTCGGCGAGGCCCTGCGCCTCGGCTTCCTGCCCGACAGCGCATTGGAACCGGAGGCCGTGACGCCGACCGGCGGTGTGGCGGCGCCTCCCGAGGCGCGTCCGGATGCGCGCATCGAGGCGGTCTTCCGCCCCGATCCCTGCGTCTGGGACGGGGCCTCGGCCGATCTCGGCTGGCTGCAGGAACTGCCCAAACCCCTGACCAAGGTGGTCTGGGAGAACGTCGTCGCGGTGAGCCCCGCGCTCGCCGAGCGCCTGCACCTCGCCACCGGCGACATCGTCGCGGTGGAGGCGAACGGGCGCCGGATCGAGGGGGCCGCCTGGATCCTGCCGGGGCAGGCCGAGCGCACCGTCACCCTCACCCTCGGCTACGGCCGCCGGGTGCCGGACCACCTCGCCCACGGCCTCGGCTACGACGCCAACGCGCTGCGCCCCGGCGCCACCCCGGACCGCCTCCCCGACGTCACCGTGACGAAGACCGGCCGGACGGCCAAGCCCGTGACGACGCAGGATCTCGGCACCATGGCGGGGCACGATTTCGTGCGCGTCCAGCCGGTGGGGGCCCCGAGCGTCGGCGATGCGCCGGGGGTCGTGGTGCCGTCCTTCTACGCCGAGCCGCCTTCCGCCGGACGCGGCGAAGCCTCCGCCGGCGCCGGCAAGGCCCGGGCCTGGGGCATGGTGATCGACCTCGACGCCTGCATCGGCTGCAATGCCTGCCTCACCGCCTGCCAGTCCGAGAACAACATCCCGGTGGTGGGACGCGAGGAGGTGGCGCGCGGGCGCTGGATGAACTGGCTGCGGGTGGACCGCTACTACGCGGGCGGCCTCGACGCGCCGGAGACGCATTTCCAGCCCGTGCCCTGCATGCATTGCGAGAGCGCCCCCTGCGAGCTCGGCTGCCCGGTGGAGGCCACGGTGCATGACAGCGAGGGCCTGAACCTGCAGGTCTACAACCGCTGCATCGGCACCCGCACCTGCCAGAGCTACTGTCCCTACAAGGTCCGGCGCTTCAACTTCCTCGACTACACCGGCGAGATGGCGCCGGTGGAGCAGCAGCAGCGCAACCCCGAGGTCAGCGTGCGGGCGCGCGGCGTCATGGAGAAGTGCACCTACTGCCTCCAGCGCATCGCGAACGCGCGCATCGACTCGGCCAAGGCGGCCCACGCGCCCATCCCCGACGGCGCCGTGGAGACCGCCTGCCAGGGCGCGTGCCCGACCCGTGCCATCGTGTTCGGCGACCTCTCGGACGACGCGAGCCGGGTGGCGGCGGCGCGGCGCGACCCGCGCAACTACGCGCTGCTCGGCGAACTCAACACCCGGCCGCGCACCACCTACCTCGCGAGCCTGGCGCCCGGCGCCGAACCGGGCCGGGAGGGCTGACGCGCCGTGGCGCAGGCGATCCTCACCCCCGACGCCCCGGCCCGATCGGGCGACAGCCTCGCGGCGCGCGCCCTGCACGACCCCCTCGGGCGGCGCTGGTGGATCGCCTTCGCGGCGGCCTGCGGCCTGCTCGCCCTGTTCTTCGGGGTGATCCTGGCCCTGCTCTTCAGCGGGGTGGGCCTCTGGAACAACAACAACGCCGTCGTCTGGGCGCTCGACATCGCCTCCTACGACTGGTGGATCGGCCTCGCCTGCGGCAGCCTCGCGGTCGCCGGGATCCTGCGCCTCACCGGCGCCCCCTGGCGGGGGGCGATCACCCGCCTCGCCGAGGCCAACGCCCTCCTCTGCACCCTCGCGGCGGGGCTCTACCCGATCATCCACCTCGGGCGGCCGTGGTTCTTCTACTGGAACCTGCCCTACCCGAACACGCTGGGCCTGTGGCCGCAATTCCGCTCGCCCCTGGTCTGGGACGCCATCGATATCGTGAGCTTCCTCGTGGTGACGGTGAGCCTCTGGTATATCGGGCTCCTGCCCGACCTCGCGGCCCTGCGGGACCGCGCCTTCGCGGAGGCCCGCGCCAAGTCCGAGGCGGCCGGGCGGCCGCGCCGCTGGCCCCGGCTGAAGGCGCAGGCCTACGGCATCGCCGCCGCCGGCTGGCGCGGCTCCGCCTCGCACTGGCAGCTCTGGCGCCAGGCCTACCGCACCGTCGCCCTGCTCGGCCTCCTCCTCGTGGTCTCGCTCCAGACCGGGGCCTCGGTGATGCTGGCGGGCTCCGTGCTGCCGGGCTGGCACGACACGATCCTGCCCGTCGCCTACCTCATCAACGCGGTGTTCTCCGGGGTCGCCGTCACCGCCGCCCTGGCGATGCTGGTGCGCGCCGTCTACGGCCTCGAGGCTGAGATCACCGAGCGGCACGCGCAGATCCTGGCCCGGCTGCTCCTCGGGCTCGGGCTCGCCAGCCTGTACTGCTACGCGGCCGAGTTCTTCTCGGGGTTCCTGCACGGCGACGCCTTCGAGCGCGCCACCCTGGTGCGCCGCCTCACCGGATCCCAGGCCTGGGCGGCCTGGACCGTGCTGACCTGCGCACTGCTGCCCGTCCACCTGTTCTGGTGGGCGCGCTTCCGGCGCTCTCCCTTGACGCTGGCGCTGGTCGGCGCCCTCGTGGCGGTGGGGGCCTATGCCGACCACGTCATGGTGCTGGTGGTGACGCTCTCCCACGACTTCCTGCCGTCGTCGGCCCACGATTACCGGGTCGGGCTCTGGGGCGTCGCGACCTTCGCGGGCTCCGTCGGGATGTTCCTCGTCCTGCTGCTCCTGTTCCTGCGCGCCCTGCCGGTGGCCTCGATCACGGACCTGCGCGGTCTGTCCGAAACCCGGGCGGCCGAGAGCCCGGTCCGGGACGCGGCACAAGGGAGCATCCCGGAAGACGCGTTCCCGGCCGACACGCCGGTCTGGGGCGTCAGCGCGGAGTTCGACACCCAGGCGGACCTCGCCGCCGCCATGCGCGCGCTCGCGCGCCGGCGCCTCCACCACGGCGAGGCCGTGCGCCTCGATGCCTACGGCCCCCTGCCGATGCCCGATGCCCTGAAGGCCCTGGCCCGGCGGCACCGCTCGATCCGCCCCTACGCCCTCGGGGCGGCGCTCGCCGGGGGCGCGGCCTTCTACGGAATGTGCGTCTACGCCACGGCCTACGGCTACGTCCTCGATGTCGGCGGGCGCCCGCGCTTCTCCTGGCCCTCCTTCGTGGTGCCGAGCGTCTCCTTCGCCATGCTGAGCGGGACGCTCGCCGTGCACGCCGTGTTCCTGTTCGTGAACCGCCTGCCGCGCCTCAACCATCCGGCCTTCAACATCCCCGATTTCGGGCGCGCCACGCGGGACCGCTACTTCCTGGCGGCGGAAGCCCGCGGCCCCGGCTTCGATGCCGAGCGCATCGCGCGCCAGCTCGCTGCCCTGCCCGAGGGCGCCGGACGCCCGCTCGCCATCCGGCGGGTGCCGCGATGAGGCGCGTGGCCCCCCTCGCCCCGACCCTGGCCCCGACCCTGGCCCTGAGTCTCGCCCTGGGCCTGACCCTTGCCGGCTGCGGCGAGGCGAACATGCGCGACCAGCCCCGGGCCAAGACCTGGGACGCCAACCGCTTCTTCCCGCAGGGCATGACCATGCGCGCGCCCGTGCCCGGCACCGTGCCCCGCACCGATCCCGCCCGCTACGTCCCGCGCCCGGCGCTCATCGACGCCGCCCTGCTGGCGCGGGGCCGGGAGCGCTACGGCATCGCCTGCACGCCCTGTCACGGCCGCAGCGGCGACGGCAAGGGCATGATCGTGGCGCGCGGCTTTCCCGCCGCCCCCGCCTTCGCCGAAGAGCGACTGGCGGCGGCCTCCTCGGACCGGCTCTACGCCGCGATCACGCAGGGACACCGGGCGATGTTCGGCATGGGCGCGCAGGTGGCCCCGGCCGACCGCTGGGCCATCGTCGCCTATCTCCGCGCCCTGCAGCTGAGCCAGGGCGCGCGGGTGGCGAGCCTGCCCGGGGAAGACCGCGCGAAGCTGGAGGCGATCCGGTGAGCGCCCTCCCCCTCATCCTGGCCGGTCTCGCCGCCCTCGCCCTCGGCGTCCTCCTCGGGGAATGGCAGGCCGCCTACCTCGCCGCCTGGCTCTGCCTGCTGGCCCTGCCGCTCGGCGCGCTGCCCCTGGTCGTCGCCCTCGATGCCCTCGGGCCTGCGCGAGCCTCCTCGACGACCGTATCCCTGCGTCCCGCCCTCCTGCGCTGCCTGGGGCTGATGCCCGTGGCGGCTCTCCTGGGCCTGCCCCTGCTCGCGGTGGTGCCGGACCTCTATCCCTTTGCCCGGGGGGCGCCGGCCTCGACGCCGCTCGCGGCGTTCTGGCTGACGGTCCCGTTCGTCCTCGCGCGGCTCGCCGCCGCCCTCGCCCTCTGGGTCTGGCTCTGCCGCAGGGCGACGCGTCCGGGGTATCCGGCCGCCCTGGTTCTCGGCCTGCACGCGGTGCTGGCGACCCTGGTGAGCTTCGACCTCGTCACCGCCCTCGATCCGCGCCTCGGCTCCAGCCTGATCGGCCTCCTGATGATGGTGTCCTGGAGCGGGCTGGCGCTCGCCGCCGCGATCCTCCGGACGCCCGCCCGGCCGGAATCCGGGGCGGTGCCGCTCGCCCTCCTCATGGCGACCTGGGCCTTCCTGCACTTCGTGCAGTTCCTCGTGGTCTGGTCGGCCAACCTCCCCGCGGAGGTGTCGTGGTACCTCGCGCGCGGCGGGTTCCTCGGGCGGGCCTTGAGCCTCGCGGGCGGGGCCGCGGCCCTCCTCGCCGCCGCCCTCACCCTGCGGCCCGGCCCCTGGGCGACCCGCGCGGTGGCGGCCCTCGCCCTGGCGGTCCAGGCCGCCGGGCTCGCCTGGTTCGTGACGCCGGCCGCGCGCGGCGCCTTCGTCGTCACGCTCCCGGACGCCCTGGCCGGGCTCGGCCTCGCCTGCCTCGCCGCCGGTCTCGTGACGCTCCGGCCCGGCCGCTCGGCCGAGGGACACCCCGCATGAGCCCCCCGAACGTCCCCCGTTCCTCCGGCCTCCGGCTGGTCCCCGCGATCCTCGCCGGCCTGATCCTGCGCCGCACCGGCGTCGGATCGCGTCCGGCCGGGGCCTCGGAGGCGGCGCGGCCCGACGCGGAGTGGGACTACGAGCGCAGCGACGTCGCGGCGGGCCGGACCGCCTGGGTGATGCTGGGGCTCGCCGGAACGGTGCTCGTCACCATCGCGGCGGTGCTGGCCCTCGATCACCTCGTCCTCGGGCACCAGCGCGCCGCCCTGCCCCCCCTCACCGCCCAGCAGACGCGCGCGGTCCGGCCCCCGCCCCCGAACCTGCAGCCCGACCCCTACGTGGATATCGACGCGAAGGAAGCCGACGAGGCCGCCCGCCTCTCCGGCTACGCCTATCTCGACGCGGACCGCACCCGCGCGCGCATCCCGATCGACCGCGCCATGGCGCTCACCGCCGGCCAGCCCTTCGACCCGGAACCCGGGCCGGCCCCGGAGCCGAGACAGGCGCCGGCCCGATGACGGATCCCTCCGCCCTCGCCCTCTGGCCCCCGGCCGCCTCCGCCGCGGCGGTCGAGACCGACCACATCATCCTCGGCTTCACGGTCCTGACCCTGCTCCTCACGGTGCCGGTCTTCCTCGCCATCGCCTATTTCGCGATCCGCTACCGGGAGGGCGAGCGGGCCGACCGCAGCACCGACGAGCGCCGCAGCTTCCTCATCGAGATCAGCTGGATGCTGATCCCCTACCTGCTGACGCTGGCCTTCTTCGTCTGGGGGGCGAAGCTCTACATCCAGTCCCGCCACCCGCCGCCCGACGCCATGGTGGTGGAGGCGGTGGGCCGCCAGTGGATGTGGAAGTTCCAGCACCCCACCGGGCAGTCGGAGATCAACGACCTCCACCTGCCCGTCGACCAGCCGATCCGCATCCGCATCACCAGCCAGGATGTGATCCACGCCCTCTACCTGCCGGCCCTGCGCCTGCAGATGGCGGCCCTGCCCGACCGCACCACCGAGATCTGGTTCAAGGCCGACCGCACCGGCACCTACCGGCTCTACTGCTCGGAATATTGCGGCACCGACCACTCGGCCATGGACGGAAACCTCACGCTGATGACGCGGGCCGAGTACCAGCACTGGCTGACCCATGCCGGCGCGCAGCAATCGAACCTGGCGGCGGGCCGTGCCATCTACGAATCCTACGGCTGCGCCGGCTGCCACGATGGGGCCGTGGCGGGGGTGAACGCGCCCGCGCTCGCGGGCCTCGACGGGCGCCCGGTCCATCTCGCCGACGGCCGCACGATCACGGCCGACGCGGATTACATCCGCGCCAAGATCCTGAACCCCAACGCGAACCGGCTCGCCGGCAACCACAAGCAGGTGATGCCGAGCTTCCGCGGGGTGATCCCGGCGGACGACCTCGACCGCCTGGTGGCGTATCTCAGATCCGACGACCGCGTCGCCGGGCAAGCCCCCGAAGGAGCCACCCGATGAGCCGCGCCGGCACCCTGCACGGCGACGCCGCCGCGCGCGAACCCCACACCCCGCCACCGACCCTCGACCGGCCGGACGACTACCTCCACGCGCGCTCGACCCTGCGCTCGTGGTTCTTCAGCACCGACCACAAGCGCATCGCGCTGCTGTACCTGGCCAGCATCACCGCCTTCTTCGTCATCGGCGCGGTGGCCGCCGGCTTCGTGCGCCTCGCGCTGGTCGTGCCCAACGGCGCGATCATGACCAACGACACCTACAACAAGGCGTTCACCATCCACGGTGTGGTGATGGTGTGGTTCTTCCTCATCCCGTCGATCCCCAACACCTTCGGCAACTTCCTGATCCCGCTGATGATCGGCGCCAAGGACCTCGCCTTCCCGAGGCTCAACCTCGCGAGCTGGTACGTCTTCATGGCGGGTGCGCTGTTCACCCTGGTCTCGGTGGTGCTGGGCGGGGTCGATACCGGCTGGACCTTCTACGCGCCGCTCTCCACCGCCTTCTCGAACACCTGGGTGCTGCCCGCGCTCATCGGCGTCACCATCGTGGGCTTCTCCTCGATCCTCACGGGGCTCAACTTCGTCGTCACCATCCACACCATGCGCGCGCCGGGCATGACCTGGTTCCGCCTGCCGATCTTCGTCTGGACGCACTACGCCACCAGCCTGATCTTCCTGCTCGCCACCCCCGTCATCACCCTGGCGCTGATCCTGCTCATCGCCGAGCGCGCCTTCCATGTGGGCGTGTTCGACCCGGCCTATGGCGGTGACCCGGTGCTGTTCCAGCACCTGTTCTGGTTCTACTCGCACCCGGCCGTGTACATCATGGTGCTGCCCGGCATGGGGGTGATCTCCGAGATCGTGCCGGCCTTCGCCCAGAAGAAGCTCTTCGGCTACCGCTTCGTGGCCTACGCGGCGATCGGGCTCGCCTCGGTGACCTTCTTCGTCTGGGGCCACCACATGTTCGTCAACGGGCAGAGCGACCTCGCCTCGCTGGCGTTCTCGGCCCTCTCCTTCGCGGTGGCGGTGCCCTCGGCGGTGAAGGTCTACAACTGGACCGCCACGATCCATAAGGGACGCCTGCGCCTCGACACCCCGATGCTCTACGCCATGGGGTATATCGGGCTGTTCGTGCTCGGCGGCCTGACGGGGCTCTACCTCGCGACGCTGGCCATCAACCAGCACGTCCACGCCACCTACTTCGTGGTGGCGCATTTCCACTACATCATGGTCGGCGGCACGGTGCTGGCCTTCCTCGGCGGCCTGCACTTCTGGTGGCCGAAGATCACCGGGCGGATGTACAGCGAGCCCTGGGGGCGGATCTCGGCGCTGTTCATCTTCGTGGGCTTCAACGTCACCTTCTTCCCGCAATTCATCCTCGGCTACCTCGGCATGCCGCGGCGCTACGCGACCTACCCGCCGGAATTCCAGCTCCTCAACGTGCTCTCCTCGGCGGGCTCCACCATCCTGGCGGCGGGCTACCTCTTCCCGATGCTCTACCTGGTCTATTCCCTGTGGTTCGGGCGTCGCGCGCCCGCCAACCCCTGGGACGCCAAGGGCCTCGAATGGGAGACCACCTCCCCGCCCCCGCCGCACAACTTCTCGCAGCCGCCCCGGGTGCCGGAGGTGCCCTACGACTACCCGATCCAGGCCCCCGAGACGGGGAGGCACCACACGTGAGCGCGGAGGTCGCCGGTGCCGAACCCGTCGGCGTGGAGCGGGCCGAGCACTTCGCCACCGTCGCGCAGCAGCGCCACGCCGCGACGCTCGGCATCTGGGCCTGGCTGCTGACCGAGCTCCTGCTCTTCGCCGGGCTGTTCCTCGCCGCGCTGATCCTGCGCCTGCTGCACCCGGAGGCGGTTCAGGCGGCGGCCGGGCACCTCAAGTTCTGGATCGGGGCCGCCAACACCGTGGTGCTGCTCGTTTCCAGCCTCACCATGTCGGCGGCGATCGAACTCTCGCGGCTGGGCTGGCAGCGGATGATGGTCGGCTGCCTGCTCGCGACGGCGGGCCTCGGGACGCTGTTCCTGATGCTGAAGGGCTACGAGTACGTCGCCGATTACGAGGAGCACATGATGCCCTTCCTCGCCGGCCGGCCCTACGCGCTGGCCGAGCAGCCGGCCACGCGCCTCTTCGTCAATCTCTACTACGTGGCGACCGCGCTGCACGCGGTGCACCTCCTCACCGGCATCGCCATCCTGCTCGGGCTGACCTGGAAGGCGTCCCGCCCCGGCTTCCTTCAGCGGCACCAGAACTGGATCGAGGTCTACGGCCTGTACTGGCACTTCATCGACCTGATCTGGATCATCGCCTTCCCGGTCCTCTACGTGGTCAACCGGTAGGAGAGCCGCGATGCGCAACCCCCTGGCCTCCCTCAGCCCGCAGGACCGCGCCCTCCTCCGGAACCGCCTGCGCAGGCCGGTCCTCACCTTCCTGGCGCTGCTCGGCCTCCTCGCCGTGAACGTCGCGCTCGGGGCGACGCGGCCCTTCGAGCAGGTCTGGATCGTCGAGTTGCTGGTGGTCGCCGCCATGGTGGCGATCATCCTCCTGGTCTCGATGGAGGTCCGCCACGAACCGCCCCTGGTGCGGCTCTTCGCCGGGGCCGGCTTCTTCTGGGTCGCTATCCTGTTCGGGATGACGCTGACCGACTACCTCGCGCGCTGACGGCCTGCACACACGAAAACGGCGGGGCTCGCGCCCCGCCGTCGTCGACTCGAGTCGAGCCGGCCTTATACCAGATCTCGATGAGCTTGACTCATTGAGATCTGCCCGCGCGACGGCGCGGCGGCGGTCGTCCGCCGGACCTCAGCGAGACTGACCTATGGGTCAGGCTCACTGAGACTTGGTATTAGTAGGCCGGGCCGCCCGAGGTGGTGCCGTAATTCGCCGTCGGCTTGTTGTTCTGCTCGGCGTTGCCGGCCTTGGCCGAATCGTCCGGGCGGCGGCTGATCGAGCCGGTGGTCACGTCATCGAAGAATCCGACGACGCGGCTGCCGGGCGCGGCGGCGGCGGGGATGCCGGCCGGGGCGTTGTAGCTCTGCGCGAGGGCGGACGTGGCGGGGAGGCCGAAGGTCAGGACCAGGGCGGCGGCGGCGGAAGCAAGACGGGTGTTCATGGTCGTAGTATCCAGATGTCCAAGCCCGGTCTCCGTCAAACATTCGAGGAACACGTCCAGGATGTCCGGGGGCCGTTGCCTTGGTGTGATCTCGATATAGGACTGGGCCGGCGGGGCCGGTGTGCGCTGCAGCACGCGATGCATGTGCCCAGTGCATTTCTTGGGTCGATCAATTCTTTTCCCATGCGCGTGCTGCATCACAGGTTGGAATGGGCGTCGATGTAGTGCCGCAGGGCGCTCGCCGCGTTGAGCATGTGGGCGCGCATGCGCCGGGCCGCCGCCTCGCCGTCGCCCTCGGCGATGGCCGCCAGGATGGCCCCGTGCTCCGCGCGCGAGCCGTGGATGCGGTCGCCCTGGCGCAGCTGGGTGCGGCGGAAGCCCGAGAGGCGGGTGCGCAGCGCCAGCGCCTGCTCCTGCAGGAAGCCGTTATGGGTGGCGCCGTAGAGGGCCTCGTGGAAGCTGCGGTTCAGGGTGTCGTAGGCATCGACATCGCCGGCCTCGACCATGTCGCCCGAGCGCGCGTGCAGGTCCAGGAGGTGGCTGCGCTCCAGGGGCGTCATCCGGTAGGTGGCGAGCCGCACGCACATCGCCTCGAACTCGGCGGTGGTCTCGAACATGTCCATGATCCGCTCGGGCGTCAGGCGCGTGACCACGACCCCCCGGCGCGGGCGCAGCTCCACCAGCCCGTTGAAGGCGAGCTGGCGCAGGGCCTCCCGCACGGGGGTGCGCGAGGCGCCGAAGCGGTCGGCGAGATCCTGCTCGTCCAGGGCCGTGCCGGCGGCGAGCCGCCCGGCGGCGATCTCGTCGGTGAGCGCGTTGCGGATCTGGTCCGAGAGCAGCCCGCGCTCCGCCCCCTGCTCGTCCATCGGCCCCTCGTTCGTCATTTGATTCCTTCGCAGGAGGTGCGCTCCCTCCGCAGGACGTGCGAAACCCCGTCCGTCATCCCACGATGGCCCGAACCGTGAGGTAGAACAGCGACGGACCGACGAGGCAGCCGATTCCGGTGTGGAAGGTCGCCGTCAGCGCGCCGTAGGGCACCAGCTTCGGGTCCGTGGCGGCGAGGCCCCCGGCGACCCCGCTCACCGTTCCCATCAGGCCCCCGAAGGCCATGGCCGAGCGCGGGTTGTCCAGGCCGATGAGCTTGGCCACCAGCGGCGTCCCGACCATGACCATCACGGCCTTGGTGACGCCGGTGGCGATGGAGAGCGCCATCACGGCCGAGTCGGCGCCCAGCGCCGCCCCCGTCACCGGCCCGACGATGTAGGTGACGGCGCCCGCCCCGATCGTCGTGATGCTGACCGCGTCGGTGTAGCCGAAGGCCACCGCCGTGAGCGCCCCGACGACGAAGGGGATCACGGTGCCGAGCGCCAGGGCAAGAACCCCGAGGAGGCCGGCGCGGCGCGCCTCCACCACGTCGACCTCGAAGGCGGTGGCCACGATGGCGAAGTCGCGCAGCATCGCCCCGCCCATCAGGCCGATTCCGGCGAGGACCGGCAGGTCGGCGACCCCCCTCTGGCCGCCCGTATACAGGCCGGCCACGTAGGCGAGCACCAGTCCGAGCACGATGGCGATGGCCGAGCCGTGGACCCGGCCGGCGGTGAGCCGCTTTCCGAGAACGTTCGAGACCAGCATCAGCCCGCCGACCACCGCGAAGGCGGCCACCAGGCTCTGCTCGACGAAGACGTGTTCGATCATGTGCAGCATCGGATCACACCTTCTCGGCCGGGCGGGGTTGTACGGACGGGGGCGGCACGCGGTCGTCGGCACCGATCACGGCTCCGCCGTGGCGGACCTGTCCGCTCTCCAGGGGGTCGTCACGGCGCCCGAAGCGTCCGAGCAGGGCCACGCAGGCGAAGCACAGGAGGAGCGACACCGTGGCGGCGATGAGCACGACGGGGCCGCCGCGCACGGCCGCCACCACGTTCTGCTGCGCCGCCATGGCGACCACGATGGGGATGTACATGGTCGACCAGAACTCGACCCCGAGCTTGACCCCGCCGCCGAGCTTGCCCCGGGCGAGGAGCCAGGACCGGGCGGCGATGAGCAGGATCATGGCGAGGCCGACGCCGCCGACATTGGCCTTCACCCCGAGGGCGATGCCCAGCAGGTCGCCGAGGAACACGCCGATCAGCGTGCAGAGTGCGAGGAGCGCGACGCCGAAGATGGTCATCGGGCTCCCTCCGGCATCGTCGCGGGCGGCGTTTGGAATGCATGGGGCACGGGGCGTTCCTCCTGGGTATCCGGTGATTCGTTTTTGATTGCCGTCAGTATACCGAGTATTGACAAAGACGCAATTTGGAATACTGATTGGGCCTGAGGGCGGAGCCTCGCATGTCGGAAGGCGCGGATTGCGCCAGACCGTATACGCGGGGTGGAACGAGGGAGCGGACGGGATGATGGATTGGCGCCAGGAACGCACCGCCCGTGAGGCGCGCCTCGAACGGGCGCGGCCGCACGCGGACGGCAAGGTCGTGCCGGCGGCCCGGGTCGTCGACCTCCTCGAGGCGATCCTTCAGCCCGGCGACCGGGTCTGCCTCGAGGGCGACAACCAGAAGCAGGCCGATTGCCTCGCCCGGGGCCTCTCCGCCTGCGATCCGGCCCGGGTCCACGACCTGCACATGGTGCAGTCGGGCATCGTGCTGCCCGAGCACCTCGACATCTTCGAGCAGGGCATCGCGAAGCGGCTCGACTACTCGTATTCCGGCCCGCAGGGTGGGCGCATCGCGAAAATGCTGTATGGCGGCCAGATCGAGCTCGGGGCGGTGCACACCTACCTCGAGCTCTTCGCGCGCTACTTCATCGACCTGACGCCGAACGTGGCGCTGATCGCCGGGGTCTCGGCCGACCGGGACGGCAACCTCTATACGGGCCCCAACACCGAGGACACGCCGACCGTGGTGGAGGCGACCGCCTTCAAGAACGGCGTGGTGGTGGCGCAGGTCAACGCGATCGTCGACCGGGTGCCCCGCGTCGACATCCCCGGCGACCGGGTCGACTTCGTGGTCGAGGCCGACAAGCCCTTCTACGTCGAGCCGCTCTTCACCCGCGACCCGGCGGCGGTGACCGAGACCCAGATCCTGATGGCCATGATGGCGATCAAGGGCATCTACGCCGCGTACGGCATCCGCCGCCTCAACCACGGCATCGGCTTCGGCACGGCGGCCATCGAGCTGCTGCTGCCCACGTACGCCGAGCGCCTCGGCCTGAAGGGGCAGATCGCGACCCACTGGGCGCTGAACCCGCATCCGAGCCTGATCCCGGCCATCGAATCCGGCTGGGTCCACCAGATCCACTGCTTCGGTTCGGAAGTGGGCATGGACAACTACATCCGCGCCCGCCCGGACGTGTTCTTCACGGGCTCCGACGGCTCGCTCCGCTCCAACCGCGCCTTCTGCCAGACGGCGGGGCTCTATGCCTGCGACCTCTTCATCGGCTCCACCCTGCAGATCGATCTCCAGGGCCATTCCTCCACCGTGACCACGAACCGGGTCGCGGGCTTCGGCGGCGCGCCGAACATGGGCTCCGATCCGCACGGGCGGCGCCACCCCTCCGACACCTGGATGAAGGCGGGGCGCGAGGCCGGCGGCACCGGCGACCCGGCCCTGCGGCGCGGGCGCAAGCTCGTGGTGCAGCTCGTCGAGACCTTCGGCGACAAGCTCGTCCCGGCCTTCGTGGAAAAACTCGACGCCCTGGAGCTCGCGAAGAAACTCAACCTCGAGCTCGCCCCCGTGATGGTCTACGCCGACGACGTGACCCACATCGTCACCGAGGAGGGCATCGCCAACCTGCTCCTGTGCCGGACGCTCGACGAGCGGGAACAGGCGATCCGCGGGGTGGCCGGCTACACCGATGTCGGGCGGGGTCGCGACCACGCCGAAGTCGAGCGCCTGCGCGCCCGCGGGATCATTCGACGCCCCGAGGATCTCGGCATCGAGCCCCTCGACGCCGACCGCTCGCTGCTCGCGGCGCGCTCGATCAAGGACCTCGTGCACTGGTCGGGCGGGCTCTACGAGCCGCCGGCCAAGTTCCGGAACTGGTGAGGGAGTTTTGCCATGGAGACCCTGCACTTCCACCACGCCACGACCCGGCCGCTCTCCGGCAGCCGGAAAAGCGCGCTCACCGGGGTGGTGGCCTCCGGCAACCTCGAAGTGCTGCTGGAGCGCGACTGCCCGCCCGGCGAGTGCCGCTTCGCCATCGACACCGCGATCGCCGGTTACGGCGAGGTCTGGGCGGCGGTGGTGGCCGATTTCGTCGCCCGCCGGCAGCCGGGCGGGCTCACCATCACCATCAACGACGGGGGCGCCCGCCCCGACACCGTCTCCCTGCGCCTCGCCCAGGGCGCCCGCCTGATGGAGGCACCGTGATGGACTGGAAGCCGGTCGCCCTGACCACGTCGCCCCTCGACCAGAGCTGGTACGAGGCCAGCGCCCGCGCGCGCCTCGCCGGCCTCCTCGACGCGGAGACGTTCCACGAATTCATCGGCCCCGAGCAGCGGATGATGAGCCCGCACCTGCCGCTGTTCGACCTGCCGCGCGCCTTCGACGACGGCATGATCGTCGGGCGCGGCCGCCTCGACGGCCAGGACGTGCTCGTCGCCGCGCAGGAGGGCCGCTTCATGGGCGGCGCCTTCGGCGAGATCCACGGTGCCAAGCTCGTCGGCCTGCTGCGGGCGGCCCTCGTGGTGAAGCCGGCGGCCGTGCTGATCCTGTTCGACACCGGCGGCGTGCGCCTGCAGGAGGCCAATGCCGGCGAGACCGCCATCGCGGAGATCATGCGGGCGATCACGCACGTGCGCGCCGCCGGCATTCCGGTGATCGGGCTGATCGGGGGCCGGGCCGGCTGCTACGGCGGCGGCGGGCTCATCGCCGGCACCTGCGCGCGCCTCGTCATCTCCGAGGGCGGGCGCCTCAGCGTCTCCGGGCCCGAGGTGATCGAGACCAACCGGGGTGCCGAGGAGTTCGATTCCCGCGACCGGGCGCTGGTCTGGCGCACCATGGGCGGCAAGCACCGGCGCCTCCTCGGCGCGGCGGATGCCTTCGCGGACGACACGATCGGGGCCTTTCGCGCGGCCGCGTGTGCGGCGATCCCGGCGGCCCCGGCCTTCGACCTCGCCACCCTGGAGGCCGAGCAGGCGCGGCTCGAATCCCGCCTCGACCGCTTCGGCGACGCCCGGGACGCCACCGAGATCTGGGGCCGCCTCGGGATCAACGACCCCGCCGCGGTGCCGGGCCTGACCACGGGGGCCTTCGACGCCCTGCTCGCCGGCCTGCCGGAGGCTCCTCATGACGCTCGCTGAGATCCTCGATTCGCTGTTTCCCCAGGGCCACGCCGTCACGGTCACGGACGGGCTCATCGCTGGCGAAGGTCCTTTCGGTGGCGACGGTGCCTCCGGGGCGGGCCGCCTCGCCGTGATCGGTATCGACGGGGACATCCCCCTCGGGATCGAAGGGGCCTGCCACCTGGCCGGACGCGTCCTCGACGTGGTGCGGGCGGGCGGCGGCACCCCGATCCTGGTCCTCATCGATTCCGACAGCCAGCGCATGAGCCGGCGCGACGAGCTCCTCGGCCTCAACGAGTACCTCGCGCATCTCGCCAAGGGGCTGCTGCTGGCGGATGCCAAGGGCCATCCGACCCTCGGCCTCCTCTACGGCCACAGCGCGGCCGGCGCCTTCATCGCCACCGCCCTCGCCACCCGTGTGCTCGCGGCCCTGCCCGGCGCCCATCCGAGCGTGATGGACCTGCCCTCGGTGGCCCGCGTCACCAAGCTGCCCCTGGAGCGGCTGGAAGCGATGGCCCGCTCCACCTCCGTCTTCGCGCCCGGCCTCGACAACATGGTCCGGACCGGCGCCGTGCAGGCGGTGCTCGATCCCGACGAACCGCTCGGACCGCAGGTCGCGGCGCTGATCGCGGACGCCCCCGCCGCCGACACCCGCGACGCGCTCGGCCGCGACCGGGGCGGACGCCCGCTCGCCCACGACATCGCCGCTCGGGTGGTGCGCGAGGCAACCGGTGCGTGACTGGGTCCGCCACGATCTGCTCACCGTGGACCCGGAGGCCTGGGAGACGCTGCTCGCGGCGCGCCCCGACCTCGACGGGGTTTCGCTGCTCGCGGCCTGGGCCGAGCGGGGCTGGCCGGTGATCGTGCGCCGCCGGGTGCCCGGCGAGGACGCCGCCGGCGTTCCCGCCGGCCTGCCCCTGCCCCCCGGCGAGGGCAAGCGCCGCATCGGGCTCGCCCTCGATCCCGCCGCCGTCAGCCCCCGCCCCGGCCCGACCCTGGCGGAGGTCCGCCACGCGGCTCCCCCGTCCTGGCGCCCGACCCTCGACACGCTGGTGGCGCACGGGGCCGCCCACGGCTGCGTGCCGCGCGTCTTCGGCGGGCTGCTCTGGCAGGCGCTCACCGGCTTGCCCTATCTCTCCGCGACCTCCGACCTCGACCTCCTCTGGCCCGGCCCCGTGACCCGGACCTGTCTCGACGGGCTGGCGCGGATCGAACGCGCCGCCCCCATGCGCCTCGACGGCGAGATCGTGCTCCCCGACGGCTTCGGCCTGAACTGGCGCGAGGTGCGGGCGGCCGGGCCGGGCGACACGGTCCTCGCCAAGGGCCTGGAGCGCCTGGAACTCCGGCCCGTTCCCATGGCGACGGAGGCGGCCCCCGCCCCGCCGCCCGCCGCTTCGTAGGACGCCCCCATGCTGGCCTTCCGCACGCGCACGGCGCCGACGACCGAGCGGCCGCACCCGGACGGGATCGCGCGCCTCGCGGTCACCTGCCTGCACAACGAACTCGAAACCTACCCCAAGCCCGGCCTCGTCAGCCACGTGGACAGCGGCAGCCATGCGGACATGGATGCGGGCAGCTTCCGGGCGAGCGCCGCCGCCCTGGAGCCCTCCTTCGCCGAACTCGCCGAGGCCGGCGCGGGCGGCGCCGGGATGGCGCGCCTGCGCCGGATCGGCCTTGCGGCGGAGGCGGCGATGCGGATTGCCACGGGGGGCGTGAACACCCATCGGGGCGCGATCTTCGGCCTCGGCCTCCTCTGCGCGGCGGCCGGCGCGCTGGGACCCCGCCCGGCGGCCGGGAGCCTCGGCGCCCACATCCGTGCGCGATACGCGGACGCCATCCTCGACGGGCCCGAACTGCTGCACGCGCCCGGCGCGCGGGCGCGTCGGCGGCATCGCGTCGGCGGTGCGCCCGCCGAGGCGGCGGCCGGCTTCCCGACCCTCTACGGCACCGGCCTGCCCGCCCTGCGCCGGGCCCGGGCCCTGCGCCCCGACGCGCCCGAGGCGGCGCGGGTGGAAGCCTGCCTCGCCCTCATCGCCGCCCTCGAGGACACCAACCTCCTGCATCGCGGCGGCCCGGAGGGGTACGCCTTTGCGCGGGCGGAGGCCGCCCGCTTCCTGAGCCGGGGCGGCATCGCGCGGGACGATTGGTTCACGCAGGCGGAGCACCTGCACCGGGCCTTCGTCGCCCGGCGCCTCAGCCCCGGCGGCGCGGCCGACCTCCTCGCCATGACCCTGTTCGTCGATGCCTGGGAGCAAGCATGATCGTCGCGCGCCGATGACCCTCGCGATCCTGCTCTCCGGCCAGGGCGGCCAGCACCCGGAGATGTTCGCGCTCACCGCCGACCTGCCGGAGGCGCAGGCCGTGTTCGCGGCCGCGACCCCGCTCCTCGGGCGCGACCCGCGCGACCTCGTGCGTTCAGGGGAGGATCTCCACGCCAACCGCACCGGGCAGATCCTGTGCTGCGTCGCCGGTCTCGCCGCCTGGACCCTGGTGCGGGCGGCGGCCCCGGGCCGCTCCGTCGTGGTCGGCTACAGCATCGGCGATCTCGCGGCCTACGGCTGCGCCGGCCTGTTCGCGCCGCAGACCGTGCTGCAACTCGCCGCCGCCCGCGCCGAGGCGATGGATGCGGCGGCCGGCCCCGGCTACGGCCTCGCCGGCCTGCGCGGCCTGCCCGCCGCGCGGTTCTTCGCCCTGGCGGCGACCCATGCCTGCCACCCGGCGATCCGCAACGCCGCCGACAGCGTGGTGGTGGGCGGGCGGGTCGAGGCCCTCGACGCCCTCTGCGCCGAGGCGCTGGCGGCGGGCGCGGCGCGGGCGGTGCGCCTGCCGGTCCACATCCCCTCGCACACGCCGCTCCTGGCCGAAGCCTCGGCCCGGTTCGCCGAGCGGCTGGCGCAGGCGCCCCTGGCGACGCCGCCGCGTCCGGGGCCGCGCCTGCTCAGCGGCCTCGACGGGGCGGCGGTGTTCCGTCCGGAGGCCGGCCTGCCCAAGCTCGCCGCCCAGATCTCGCAGGCTCTCGACTGGGCGGCCTGCCTGGAGGGGATCGCCGAGTTCGGCGCGACCCGGGTGCTCGAACTCGGCCCCGGCCATGCCCTCGCGACGATGGCCCGTGCGGCCCTGCCGGACGCCCGGATTCATGCGTTGGAAGACTTTCGGACCGCCGCCGGTCTGGTGCAATGGATACGAGACGGGGCTTAGTTCCCGAGGGGATACCGAACGGGGTCTGAGCACCCTCCTGGAGAGAAACGCCACGATGCAGTACCGCAATCTCGGCCGCTCGGGCCTCAAGGTCTCGCCGCTCTGCCTCGGCACCATGATGTTCGGCGGCCAGACCGACGAGGCCACGGCGACGCGCATCATCGACAGCGCCCGGGACGCCGGCATCAACTTCCTCGACACCGCCAACGCCTACAACGAAGGCCGTTCCGAGGAGGTGGTGGGCCGGGCGATCCGCGGCGACCGCGAGGCCTGGGTGCTCGCCACCAAGCTCGCCAACCCGATGGGGCCGGGCCCCAACGACCGGGGCCTGTCGCGCGCCCACGTGCTGCGCGCCACCGAAGCCAGCCTGGCGCGCCTCGGCACCGAAATCATCGACATCACCTACCTGCACAAGGAGGACCACGACACGCCGCTGGCCGAGACCGTAGGCGCGATCGCCCAGCTCGTGCGCCAGGGCAAGATCCGCTACTTCGGCGTCTCGAACTACCGCGCCTGGCGGGTCGCCGAGATCTGCCGCCTCTGCGACGACCTCGGGATCGACCGCCCGGTGGTGAGCCAGCCCTACTACAACGCCCTGAACCGGATGCCCGAGACCGAGCACCTGCCGGCCTGCGCCCATTACGGCCTCGGCGTGGTGCCCTACTCGCCCCTCGCTCGGGGCGTGCTCACCGCCAAGTACGATCCGGACGCGCCGGCTCCCGAAGGGACGCGGGCCGGGCGCCAGGACACCCGCATGATGCAGACGGAGTGGCGCCCGGAATCTCTGCGCATCGCCCGGACCTTCCAGGCCCATGCCGCCGCGCGCGGGCTGACGGCGGGGCAGTTCGCGGTGAACTGGGTGCTGGCGAACCGCCTCGTCACCTCTGTGATCGCCGGGCCGCGCACGGAGGCGCAGTGGGACGAGTATCTCGGCGCCCTCGGCTACACCTTCACGGCCGAGGACGAGGCCCTGGTCGACGCCCACGTGGTCAGCGGCCATCCCTCGACGCCGGGCTACAACGACCCGGCCTACCCGATCGAGGGCCGGGTGCGGGGCTGACGACCCGCTCCCGGACCTGGCGACCCGCTACCGAACCTGGGACGCGCGGTAGGGCGCGAACCAGCCCAGGCCCTCGGCGGTGCCCCTGGCTGGGTTGTACTCGCAGCCGACGAAGCCCGCATAGCCGAGCCGGTCGAGGGTGGCGAAGAGGTAGGCGTCGTTCATCTCGCCGGTGCCGGGCTCGTGCCGGGCCGGCACGCTCGCGGTCTGCACGTGGCCGATCAGCGGCATCAGGGCGGCGAGGCGCGTGGTCACGTCTCCGTGCAGGATCTGGGCGTGGTAGAGGTCGAACTGTAGCTTGAGGTTCGGCAGGGCGAGATCGCGGATCAGGCTCGCCGCGGCCTCGACGTCGCCGAGGAAGTAGCCCGGCATGTTGCGGGGGTTGATCGGCTCCAGCAGGAGGTCGAGGCCCTCGCGCCCCACCCGCTCGGCCGCCCAGGCGACGGCGCGGCGATAGGCGGCCTGCGCCCCGGGATCGCGCGCATCCGCGAGCCCCGCCATGAGGTGCATCCGGCCCGCGCCGGTGACGCGGGCGTAACGCAGGCCCGTCTCCACGCCCGCCTGCAGCTCCGCGAAGCGGTCGGGCAGCGCGGCGAGGCCCCGCTCGCCGGCCTGCCAGTCGCCCGGCGGCAGGTTGAACAGGGCCAGCGTCAGGCCGTGCCGGGCGAGGCACCCGGCGATGGCCTCCGGCTCATGCGCATAGGGAAACAGGCACTCCACCGCCGTGAAGCCCGCCTGCGCCGCCGCTGCGAAGCGGTCGAGGAAGGGCATCTCGGTGAACAGCAGGGAGAGATTGGCGGCAAAGCGCGGCATGGCGTCGTCCTTGCCCAAGGCGAGGCCGAAGGCAAGGCTGCGCGGGTGGCAAGGCTGCGCGGGTCGCAGGGCCGCCCGGATGGCGAAGGTCAGGCCGCCGCCTCGATCTGGGCGGCGGGCAGGATCGCCGCGATCTCGGCGGCGATGCCGACCGAGGCGATGTTCTTGGATTTCGCCTCGATCTCGAAATCCGCCCAGGCCATGTGGCGCGCCACCAGGGCGTTCACGGCCCGGTTCCACATCAGGTCGGAATGGGCGGCCAGATCCCGCCAGTTGTGTCCGGCCTCGGTGAGGGCCGCGAAATCCGGCAGGGCGTCGGGGGCGTGCCCGTCGAGCAGGCCCTCGCGCGAGACGCTGATATGGGCCACGGGCCGCACCCCGCGCCAGGATTCGCGCACCCGCGCCACGCGGGGGTCGTCGGGCTCGATGTATTCGCCCCGGCTCTCGACCCAGTGATGGTGCAGGTCGAGCACCACGGGCACGACGTCGGCGAGGCCGAGCACCGTGTCGAGCCCGAAGAAGTTCTCGTCGTTCTCCACCGTGAGGAGGTCGCGGGCGGTCTGCGAGAGCCGGGGCAGGCTGGCGCGGAAGCCCGCGATGCCGGGGTCGCGGGCGCCGACATGGATGTTGATGTGGGCGCCGTGCGGGTGCCAGCCGCTGCCGTAGCCGAGCATCGCCATGAGTTCGGCGTGGTGCTCCAGCTCCTCGATGCCGTTGCGCTCCGCGTTCGGGTTCTGCGAGGCGATGACGCAGAACGGGCCCGGATGGAAGCTGAGGCGCACCGCCCCGGCCCGCGCGATGTCGCCGATGCGTGCCAGCCCCGTCTCCACGAGGCGCCGCATCTCGGGCTCGGCGTAGATGTCGGCCGCCACCGCATGGGTGTAGCCGGGCAGCACGTTGCTGGCGATGCGCAGCAGGCGCTCGATGGGCGGTCGGGCGGCCACCCAGGCCACCTGCCGCTCCAGGGCGCCGAGGTTGTGGCGCACCAGCCCCTCGAGCTTGGCCCGGCGCGCGGCCGGCGCCAGGGTCTTCAGGTGGGCCATGGTGGCGTGGGTGAGATTCATCTGGAGGGTCGCCTCGCGGGCGGCCTTCAGGGTCTTGAAGCTCTCGGGCGGCGCCTCAAGGATGAACTTGCAGCAGAAGCCGAGGCGGGGTGTTGAATCGGTCATGGGGCGATAACGCGGCGAAGCGCCATTGGTGCACGGTCGGAACCGGTGGCCGGATGCGGTGCGTTGCCCCCGCGCCGGTGCCCCCCTCCTTTGCCAGCACCCCCTTGCCGGCACCGGAGCCCCCGATGGAGTCCAAGCTCGCCGACCAGGTCCGTCACGCGGCCGAGCGCGCCCGCCGCCTGACCCAAGCCTACCCGAAGGGCACGCGCCGCGACGACTTCCCGTTCGCGGTCGTGGCGGCGTTCGACGCCGACATCCGGGGCTGCGTGGAGCGCGACCGCCGGATCGAGGACGAGCGCGACCGGGTGCTCATCGCCGCCGTCAACTTCGCCGAGACGCCGCCCGAGGACGAGCCCGAGGCCGTGGAGCCGGCACGGCGCGCCCTGATCGCGGCGATCGACTACCTCGAACAGGCGGTCCTGCGCTTCGGAATCGTCAACCGCGCGGGCGCACGCCTCGGGCACGGCGAGGCCGGGCAGCGGGTCGCGGCGCGACCGGATTCGTGATGGCGGCCCCTGCGACCCGAGGGCGGGTCCGCGCGTTGTCATGGGTCGCCGGCACAGGGCCGGCCCTCCGATCTCCCGTCAGCGTGGTCCCGTCTCCGATGCGTCGCCTGTTTCCCGTCTTCGTCGCCGCCGCCGCCCTCATGGCGGGGCTGATCCTCTTCGCCTTCGTCCAGCATGGCGACACCGCCCACACCCGGCCGGTGCCGGAAGCCGGTGCGGGCGCCCGCTGATGCCGCGCTGGCTGCCGCTGGCGGGAGCCGCACTCCTCGCCATCCTGGTCGTGGTCGGCCTCGGCCTGTGGAAGTTCGAGCGGCTGGAGGAGGCCCGCATCGAGAATGGCGGCCGCCCGGCGATCCCCGCCTGCGCGCCCGACCGGGTCGGCGACACGGGCCTGGCGGCCAATTGCCCGGGTACGGCCTTCCCGCCCGCCAAAGCGCCCTGACGCCATGCCGCCTCGGGGCGCGGCCGGTCAGTCGGTGCCCGCCTCCCCGGCCTGGGCCTGCTGCCGGTCGACCTCGTCGCGGATGCCGCGGCCGGCCATCAGGATCTCACCGAGAAAGGCGCCGATCGCCGCCACCGTGCAGATCAGGGCGATGCCGAAGCAGGCGAACAGGATCGAGGCCGTGGCGGCGTCGCGCAGGGCGCCGACGAACAGGGTCAGCACCGCGACGCCGGTCAGGACGGCACCGGTGGAGGCGAGCACCACCGCCGCATCCAGCATGAACGAGCGGCGGCGCAGGAAGGTGAGCTGCCGCGACAGGCGCCCGGCCTCGCGCGGGTCGGCACCGCGCAGGCCGGCGGCCGCCGCATCCACCTTGTCGGCGACCCGTCCGAGGCGGGTCGAGAAGACGTTGAGCAGGGTCGCGAGCGCGGTCAGCAGGAAGGCCGGCGCCAGCGAGACCTGGATGACGTGGGCGATGTCGTCGGGCGCGACGACCGAGGCGGAGAGGGGAAGCGGCATCGCGGCCTGATAGACCACGGCGGCGTCCGCCGGAACCGGCGACGCGGTACCGCCCGGCCTACAGGTAGTGGCGGAACACCACGTGGGCGTCGGCGGAACGCTGCATCGTGGATCGCTCGGGCGCCTCGCCGGCCGGGCAGGTCGTTCCGGCGACGGGGGTGAACAGCGCCAGGAGGCTCAGCAACCCGCGGAAGGGATTCTTGAGCCAGCCGGTGGAATTCGGGAACCGGCGGGAAGAACTTGCTCGGGAAGAACTTGCTGCCGTCATCGGAACCACCTCGTCCGGGGCGTGCGCGGGTCTGCCGTACACGTCATCGGAGGTCCGCCCCGGCTTGGCTGTGCTCGGACGCACGCGGCCCGTCCGGGAGCGCCCCGGACGGGCCCGGCGGCCGGGCTACTGGTTCCCGATGGAGGGGCCGCCGGCGGCGCCCCCGGTTCCGGGCGGTCCGCTGGTCGGGGTGCCGCCGATGTTCACGCCGGGCGTGGTGCCGGGCACGGAGGCCGGGCTCGGGTTGCCTGGAACGTTCGGGGCGGGGCGGAGACCCGCATCCGGGGTGCGGGGCGAACCGCCGGGGGCCGAGGCCGGGGGCGTCACGCCGGTGTTGCCGGCGCCCCCCGTCGGCGCCAGGGTCTGGGCCTGCGCGGGCGCCGCCGAGACCAGGCTGAGGGCTGCGGCGAGGGCGAGGAGGTGACGCGTCATCGATCCGTCCGTTGCGGTGAGGGGTGCTCACGCAACGGCCGGGGGCCGGCGAAGTTCGCCGCCGCCGCTCCGGTGCCCTTCAGAAGGCGAGCTTCATCCCGCCGACGACATTGCGCGGGGCGCCGGCGAAGATCGATCCGGTGGTCGCGGCGAGCACCCCGGCCCCGTTCTGGAGCCCCGTGGCGGCGTTGAGCCCGTTGGCGAGGTTCTGGGCCGAACTGACATAGGTGGTGTCGAGGAGGTTGCGCACCTCCGCGTAGAGGGTGAGGCGCCGGGCGTAGCCGCCGGTCAGTTCGGTGGCGTAGTGCAGGTTGGCGTTGAGGATCGCGTAGCCCGGCGCTCGCAGCTGGTTGGCGTTGTCGAGGAAGAAGCCGTCCTGCACGACCGCCTCGAGGTAGCCGCCGAGGCCGGCGAGCGGCCCGGTCGCCTGGTCGTAGCCGATCCGGGCCAGGAGTTCGTGGGCCGGCACGCCGGGGATCGCCCGGCCCGCGCGGTCGAAGCGCTGCGAGAACCGCCCGGCACTGAGTTGCTCGACGTAGCGGGTGTAGGTCTGGTCGTCGAAGGTGTAGGCGAGCACCCCGCGCCAGCCCGGCGCGAAGGCCCAGTCCGCCCCGACCTCGATGCCGCGATGCTGGGAAGCCGGCGCGTTGAAGGTGTAGCTCTGCAGGCCGGCCCCCGGCGATTGCGAGACGAGCTCGTTGCGGAAGAACTCCTGGAAGCCGGTGACGCTGAGGCGCAAGGTCTCGGTCGGCGTCCAGTCGAAGCCAAGGTCGAAACCGAGGTTCTCCTGGGTCTGGAGCCCGGTGTTGTTGCCCGGCAGGCCGGCGGAGGTCACGAACAGGTTGCTCGCCGCCGGCGTCGTGTAGCCCGTCGCCACCCGCCCCCGGAACGCCCATGCGTCGCTCGGCCGGTAGACCAGGGCGGCCTCCGGCGCGACGTTGCGGAAGCTGCGGTCGGCATCCGCCACCGTGGTCGTGCGCCCGGTCGCCGCGTCGCTGTAGGCGCGGTTGCGGCCCGTGATCGCGGTGGTCTCGGCGCTGATCCCGAGCACCCCCGTCCACCTGTCCGAGAGCGCGACCTCCTCGCGGGCCCGGCCGCCGAGGTTGGACTGCACGGCCGTCTGCTCGCCGATCAGGGCGCCGAGCGCCGGCCCGTCCCCCAGCACCCGGTTGAAGGTGGTGATGTGGTTGTCGATGGTGTTGTAGGCGAGCGCCACGTAGCCGGTGGCGGGAAGTCCGAACAGCGCGTGGCGCCGGGTGAGGTCGGTGATGAGGTTCCAGGACGGGTACGAGCCGCGAAAGGCCGACGTGTAGAAGGGCTGGTCGAAGTTGCGCTCGTCGAAGCCGAGCTGCACGCGCCAGGTGGTCTGCGCGTCGATGTCGTGCTCGAGCCGCGCCGCCACGATGGTGCGGCGGTCGTCGCGCCCGAAGGCGCCCTGCGCGGCGGTGACCGGCACGGTGGCCCCGAAGGCGCCGTTGACGAGCAGGTTCGTCAGGGTGCAGCCGGACGCGGCCGTCGCCGCCAGGGCGCAACCGCGCTGGTAGGGGTTGATCCGGTACTGGTTCAGCGAGGCGCGGGCGGGCAGGTCCGCATGCACCACGTTGTTGATGACCTTCAGGGTCAGGCGGGTGTCCGGGCTCGGGGTGTAGCTCGCCAGCAGGTTCACCGTCTGCGTGTCGTAGGCGGCATGGTCCTGGTAGCCGCGCGCACGGGCGTCGCTGGCGAACAGGCTGATCTCGAACGGGCCGCTGGCGCCGCCGACCGTGAAAGAGTTGCTGAGATACCCGAAGCTGCCCGCGTCGGTGCCGACCTCGACGCCGTCGATCTCGCGGCCGGTGCGGGTGCGGAAGGCGAGCGCGCCGCCGGTGGCGTAGTTGCCGAACAGGGCCGATTGCGGCCCCCGGAACACGTCGATGCGGCCGTAGGCGCGGGGATCCACGAGGTCGAAGCGCGAGGCGCCGTCGGGCTGGGTCAGGATGAAGCCGTCCTCCAGCACTACGGTGTTCTTGGTCACGCCGGTGGAGCGGGCGTTGTTGCCCCGGATCGAGATGACCACGTCGCGGGCGCCGTTGCCCTGGCGCACGGTGACGCCGGGACTGTCGAGGAGGACCGCGCCGATGTTCGTGGCCGGGCGGTCGGTGATGGTGCCGGCGCGTCCGACCGTGCCGACCACCTGGCCCACCGGGTTCTCGATGACGCTCGGCGCCGAGCCGGGCGGCGCGGCGGCCCCGAACGGCACCCCTCCGCCGGTGCGGGCGGGCGTTCCGCCGCCCTCCCCGGTCACGGAGAGTTCCGCGAGGGTCACCCCCTCCGTGGGACCTTGCGCGGCGGCGGGCGAGACGGCGAGCAGCAGCAGGAGCGGGGCGAGGCGCGGCTCGACCCGGAGGACGGGAGACATGATCGGAATCCGTGGTCTGAGGGATCGGGGACGGGCGATCGATCAGACGACGGGAGGGGCGCGCGCGGCGGGGCTGATCCCCGGGGGCGCGCGGGGCGTGGCGACGATCTCGGGGCGCCAGGAGACCGTGACGGCGCGGGGCACGGGCCAGACGATGGCGGCGGCGTCGAGGGCGGGCGCGTCGAGGGGCGCGACGACCTGTGCGGCCGTGCAGCAGGCGCGGTGGACATGGACCGGCGCCGAATCCGGGCGGCTTCCGGAGGCCTCCGCATCCTGCAGGCAGAGGATGTGGGCCGGGCCCATCGCCCGGACCCCGACCATGCCGCCGAGCACGCTCTGCAGGGCGAGCGCATAGAGCGCGGCCACGGCGATGACCGCGCGGCAGGCCGCCAGATCGGACCGCGTGATGCGCATGACCCCAGGCGCTAGGGCGATCCGCCGGCCCCCGTCAAGGCATGGCTTCGGCGCGGGATGGATTCCCCGCGCCCGTATCCCAAACGACGCGGGCCAAGCCGGTTCGAACAGGGCGCGTTCGAACGGGGGCGCCGTGATCGATCCATCGGGACGGGAGCGCACGTGACCTCAGCGGGGCCTGATCCTCGGGTGTCCTCCCGGGCGGGATACATCCGGCTTCGCGCGGGGTTCTGGCTTCCATGACAGATCCTCTCTCGCCGAACGGGGCGCCCCGCCCCCGCATCGTCATCGTGGGCGCCGGCTTCGGCGGGCTCGCGGTCGCCAAGGCTCTCGCCGGCGCGGACCTGCCCGTCACGCTGATCGACCAGAACAACTACCACCTGTTCGTGCCCCTGCTCTATCAGGTGGCCACGGCGGCGCTGTCGCCCGCCGACATCGCCGAGCCGATCCGCCACATCCTGTCCGAGGCGCCCAATGTGGGCGTGGTCATGGGTCAGGTCGCGGGGGTCGATACGGATGCCCGCGCGGTGCGCCTGGCGGACGGAAGCACGATCCCCTACGAGCGGCTCGTCATCGCCACGGGCTCGACCAGCACCTATTTCGGCCACGACGACTGGGCCCCGCACGCCCCCTCCCTGAAGAGCATCGAGGAGGCGCGCGCCATCCGCACCCGGGTGCTCCAGGCCTTCGAGCGGGCGGAGCGGGCCACCGACCCGGCCGAGCGGGCGCGGCTGATGACGATCGTGGTGGTGGGCGGCGGGCCCACCGGCGTCGAGATGGCGGGCTCGATCGCCGAACTCGCCCACCACGCCCTCGCCCGCGATTTCCGCCACATCGACCCGACCACGGCGCAGGTCGTCCTGGTGGAGGCGGGGCCGCGCCTGCTGACGGCCTTCCCCGAAGCGCTGGCCGCCTATGCGCGCGGCTCCCTGGAGCGCCTCGGCGTCCGCGTGCGGACGGGTGAGGCGGTCGAGGCCATCGACGCGACGGGCGTGACCCTCGGCGGCGCCGTCCTGCCCGCCGCCACGGTGATCTGGGGGGCGGGCGTGCGCGCCTCCCCCGCCGCCGAATGGCTCGGTCTGGCGCCCGACCGCAGCGGGCGCATCCCGGTGGCGCCGGACCTCTCAGTGATCGGCCGGCCCGGAATCTACGCGCTCGGCGACACCGCCCTCTGCCGCGACGCGGCCGGCGAGCCCCTGCCGGGCCTGGCCCAGGTGGCCCAGCAGCAGGGCACGCATCTCGGCCGGGCCCTGCGGGTGGCCCTGACCGGGCCGGCGGCCGGGACGAGCCCCTTGCCCCCGTTCGTCTTCCGCAACCGGGGCAACGCCGCCATCGTGGGGCGCCACGCGGCGATCTTCGATTTCGGGCGCGGGCGCCGGCTGAGGGGCTTTCCGGCCTGGCTGCTCTGGGCGGCCGTGCACGTGGTGCTGCTCGTCGATTTCGCCCAGCGGGCCCGCGTCTGCCTGCAATGGCTCTGGCGCTACCTGACCTACCGAAGGGGCGCGCGCCTGATCACGGCGCCGCCCGCCCCACGGGCCTGACACCCGCGAGCCTGTGATGGGCCGCCATGCCGAGGAGCATGGAAGCGACGAAGACCGCCACCGGCGCCGCCCCGGTGGAGAGGGCCGCGACCGCCGGGCCGGGGCAGAAGCCGGAGAGCCCCCAGCCGATGCCGAACAGGGCGGCGCCCGCCACCAGGGGCCGGTCGATCCGCCGGTTCGCCGGAGCCTCGAAGGCGTCTTCGAAGGCCGGGCGCGGCAGGCGCCGGGCCAGGGCGTAGCCCGCCGCCGCCACGCTCACGGCGCCCCCGAGCACGAAGGCGAGGGTCGGGTCCCAGTCGCCCGTCACGTCGAGGAAGCCCCGCACCCGGGCCGGGTCGAGCATGCCCGACAGGGACAGGCCGAGGCCGAAGATCAGGCCCGCCGCGAGCGCGGCGAGAAGGCGGAGGGCGGCGCTCATGCGAGCCCCCGCAGGGCGGCGACGGTGAGCATGCCGGTGCCGAGGAACACCAGCACCGCCGCGAGCGAGCGCGGCGACAGCCTTGCGAGGCCCGCCACCCCGTGGCCGCTGGTGCAGCCCGAGCCGAGACGCGTGCCGAACCCCACGAGGAGGCCGGCGAGCGCCAGGACCGGCAGCGAGGCCACGATCCGCATCGCGGGCCAGGCGCCCGTGGCCCAGGCGTAGAGCGGCGGCCCGGCGACCAGCCCCGCCACGAAGGCGAGGTCGGCCCACCAGCGCGCGCCGCGATCCCGGCCCAACCCCGCCACGAGGCCGCTGATCCCGGCGATCCGCCCGTTGAGGAGCATCAGGAGCGCGACGGACAGGCCGATCAGCGCGCCGCCGGCAAACCCGGAGACGAAGGTGTTCATGGGCGTCCGGTGTCCGGGAGGGACGGCTTACCGCGCCATGCCCCAGCGCCGCACGGTGAGCCGCTCGAAGGCGGAAAAGACCACGTTCTCGATCACCAGTCCGATCAGGATGACGAGGACGAGGCCGGCGAAGACGCGATCGGTATAGAGTTCGTTGCGGTTCTGGAAGATGTACCAGCCGAGCCCTCCGCGTCCGGAGGCGGCGCCGAAGACCAGCTCCGCCGCGATCAGGGTGCGCCAGGCGAAGGCCCAGCCGATCTTGAGGCCCGACAGGATGGCCGGCAGGGCCGCCGGGATCAGGATCTGCAGCACGTAGGCCGGCCCGCGCAGGCCGTAATTGCGCCCCGCCATGCGCAGGGTCTCGGGCACGCCCTGGAAGCCCGAATAGGTGTTGAGCGCCATCGGCCACAGCACCGAGTGGATCAGCACGAAGATCAGGCTGCCGGAGCCGAGGCCGAACCAGAGCAGGGCCAGCGGCAGCAGCGCGATGGCGGGCAGCGGGTTGAACATCGCCGTCAGGGTCGAGAGCAGGTCGCGGCCGAACTGCGTCGAGACCGCGAGCGTCGTCAGCCCGAAGGCCAGCACGATGCCGACGAGGTAGCCCTGGATCAGCACGGCGAGCGAGATCCGCACCCGCTCCAGCAACTCGCCGTTGGCGAGCCCGTCGACGAGGGCCGACATCGTGGCGAGGAAGCCGGGCAGGAGCAGGTCGTTGTCCTGCCAGCGGGCCAGACCCTCCCAGACCAGGGCCAGGGCGGCGATGATGAGGCCCTTGCGCAGCCCGTCCTGCTGCCAGAGCCGTGCGGAGAGCGGCAGCGCCCGCTCCACCGGCGCCTCCACGAAGGGGGCGAGCGCCCGGTCGTATTCCGGGCGGATCGGAGGTACGAGGCTCGCTGTCATCGGATGGGGGCCACGCGGGTCTTGGAGGCGATTTCGGGGTCGGTCTCGAACAGGCGCGTGTGCAGGCGCTGCACCGCCGCCTGGAAGGCGTCGCCGCCGATGCTGGAGAGGTCGAAGTCGTGGCTGTTGAACTCCGCCCGCACGCGGCCCGGATGGGGGGAGAGCAGCGCCACCCGGTTGCCGACGACGAGGGCCTCCTCGATGGAATGGGTGACGAAGAGCAGGGTGAAGCGGGCCTCGTCCCAGAGGGCGAGCAGCTCCTCCTGCATGCGGCGGCGCGTCAGGGCGTCGAGGGCCGCGAAGGGCTCGTCCATCATCAGCACCCGGGGCTGCATGGCGAGCGCCCGCGCGATGGCGACGCGCTGCTTCATGCCCCCCGAGAGCTGGTGCGGGTAGCTGTCGGCGAAGGGGGTGAGGCCGACCTTGTCGATGTAGTGCCGCGCCCGCTCCGCGGCCTCGCGCCGGCCGAGCGCCCGGGCCGCGCGCAACGGGAATGCGACGTTCTGCGCCACCGTCTTCCAGGGCGGCAACTGGTCGAATTCCTGGAACACCACGATGCGGTCGGGGCCCGGCTCGCGCACCGGCACGCCCGCCAGGGTGATCGTGCCCTCCACCGGGGCGATGAAGCCGGCGGCCGCCTTGAGCAGGGTGGACTTTCCGCAACCGGACGGGCCGAGCAGCACGAAGCGGTCCGCCTCGTGGATGTCGAGGTCGACGCGGTGCGTGGCGCGCACCACGCGCTCCGGCGTGCGGTACTCGAGCGTCACGCCCTGGATGCGCAGCAGGGGCGCCCCCGCCGTCGCGACGGCGGGCCGGGCCGGAACCGCCTCACGCCGCGCCGCGCCCCGCGCGGGCGGGGGCGTCAATTCGAGGATGGACAGGTCGGACAGGGTCGCGGCGGAGATCATGGGCGCCGCTCAGCTGCCGGTGGAGATGCGCGGATCGGCGAAGAAGTAGTCGCCGATGGCCCGGGGCTCGGCCTTGATGGCGCCGACCCGGTGCATGAACTGGCCGAGCCCGAGGGTGTTCTCGGGCGTGACCTTGAAGGTCACGGCGGGGTCGGTGATGATCTTCGTCAGCAGGGCGGGGTCGAGCTTGCTGTTGTTGGTCCGGAGGTAGATCTCGGCCGCCTTCTGCGGGTTCTCGGTGATGAACTTCGCCGCGTCGTCGAGCGCGTTCAGGAAGGCGTGATAGGTCTTCGGGCTGGCCTTGTAGAAGGCTTCCGTTGCGTAGAGCACCGTCGAGGAGGCCGGGCCGCCCTGCACGTCGTAGGAGTTCAGGACGATCCGGGCCTTGGGGTTCTCGGCCAGTTCCTGGTTCTGGAACGGCGGGTTGCCGAAGTGGCCGGAGATCTCGGTGCCGCCCTTGATGATCGCGGCCGCCGCCTCCGGATGGGGCACGGCGACGCTGATCCGGTCGAGCTTGGCGAAGTCCTTGTCGCCCCAGAGCTTGGCCGAGGCCAGTTGCAGGATGCGCGACTGCACGGAGACGCCGACGGCGGGCACCGCGATGCGGTCCTTGTCGCTGAAATCCGCGATCGTCTTCACGTCCGGATTGTTGGTGACGAGGTAGTAGGGAAAGTTGCCGAGCGAGGCCACGCCCTTGACGTTCTGGCGCCCCCGCGTGCGGTCCCAGAGCGTGAAGAGCGGCCCGACGCCAGCGCCCGCGATCTCGATGTTGCCCGAGAGGAGCGCGTCGTTGACCGCCGAGCCACCGGAAAGCTGGACGTACTCGACATTGATGTCGAGGCCGGCGGCCTTGCCGTGCTTCTCGATCAGCTTCTGGTCCTCGACCACGTTGAGGAGCAGGTAGACGACGCCGAACTGCTTGGCGATCCGCAGCTGTCCCTCGGCCGCCCGGGCGGCGCCCCCGAAGGATGCGGAGAGCGCGAGCCCACCGAGCAGGGCGCCCATCCACCGCCGCGAAACTCCGGTGCGTTGCTTCGTCATGACCCTGCCTGCGGTGGTATTGATGCTTCGAGACACGCAATCGCGTTCTTCGGACGTGGTGCAAATTTGATCTTCAGGGCTGTGGGCGTCAATAAGACGGTAATCTCGATTTGGAAGGTCTTGGAGGACGTTCCTGTCATCCACGCGCGTTCCGACGCGGATTCCTTCGCTTTCCCGGCGGGGCCGCGCACCGACGCGACTTCCTGCGCCTCGCCGGCGGGGCCACCGGCGGGATCGCGCGCCACCGATGCGGCCGAGGGGCTTGGCGGTGGGCTCCGAGGAGGCCGTCCTCGACGCGAGCTCCCTGGCGGAGGTCCGGATGCCGAACCGCGACGGCTTCACGGCCGATGCGCGGCCGGACGTACCGGCCAAGGGGCGTCAGGCGAGGCCCGATCCCTGAAGCGCCATGCCGACTGCCGCGCAGGCCGCCAGCGTCGGCAGCACGCCGAGGCGGAAGCGGAACACGGCCACCAGCGCGGCGAGTGCGAGCGCCAGGGCGGCGGGATCGAGGCTCGCGGGGACCGGCCATTCGAACCGGAGCGGTCCGGCCGAGACGGTGCGCGTCTCGGTGAACACCGTGTGGAGGGTGAACCAGACCGCGAGGTTGAGGATCACCCCGACCACCGCCGCCGTGATGGCCGCGAGCGCCCCCGCGAGCGCCCGGTTGCCGCGCAGGCGCTCCACGTAGGGTGCGCCGAGGAAGATCCAGAGGAAGCAGGGGGTGAAGGTCACCCAGGTGGTCAGCAATCCGCCGAGGGTTCCGGCGAGCAGCGGGGCCAGCGTGCCGGGGTTGCGGAACGCCGCCATGAAGCCCACGAACTGCGTGACCATGATGAGCGGGCCGGGCGTCGTCTCGGCCATGCCGAGCCCGTCCAGCATCTCGCCGGGTCGGAGCCAGCCGAAGCGCTCCACCGCCGCCTGCGCCACGTAGGCCAGGACCGCGTAGGCGCCGCCGAAGGTCACCATCGCCATCTTCGAGAAGAACAGGGCGACCTGCGCGTAGACAGCCTCGGGCCCGAGCAGGGCGACGAGGAGGAGCACCGGCCCCAGCCAGAGGCCGCCCCACAGCGCGAGCACCCGGGGGACGTGCCCGTGCCCGGCCCGCTCCCGCGGGACCGCGTCGTCGCCGAGGAGATAGGGGCCACCCGCCTCGACCGTGGCCGCGCCGTGCCCGCCGTGGGCGAAGGCGGACAGACCCGCCCGACCGCCGAGATAACCGATCAGGCCGGCGCCCACGACGATGAGGGGGAACGGTACGTCGAGGAAGAAGATGGCCACGAACGAGGCCGCGGCCAGCGCCCGCATCGCGTTGCTCCCCAGGGCCTTGCGGCCGATCCGCAGGACCGCCTGGGCGACGATCGCCAGCACCGCCGCCTTCAGCCCGAAGAACAGGCCGGCGACGAGCCCGACCTGCCCGTAGAGCGCGTAGACCCAGCTCAGGGCCATGATGGCCACGAGCCCCGGCAGCACGAACAGCCCCCCCGCCAGCAGGCCGCCCCGGGTGCCGTGCAGGAGCCAGCCCACATAGGTGGCGAGCTGCTGCGCCTCCGGCCCGGGCAGCAGGGTGCAGAAGTTGAGGGCGTGCAGGAAGCGCCGCTCGGAGATCCAGCGCCGCTCCTCCACGAGGATGCGGTGCATCACGGCGATCTGCCCGGCCGGGCCGCCGAAGGAGAGGGCGGCGATGCGGGCCCAGACCGGCAGGGCCCCGGCCAGCGAGACGGGCTGCGGGACCGCGCGTCCCTGATCGGGCGCGGAGGGACGGATCGCGGTTTCCACCATGTCGGGGTCTCGTCTCGGGCCTGAAGGCCGGGGCCCTGTTACGTCGTCCCGGCATCCCCGGCCAGGGGATCGTTCGCGAGGTGGATCGGTTCGCCGTGCGGGGTTGCGGCGGCGGCCCGCGCAAAGGCGGCGCGGCGCTCGGCGAGGCGTTCGGGCGCTGCGATCCCGCGCGTCGCAAGCAGGCCTTCGAGGGTCGCGATCCAGGCGGCGTAATCCGCCGCCCGCCCGGTCGCCCGCGTGTGGGCCCCGAGCGCCTCGGCCCACTCGCTCCACCCGAACAGGCCTCGATCGTGGAGCGCCACCACGAGGGCGAAGGCCTGGGCCTCCCAAGGTTCGGCGAAGACAGGCTCGGCGAAGGCCGGAGCGGCCGGTCCGCCCAGGGGGGTCGGATCGGCGCTCATGCCATGGGCTCCGGATCCGCCGGTTCCAGGTAGCTCTCGAAGGCGTTCACCGAGACGGCGTGGTCCGCCTCCGCCGCCTCGCCCCAGAGGTCGCGGCCGCGGAACCGCACGGTGTAGAGCCATTGCGGCGCCTCGCCGGCCAGACGCGCATTCGTGTCCGGGAAGACGAAGCCGCCATGCACCGCCTCCACCGTGCCGACATGCCCGCGCACGTAGCGCGGCAGGCGGGTGTGGCCGGCGGGATTGAGCATCCGGGCCCGGACGCGCGCGCCCGCCGCGAAGCGGGCCGGGCCCGGAACCGGCCGGTCGCTCGGAAAGCCGCGCGCGAAGAGGGGGGCCACCTCCTCGGCCTGGAGCACGCGTTTCACCGGGACGGCCGGGACCGAGACCGTGCCGGTGGACAGCTCCTCCGCCGTGGCGAGGCCGTGGGCCCGGAGCTGGCTTTCCAGGGCCTTCAGCCAGATCGCATAGTAGCTGGAGGTGAGATACTCGCCCGGCGGCAGCGCTTCGCGGGCGGACCGGCTCGCATCGAGGTTCCAGGTGCCGGTGAGGCCCATCGCCATCGCGAGGCCGAAGACGCGTCTCTCCCAGGGGGCGTGGAAGCGCGGCTCGTCCGCCTCCGGGGCGACGGGACCGAAGCCGTGCATGCCGCCGAGATCCTGGCCGCCGTTCATGCGTCCGATCCCGGCGCGCGCGGCAGGCCGGTGCCGATCATCGCGTCGCGTGTGACGAGGGCGGCGAGGCCCGCTTCGTCGAGGTCGTCCGTCCCGGCGGGGCGCATCGGCAGCACCATGTAGCGAAGCTCGGCGGTGGAATCCCAGACCCGGATGCGCTGGTCGGGCGCCAGCGTCACGCCGAACTCGGCCAGCACCGCGCGCGGCTCGATCACGGCGCGCGCGCGGTAGGGCGGCGACTTGTACCAGACCGGTGGCAGGCCGAGCACCGGCCAGGGATAGCAGGAGCACAGGGTGCAGACGACGAGGTTGTGCTCCTCGGGCGTGTTGGCCACCACGACCATGTGCTCGCCGCCGCGCCCGCCGATCCCGAGTTCGCGGATCGCCGGGGTGGCGTCGGCGAGGAGCCGCGCCCGGAAGGCGGGATCGACCCAGGCCCGCGCCACGACGCGGGCGCCGTTATGCGGGCCGACCTTGGTCTCGTAGGTCTCGATCAGCGCATCGAGGGCGGCCGGGTCGACGTAGCCCTTCTCCACCAGGAGGGATTCGAGGGCGCGCACGCGCAGCTCCATCGGCGCGAGCGCGCTCGCGTGGTGCGGGTGGTCATGGTCGTGATCTTCATGACCATGATTCTCTTGGCCAGGATTCGCGTGATCGTGGTCTTCGTGATCGTGGGTGTGTGCCATGCAAGCTCTCCGGGCCCCGAGTGTCGGCCATCGCCGGGCCCGGGACAACCGCCCGGATCCGGTCAGGCGACCGGCGCCTCGTCGGCGCGGCGCGCCTCCGCGCTCGCCCGCGCGAAGCGGGCGCGGGCCGAGGCCTCGACCCGCGACAGCCCGATGGCCTGCGCCATGAGCCGCACGCGCTCGGCCTCGGATGCGTCGGGACGCAGGGTTTCGGCCAGCCCGACGAGTTCGGGCATCGGCGTGTCGGCGTGGCTGCGCAGGCCGGCCGGGGCCGCCCGGTAGGGACGGCTCGCGCGGGGCGCCTCGCCGGGGGGCCACAGGACGCAGCGGCCTTCGTCGTCGCTGCGTGCCAGCGCGGCGGGAACCTGATCCAGGACGGCCTCGCGCACGAGGTGGCCCACGCGCTGCAGGCCGTGGACGCGGGCGACGCGCCGCAGGAGCACGTCCTCGTAGATCGGCCCCTCCACCGTCAGCACGTGCCGCACCAGGGCCGCGAGCACGGGTCGGTAGGCGGCGTCGTAGAACCGCTCCGGCGCGATCGCGAGGTTCAGGTCGGCCGGGTCGGCGAGGCGGTAGGACGTGTCCGCCGGCGTCGGGGCGGCGGGGGGATGCGGGTCGGCGTAGAGCCGCCGGGCCTCGGGCTCCGCGACGGGTCCAGGCTCGGCGACGGGCTCCGGCCCGGGCATGAGTGCGGCGATGACCGGCTCCGCGATGGCCGGCTCTGCCGGTGCAGGCTCCGCCGGTGCGGGCTCCACCGCCTCGGCCGCCCGGGCGCGGTCCGCCTCCAGGTCGTCCCGCAGGCGCCGGTCGAGCTTCGCCAGGGCGCCCGCCGCATCCATCCACCAGTCCGTGCTCCAGACCCGCCGGATGCGCCAGCCGAGGTCGGTCAGCACGTGCTCGCGCAGGCGGTCGCGGTCGCGGGCCGTGGCCGCGCTGTGATAGGTCGCGCCGTCGCACTCGACGCCCGCGAGGTAGCGGCCCGGCGCGTCGGGATGGACGATGCCGAGGTCGATCCGGAAGCCCGACACGCCGATCTGCGTGTGCACGTTCCAGCCCCGGGCCTGGAGGGCGGCCATCACGGCGGCCTCGAAGGGCGATTCCACGCCGCCGCCGGTGGGCGCGAAGGCCTCGGCCAGGGCCCGCGCGCCGCGCTCGGCGAATTCGAGGAAGTGCTTGAAGTCGCGTACGCCCCGCGCCCGGGTGCGGCCGAGGTCGATCTGCTCGGGCCGCAGCGAGGCGTACACCACGAGTTCGCGCCGCGCGCGGGTGATGGCGACGTTGAGGCGGCGGTGGCCGCCGTCCTTGTTGAGGGAGGAGACGGTGCTCACCGGACGCCCGGTCTGGTCCGGCCCCACCGCCACCGAGAACAGGATGGCGTCCCGCTCGTCGCCCTGCACGTTCTCGAGATTCTTCACGAAGACCGGCTCGTGCCAGCGGTCCCGGTCGAAGTACGGCTCCAGCTCCGGATCGGCGCGCCGCTGCTCGTCAAGCAGGTTCTCGATGAGCCGCTGCTGCTCGCCGTTGAAGGTGACGATGCCGAGCGAGCGGCGCTCGCGGGCGAAGTCCGGGTCGCGCAGGCGGCGCACGATCTCGGCGACCACGGCGCGGGCTTCGGGCCGGTTCACGCGGGCCGCCCCCCGTTCGTAGAGCCCGTCCGGCACATGGGTCAGGCGCACCGCCCGGTCCTCCGTCACCGGCGACGGGAAGGTGACGAGGCGGCCGCCGTAATAGTGCGCGTTCGAGAAGGCGATCAGGCTCTCGTGGCGGCTGCGGTAGTGCCAGGCGAGGTGGCGCCGGGGGAGGTTGGCCGCGAGGCACGCGTCGAGGATCGATTCCTGGTCGGTGACGTCGCTGCCGTCCTCGATCTCGTCGACGCCCCGGTCCCCGACATTGGTCGGCGGAAGCTGCTCGGGATCGCCGACGATGACGACCTGCTTGGCGCGCGCGATCGCGCCGACGGCGTCCCAGGGTGCGATCTGGGACGCCTCGTCGAAGATGACGATGTCGAACGGGGCCTTGTCGGGGGGCAGGTACTGCGCGATCGAGAGCGGGCTCATCATCACGCAGGGCGTGAGCCGGGTGAGCGCATGCGGCATCCGCCCGAAGAGCTTGCGCAGCGGCATGTGCTGCGTCTTCTTCGTCAGTTCGTGCGAGAGCGTGCCCCATTCCGGGTCGGCCCCGAAGGCGGTGGGGCCCGGGATGCCGCCCCCGAGGCGCGCGCGCACGGCCTGCCTCGCGAGTTCGGTGACCCGCGCGTCGGCGGCGCGGAAGCGCGCGATCGCGTCCTCGTGGCGCTCGGGCAGGAAGCGGCTCAGGGTCGGGTCGTCGCTGACCACCCGGTCGATCCACCAGCGGGCGTAAGCCGCCTCGAACGCCGCCTCGACCCGGTCGGGCACGAGGCGGCCCGCCTCCAGGGCCTCGACCAGCGGGTCGAGGCCGGCCCCGCGCGCGTTGGCCGCCGCGGCCTGCCAGGCGCACCAGCCCTGCGCGCGTCCCAGCCCGGAGGCCCAGCGGCGCGCCACCGCGAGGCTGCCCTCGATCCAGTCCGCCTCCGCCGCCAGGGGCGCCTCCGCATCGGTGCATCCGGCCAGCCGCGACAGGGCCCGGGTCGCCTCGATCGCCGAAGCGCGATCCTGCGCGAAGGCCGCATAGGCCTGCGCGATAGGCCCGCCTTCGGCCAGGGCCCGGCCCTGGCGCGCCACGAGCTCCACGATCCGGTCGCGCAGGGGCTCGCGGCCGAGCGACAGGGGGCCGAGGATGTCCAGGAGCTGCTCGACCGTCCCGGCCCAGGCGATCGCGGCCTCGAACGCGTCGGCCGGCAGCGCCGGGTCGTTCCACGGCGCCCCGAGCCGGGCCAGCGACGGTGCCTCAGGGTAACCGGCCCGCACGTGCCGGGCGGCCTCGATCAGCCCGGTCAGGTCCGGGCCGAGATCGGCCGGCACCGGGCCCTCGGCATAGGGCTGGACCTTCAGCGCCACCCGCTTCAGCTTGCCGCCACGGACCAGGAAGTTCGCCCCTTGGGCCGCGACCCACTCGGCCAGGAGCCCGGTCAGGTCCTCGTCGAGGATGCCGGGGCGATAGCGGCCGGAGAGGCGTCCGAACAGCGCGTCCCGCCGGGCCTGGAAGCGCGCGCGGGCCTCGACCGCCCGGCGCAGGTCGCCGGACCCGTCGGCGAGGAAGGCCGCCCCGTAGCGCGCGTCGGGCCGGATGAGGTAGGCCCCCAGCACCGTGAGGCCCCGCGTGCCCGCATAGGTCGACAGGAGGGTCGGCAGGCCGATGGCCTCGGCGAAGGCCCCTCCGCTCGCGCGCAGGGTCGCCAGCGCCGCCGCCACGGCCCGGATCGCCGCGGCCATGCCGTCGCGCCAGACCGGCGACCACTGCGTGGCCCCGATCCCCTGCAGGGGGTGGTCGGCCAGTGCGCCCACGGCGGCCAGGACCGGGCGCAGGTCCCGGCACCCCGCCCGCAGGGTCGCCAGCCGCGCCGCGTCGTGCGCGCGGTGGTCGTCCCAGGCGAGGACGAGGCCCGCATCGTCGCCCTCCGCCGCAATCACCCGACCGAAGGCCTCGTAGGCCGAGAGCCCGCTCTCCCGCCGGCGGTGCAGCGCGGTCACGAGGCCGTTCAGTTCGCCGCGCAGGTCCGCGAGTTCGCCGGTGGCCGCGTCCCAGGCGCCCTGCTCGGGGGCGGCGCGCTCGTGCCAGGCCCGGCGCAGCTGGCCGAGCACGGCCGATTTCTGGGCCTTGGTCGAATGCACCTCGAGGCAGTAATCGCCGAGCCCGATCTCCTGCAGGCGGCGCTGCACCACCTCGAGGGCGGCGGTCTTCTGGGACACGAACAGCACCGTTCGCCCCTGCGCGAGGCACTGGGCGATCATGTTGCCGATGGTCTGGCTCTTGCCGGTGCCGGGCGGCCCGAACAGCACGAAATCCTTGCCGCCGGCGGCCGCCAGCACGGCGGAGAGCTGGGAGGAATCCGCCGAGAGCGGCGTGAAGACGGTTCCGGGCGGGTGCTCCCGGTCGAGACGCGCCGGTTCCGGGAAGGGCGTGCCGTCGCCGTAGGAATGCTTCGGCGTCTCGATGAGATGATGCACCACCGGGTTGCGCTTCAGGAGGTCGGCCCGGTCGACGAGATCCTTCCACATCAGGTACTTGGTGAAGGAGAAGGCCGAGAGCACCACCTCCGGCACCACCTCCCAGCCGCGCAGCTCCAGGATGTGCCCGCGCACGATCCGGAAGATGGCGTCGACGTCGATGCCGGAGGCGTCCCGCGGCAGCTCGCCTTCGAGCTCCGGCATCCGCAGCCGGAAATCCTCGCGCAGCATCTCCATGAGGGTCGGATTGATCCGCACCTCGTCGTCGTGCGCCGCCAGCCGGAAGCCGGCCCGCACGCTGGAGCGCTTGAGCGAGACCGGGACCAGCAGCAGCGGCGCGCGGTAGGCGCCCTCCCCCTCCTTGCGGGTCCAGGCCAGGAAGCCGATGGCGAGGTAGAGGATGTTGGCCCCGCCCTCCTCGAAGCCGTTGCGGGCGAGGCGGTAGAGGTCGAGGAGGCGGCGCTCGAGTTCCGCCTCGGTGGAGGTCGTGTGGATCTCCTTGCGGACGAGGGCGGCCGCGAGGTCGCTGCGCCGGCCATCCTCCTGGTGGCGGCGCGCGTGGAGGCCGGGCTCGCGCCCGTCCGATCCGTCGAGCACGTCGGAGACGGGCCTGAGCCGGTACGCGTGCCCGGCGGCCAGGCCGTCCTCCAGGCCCCCCGGCGTCGGGCATTCGAGGACGACCGAGCTCTTGCCGGGCTTGAAGTTCAGGAGCTTGTTGCGCAGCGTCAGGTCGAGAAGCTTGCGCTTCCAGCGCTCCAGGCGCCCGACCGGGGTTTCCGGGGCCTCCTCGGCCGGCGCACGCACCTCCTCGTCGAAGGGCGGCGGCGCGGACAGGGCCTGGTTCAGGGGCGCGGGCGGCGCGGGGGCGACGGCCGGGGGCCTGCCGTCGCCGAGGTCCATCGGGCGGATGCCGCGCGCCCGGCAGCGCCGGATGTCGAGGGCGACCTCGAGGGGGGCCGGGGCCGCCTCCTCCACCTGTGCGCCGCCCTGCTCGACCGCCGCCCGGAAGGCCGCCGGCGGGTTGTGGGTCAGCAGCGTCGTCTCGACGAGGATCAAGTCCTGCAGGTCACGGCGCTTGCGCAGGCGCTGCATGTCGTCGAGGGCGGCGCTCGCGAAATCCTCGTCCCGCAGCCAGACTCCGACGAAGGCGTGGCCGGCGGTGAGCACGAGCACTGGGTTGAGGCCGGCCTGTTCCAGGCAAGCGGCGTAGAGCAGCGACAGGTCCAGGCAGGTGCCGACCCGGCGCTCCAGTACGTCGCCCGGACCCCGCACCTTCTGCCCGGCCTGCTCGAAACTCGCGGGGGGCAGCACGTAGGCGATGCGCCGGTCGGCCAGGGCGGCCCAGATCGCCTCGGCGAGTTCCCAGGTCCGGGCTTTGCGGCCCGTGCGGTAGCCATTCAGGGCCGTCTCGCGGCCGGCTTCGGCGAGCTTGCCCGCCGCGTCGCGCAGGACGATGTCCACGGCCGGGTCGTTCGGCCGGACGAAGGCGGCGAGGAGTTCGGGCACGCTCCGGCCGCCGCCCCAATGCGCCGGCGGCAGCAGGCGCATCGCCGCCATGGTCCGGGCCCGCACCCCGTCCGCATCCGCCAGGGTCAGCGTCAGGTCGAGGCGGCTCGCCTCCGTGAAGCCCGCGAGCGCGCCCGCGTCGAGGCGCACGTCCGGCGTCGCGATGTGGTGGTCGGAGCCGGCCGGCACCCGGTCGATGCGCAGGGTCAGCGGCTGCAGGACCGCCGGCTGTGCCTCGATCCGCACGCTGAGGTCGCACAGGTCGTGCGCCGAGGCGTTGGCGATCACGATCTCCCGGATCAGGGGAATCGCGTTCTCGTGATAGGCGAGGCTGACATGGTCCGTGGTCGTGCAGGCGAGCCGGATGGCCTGCGCCGTCTCAGGCAGCGCAGCGGGGTCGATCGCCTCGCCGGGCTCACCGGCGCTGTCCCGCGGGACGCCGGGTTCGGCATCGTCGACGAGGCCGGTCATGAAGCACCGGTCATGCAGCACCGGTCATGGAGCAGACGTCCTGATACGCGCGTTCCACGCTGTCTTGCCTGTTCGACGGGGGGCTTCAAGGTTGCGAAGGGGGCAACCGTGAAATTCCCGCGCCGCGTTGCCGGCCGACAACGCCGTCGGGGGCTGGCGACGTGAGCGACCGGAGCTCAGCGACCGAAGTTAGCTCCGAAGAGGTACGCTCCGCACCGAATGACCCGGCCTCGGGCACGCCGGGCGCGGCTAAGGTCTGGCGGCGGACGATCCAGCCGAGGCAAGCCATGCGCCCCGAACTCATGCGCCCCAACCCCCTCTCCCCCGAATCCCCGCGCCCCGAGCTTCTGGGCCCCGAACTCTTCGACGCCCTGCTCGCCGAGCAGGCGGCGCAGCGTCAGGTGCTGCTCATGGCGCTCCGGTGGATGGCCGAAGTCACGCGATCCGCCGGACAGGATCCGGAGGACCTGCGCGACTGGTGGACGGAGGACGGTCACGCGGCGCTGGATCGGGCTTCGCTCCGGGCCGCACCGGGGCACGAAGCCTCCTGGCGTCTGAGAGCCAAGGCGCAGCTCGACGAGATTCTCGCGGAAGGCCTCCGCTAGGGTCCTGATCTCCCGGGGAGCGGGCGCTCCTCCCGGCCGCAGCGGGCGATCGGCGCCGACGCCGTATCGAAGACGTCGGGCAGGCGGGCTTTGCGCGAAGCGGGCATGCCGCCTCGCATGGAGGCCCGCCCTCGCGGGTCCCGAACAGCCTCAGGGCCGAGGACACCCGACCCGGAAGGAAGGGGTGTCCTCGCGCGGCGACGGCTCAGTTCGGGATCAGCTCACGGGCCGGACCGCCGGTCTCCTGGCCGCGGGCCTGGGCATAGCCCGGCAGGGCGGGGTTGCGGGCATTGCCGCTGTCGGTGTCCGGGCCGCCGAGCCAGTCCGCGGACCGCGTCTGCGGCAGGATCGAGCCGGTGATCGCCGGGCTTTCCGTCGGATGCGGGACGGTCCGGGCCTGGGAGGCACCGGTCAGGGCGGCCAGGGTGCAGGCGGACGCGAAAGCGACGGCCGAAACGGTCTTGATCAGTGTCATGTCAGATCTCCGGTGTTCCCTGCCTGATCCAACAGCGTCAAGCAGTGATGCCGGACAGACGACGTCTTCGGCTGATTATTCCAAGCACTGTCGGAAAGTTCGCTTCTCCTGATCGTGGACCTGTCGCCGAGAGTAAGGACGTACGTTGGCCACGAAAAATTTCGAGGCGCGCCTGGAATAATCCGGAATCGGTGGCGTCCATGCCCCGGAGCCCGTCCAATGCGGCCGGCGCGCCTGCAGAGGAGTCCCGCCCATGCCAGGAGACCGGACATGACGGACATGATGCGCCTCATCGAGCCGCTGATCCCGGCCCTGCGCCGCTACGCACGCGCCCTCCTGCGCAATCCCACCGATGCCGACGATCTCGTGCAGGACTGCCTGGAGCGCGCCGTCGGCCGCTGGCACCAGCGCCAGGCCGACGGGGACGCGCGGACCTGGCTCTTCGCCATCCTCCACAACCTCGCGGTGACGCAGATGCGCCAGCGCGCCCGCCGCGGCGCCCACATGCCGATCGAGGACACGGCGGAAGCCAACCTCGCGGTGGCGCCGACGCAGGAGAGCGGCCTGCGCCACCGGGACCTGATGACGGCTCTGGAGGCCCTGCCGGAGGAGCAGCGCAGCGTCCTCCTGCTGGTGACGGTGGAGGGCCTGTCCTACGCCGAGACCGCCGAAATCCTCGCCATTCCGACCGGGACCGTGATGTCCCGCCTGTCCCGGGCCCGGGACCGGATGATCCAGCTGATGGACGGCGCCGAGGCGGCCGCCCCGGCCAAGCGCCCGCTCCTGCGGAGGGTGAAATGAGCATGCGTCCGATCGGCGAAGACGATCTCCAGGGGCTCGTGGACGAGCGGCTCGATGCCGCCCGGCGGCGCGAGGTCGAGGCCTATCTCGGCGAGCATCCCGAGGCGGGGGCGCGGGTCGCGCGCATGCTCGCGCTGCGTGAGGAGATGCGGGACGCCTTCGCCCCCATCGCCGCCGAGCCGGTGCCGGCCCGGTTGAACCTGTCCCGGATCGTCGAGGCCCGCCGGCGTCCGCAACGTCCGGCCTGGCAGGCCATGGCGGCCGGATTGCTGCTCCTGATCGGAGGTGCGGGGGGCTGGAGCCTGCGCGAGGCGGTCTCGCCCGTGCCGACCGGCATCGATGCGCTGGCCCAGGCGGCGAGCATGAACTACGCGGTCTATGCCCCCGACCATACCCGGCCGGTCGAGCTCGCCGCCGCCGACCGGGACGAGCTCGCCGGCTGGTTCTCGGCCCGGCTCAAGCGGCCGGTGGGCGTGCCGGACCTCAGCGGGTCCGGCTACCGCCTGATGGGCGGCCGCCTCGTCGCGACGCAGCAGGGCCCCGCCGGACTGCTGATGTACGACGACGGCCACGGCGCGCGCTTCGTGATGCTGATGCGGCCCATGTCCGTCCCCGGCGACGCGCCGATGCGGCCGCACGCGACCGATACGTCGAACGGCTACGCCTGGGCCCAGGACGGCCTCGGCTACAGCCTCGTGGGTGCGGCCGATCCGGCTGTCCTGCACCCGCTCGCCAACGAGATCCGCCGCACCACCGCGAAAGCCATCTGAAGGCCCGCCATGTCCCTCCTGAACGATCTCACCGGGGCCGGTCCGGGCCTGAGCCCGCGCGCCGTCGTCCTCCGGCTCGGCGCCATCGGGGCCCTCGTGGCCGGCAGCGCGGGCGCCTTCGCCTATGCCGGCGGCTGGCTCTCGCCGGGGACCCTCACCCAGGCACGGATCGTCGACCGCTTCGAGGCGGTGAACGGCCCGCATCCGGGGTTCCGGCGCAACCACGCCAAGGGGCTCTGCCTCGCCGGCCGCTTCGAGGGCAATGGCCGGGGGGAACGCCTGTCGAAGGCCTCGCTGTTCGGCCCGGGCGCGGTCACGCCGGTCACCGGGCGCATCGCGCTGGCGGGCGGGCAGCCCTACGCGGCGGATGCGGCCACGACGGTGCGCAGCCTCGCGCTGCGGTTCCGTCTTCCCGACGGCGAAGAATGGCGCACCGGCAACAACGACATCCCGGTCTTCCCCGTCCGCAGCCCGGAGGCGTTCTACGCGCAGCTCCTCGCCGCCAAGCCCGACCCGGCGACGGGCAAGCCCGATCCCGAGGCGCTGAAGGCCTTCTTCGCCGCGAACCCCGAGAGCGCGCGGGCGGCGGCTCTCATCAAGGCGCGGACGATCACCTCCGGCTTCGCCGACGACACCTTCCGGAGCCTCAACGCCTTCCGGTTCGTCGCGGCGGACGGCACGCGAACGCCCGTGCGCTGGGCCCTCGTGCCGGAGCAGGCCGCCACGCCGGAGAGCCCGGCGCAGGCCGCCCGCCCGGACAAGAACGGTCTGTTCGAGGATTTCGAGGCTGCGCTCCGCCGGGCGCCCGTGCGCTGGCGCCTCGTCGTCACCCTCGGCGAAGCGGGCGATCCCACGGCGGACGCGACGCGTCCCTGGCCGGCCGAGCGGCCGAGCCTCGACGTCGGCAGCGTGATCGTCACCGCAACCGAAGCGGAGGCCGATGGCAATTGCCGCGACGTCAACTTCGACCCCCTCGTCCTCCCCTCCGGCATCGAGGGATCCGACGATCCGCTGCTCAGCGCCCGCTCGGCGGCCTATGCGCAGTCCTTCACGCGGCGCGCCGGCGAGCCGAAGGCGCCGAGCGCCGTCCACGACACCCCCACCCGAGGAGCCGGATTGTGAGCCAGACCGCACGCTTCAACCGACCGGCCCGGCTGCTGCACTGGACCATGGCGGGCCTGATCCTCGCCATGCTGTTCATCGGTGTCGCGATGGTGACCTCGGTGGCGCACTATCACACCCTGGTCGCGCTGCACCGGCCCCTCGGCATCGGAATCCTGGTTCTCGCGGTGCTGCGCCTCGTCAACCGCTGGCGCCATCCGCCGCCGGACCTGCCGTCGGACCTTCCGGCCTGGCAGCGGCAGGCGGCCCACGCCTCGCACATCCTGCTCTACGGTCTGATGCTCGCGCTGCCGCTGGTCGGATGGGCGATGCTCTCGGCGGCCGGCTATCCGATCGGGCTCGCCGGCGCCCTGGTGCTGCCGCCGATCCTGCCACGCGATCCCGCCCTCTACGCGTGGCTGCGTCCGCTCCACACGGTCCTGGCCTATGCCCTGTTCGGCCTCATCCTCGCCCATCTCGGCGCCGCCCTGATGCACGGGCTGATCCGCCGGGACGGGGTGTTCTCCAGCATGGCCTTGCGCGCGACGGCGTCTCGGCTCCGCTGACCCCTAACCCGTGCGGGTCTCGATCTCGCCGTCCAGCTGTCTGTTGAGCCGCTCGTCGATCGCCTCCGCACGGGCGACGGCGGAGCGGGTCCGGAAGCGCTCGACATATCGCAGCAATTCGAGGTTCGGCGGCACGAGCTTGAAGCCCGTGGTCCAGCCGAGCGCCGTCGCCCAGAGGATATCGGCCGCCGTGAACCGCTTGCCGAACAGGTAGGGCCCCTTGCGAAGCTGCGCCGTCAGCATCTCCATCACGGCGTCGTAGCTGCCGTAAGGCGACATCGCCGGAGGCCCCGGATCGCGCTTCATGGCGTGATCGACGATCGCGGGTTCGAAGGCGGAGCCGTAGAGGACGAGCCAGCGCAGGTAAGGTCCGCGCAGAGGGTCGTCGAGCGCGGGGGCGAGCTTCGCCTCGGGATAGAGGTCGGCGAGATAGATGACGATCGCCGCCTGCTCGGTCACGACCACGTCGCCATGGACGATGGCCGGCACCTTGCCGAGCGGATTGACGGACAGGAAGGCGGGCGCGCGCTGCTCCCCGGCCTTCGTGTCGAGCGTGCGCAGCTCGTAATCCGCCCCGAGTTCTTCCAGGAGGGTGAGAATGCCCGACGAGCGCGTGCGCGGCGCGTGGTAGAGGGTGATGCGGCGGGGATTGGTCACGGACAACTCCGTCGTGGGAGAATGCTTGCGTCGTCGATCAGGGACGTCCCGGCGGATGGCCGGCCGACTCGCGGACGGTCGGCCCCACCTGCCGGGCCGGCACGCCCCGGGCCGACGAGGGTCTCGGACGGCGCGCAACGGACGCGGCGGCGCGCGCACGGCTCGGCGTTCCCTGGGGCATCATCACGGGCCTCTTCGTTCGGGACGCTGCGTGCCGGGCGTGGCGACCGTCCCTGTTCGTCGTCGTCGCGGACATGAATACATGCGGCGCCCGTTCCTGCACAGGACGGGCGGTGCTAAGCGTGCCCGCCACATCCGCATCCCGGCGCATGCGTGCCGCCCGGCCAGCGCGAGGCCCGGATCACGCTGCAGAAGTTGCCGCGGCGGACGCTCGGGTCCTTGTCGGCGATGACGTCGGCCTTGACGTTGCCGAAGGTGGTGTCCGGCTTGTGCCGGATGCCGTCGTAGAAGGCCTGGATGATGTCTTCCTTGAAGTCCGGGGTGCGCGGGAAGGCGGAGACCACAGCCTCGCGCTCGACATCGGAATACGCGCCGTAGGTCAGGCCCAGCACGTCCATCTCGACGCCCGCGGTGACGAGGGCGACCACCGGATGCATGTGGGCCGGGATGCCGGGGGTCGTGTGCAGGGCGATGGCGGTCCAGACCGTGTAGACGTCCGCCTCCGGCACCCCGTGCGCCGTCAGGAAGTCCCGGGCCGCATTGGCGCCGTCGACCTCGAAGCGCTCGTCCGGGCTGCTGTGATCCGGCATCAGCCCGACGTCATGGAACATGGCGCCGGCATAGAGAAGCTCACGGTCGAAGCTGAGGCCGCGCTGAACGCCGGCCAGGGCCCCGAACTGGTAGACCCGGCTCGAGTGATTGAAGAGCAGTTCGGTCTCGGTGTCCCGGACGAACTCCGTGACGGCTCGCGCCAGCCTGCTGTCGGGGATGGCGGCGTCGGAACTGATGGTCATGGCGGGAAGTCCTTTGCGTCGTCTGCCCCGATGGGGTACGAACCCTGCGCCTTGGCATCAATCGTCGTCGTCGGGCGTTTTCTGCCATCGACCGGGCGCGAACGGACAGACGGGAGTGTGGCGATGGCGCGCAGCGTTGCGGTGCTCGCAATGCCGGGAGTGCAACTCCTCGACGTCGCCGGCCCACTCGATGTCTTCGCGGAGGCGAACGTGCAGGCGGGCGCGACGGTCTACGCGCTGTCCATCGTGGGGCTCGGTCCGGGGCCGATCGAGACGTCGTCCGGTCGCCGCCTGCTCGCCGACTGCATCGTGGAGGCGGATGGTCCGGCCGCCTTCGACACCCTTCTGGTCGCGGGCGCGCCTCACCTGCACGGACTGGAGCCGGACGAGGCCCTGTGCCGCTGGCTCGCCTCGGCCGCGACCGGCTGCCGGCGCTACGGCTCGGTCTGCAGCGGAGCGTTCCTGCTCGGGCAGGCGGGCCTCCTGAGGGGTCGACGGGTCACGACCCATTGGGCCGTGGCGGACGCGCTCGCCGAACGCTATCCCGAGGCCTCGGTCGATGCCGATGCGATCTGCATCTTCGACGGTCCCCTCCGGACCGCAGCCGGGGTCACCGCGGGGCTCGACCTGGCCCTCGCGCTGGTCGAGGAGGACCTCGGCTCGGAGATCGCCCGCAAGGTCGCCGCGCAACTCGTGATGTTCTTCAAGCGCGGGGGCGGGCAACTTCAGTTCGGCCGGCGCGGCGTCGGGGCGCTGGCCAGCCGATCGGCCCTCCAGGAAGCCCAGCGCTGGGTGGCGGCGCATCCGGCGGAGGACCACGGCGTCGCGAAGCTGGCCGCGCGCACCGGCATGAGCCCGCGCAACTTCGCGCGCCTCTTTCGGGCCGAGACCGGGCTGACGCCGGCCGCCTATGTGGAGAACGTCCGGATCGAGGCGGCCCGTCGCCTTCTCGAGGATGGTCGGGCTGCCCCCAAGCAGGTGGCGGGCGCCTGCGGATTCAAGGACAGCGACACCCTCCGGCGGGCCTTCCAGCGCCGCATGGGCCTGACCCCGGCCGAGTATCAACGCCGCCACGCCTCGCCGTATCGATCGGAGGACTGACCACGCGGACCGGGTCTCGCTGACCCCGACCGATGGTCCGGGCCGGTGAGGGGATGGCCGCCGCGCCGGCAGACCCGGAATCCGTCCGGCTCGTCGAGCTCCGGTGTCACCGCCACCGGGGCCGAACCGACACGTCTCGCCTCGTGCCGAGTACCGGTGGGTCGAGGACGGTCGCGCCGCTGACGAGGGGTTTCCGTTCGCCCGGCTCCAGTCTCCGAGGGGGCGACGTCGAAGGACGCACGATGACCGGAAACGTCTCCGATCCTCATCGTCTGTCGAACCCGTGCGCCTTCATGCGCGAGGCCAGGGTCGTGGGGCGCAGCCCCAGCAGGGCGGCGGCACCGTTCGGCCCGAACACCCGGCCGCCGGTGATCGCGAGCGCCGCTGCGATCTCGGCGCGGTCGCGCGCGCGGCGGTCGGTCTCGGTCGGGGGGCGGTCTGTCGGAAGCGTGGCCAGGGGCCCGGCAAGGGGCACGGCAAGGGGTGCGGCAAGGGGTGACGCAGGACGGCGGGACGGCTCGGTCTCCGGCAGGTCGAAGCGGAGCCGCCCGCCGACCGCCAGGATCGCCGCTCGTTCGATGACGTTCTCCAGCTCGCGGACGTTCCCGGGCCACGTGTAGCGCGCCAGTCGGCGTGCATCGCCCTCCGTGAGCCGCGGCTCGGGGATGTTCAGGCGACGCGCGGCCCCTTTCAGGAAATGCTGCGCGATCAGCGCGATGTCCTCGGGCCGCTCGCGCAGGGGGCTCGCCGCGAGTGGGAACACGTTGAGGCGAAAATACAGGTCCTCCCGGAAGCGTCCCCGGCGGACCTCCTCCTTGAGGTCCCGGTTCGTCGCGGCGACGAGCCGGATGTCGACGGCGCGCGTGCGCTCCTCGCCGACGCGCTCGAAGGAGCGCTCCTGCAGCACCCGCAGCAGCTTGCCCTGCAGGTCGAGGGGGATCTCGCCGACCTCGTCGAGGAACAGCGTCCCGCCCTCGGCGAGTTCGAAGCGGCCGACACGGTCGCGCAGGGCGCCGGTGAAGGCGCCCTTGGCGTGGCCGAAGAACTCGCTCTCGAACAGGTCGCGGGGCACGGCGGCGCAGTTCACGCGGATCAGCGGGCGGTCGCGCCGGCGGCTCGCTTCGTGGATCGCGCGGGCGATCAGCTCCTTGCCGGTGCCGGATTCGCCGGTGACGAGGACCGTCGCGTCGGTCCCGGCGACGAGATCGATCTGCCGGAGCGTCGCCTCGATCGCGGGCGAGCGCCCGATGATGCCCTGGTGGTGGCTCTCGAGCCGAATCTCCTCCTTGAGGTAGGCGTTCTCCAGCTCCAGCCGCTCGCGCAGCGAGTCCACCTCCGCCAGCGCGCTGCGCAACTGCTCCTCGGCCTCGCGGCGCTGGCTGATGTCGCGGAACACGATGACGGCGCCGAGCAACTGCCCGTGGTCGCGGATCGGCGTCGAGGTGTATTCGACGGGGAACGCGGTGCCGTCCTTGCGCCAGAATACCTCGCTGTCGACCTGATGCACCGCGCCGTCGCGGAAGGCCGCGTAGATCGGGCAATCGTGGTGGTGGTAGTGTGTCCCGTCCGGGTGGGCGTGGTGCACCGTCGCGTGCATGTCCTTGCCGACGAGGTCGGTGGCGAGCCAGCCGAGCATCCGTTCGGCGGCCGGGTTGATGAACGTCGTCACCCCGTCGGCGTTGACGCCGTAGATGCCCTCCCCGGCCGCGCGCAGGATCAGCTGGTTCTCCCGCTCGATATCGCGAAAGATCCGCTCCATGCGCTGCCACTCGGTGATGCCGGCGCGCATGTGCTGGTCCGCCTGCCCGTCGATCACCCGGCGACGGCGCGCGTCGAGGTCGGACAGCGTCACGAGGAGCCGGTCGTCCCCGATCGGGCTCGCGGCGTATTCGAGGCGCAGGCTCCGGCCGTCCGCGTGCCGGGGAATGAGCGCCTGGGACCACCAGTGTCCCTTGGCCATGGCCCCTTGGGTGAACACGATCAGTGCCGGGCGCTGGCCGGGATGCAGCGCGCTCGCCGCCATGGCGCGCAGCACCGCACGGTCGTAGCCGAGCAGTCGCGCGGCGGCCGGATTGGCGTCGACGATCCGATCGGCCAACGGATCGAGCACGAGCATCGGCTCGCGATGCTGCTCGAACACGCTGCCGAACTCGTCCTCAGACATCTCGCTGGCCAAGCCGACCCCCAACGCCACGAAATTTCGTGATCCTGCTACGAGTTGTCGTATTACACGAGATCTCATGGTTTCGTCGTTGCGGCATAAGAGCCTGACAGTAAAAGTCTTTCGTCGGTATCGAGAATTGGCAGGGCGCTTGCAGAGGTCGGTGCAGATATCGCCGCGACGCGAGGACCCCATGGCCCTGTTCGACAATCCCTTCGACGCCAAGCGACGCCTGTTGCGCGGCGGCTGCACCTGCGGCGCCCATGGGAGCCAGGCCGAGCACGAGGCGGCGCTTTCCGGCGATGCCGAGATCCAGCGGGTGGTGGACGGCGCCGTGATGCGTGCGCTGTTCCCGCATGACGCGCAGCGTCGGGCCTTCCTGCGCAGCGTCGGCGCGGCCACCGCGATGGCGGCCGTCAGCCAGTTCTTCCCGACGAAGTTCGCGGCCGAGGCCTTCGCGGCGGCGGGCGCGCCGGAGAAGAAGGACCTCAAGGTCGGCTTCATCCCGATCACCTGTGCCACGCCGATCATCATGGCCAAACCCATGGGCTTCTACGAGAAGCAGGGCCTGAACGTCGACGTGGTCAAGACCGCCGGCTGGGCGGTGATTCGCGACAAGACCCTGAACAAGGAATACGACGCCGCGCACATGCTGGCGCCGATGCCGATCGCCATCTCGCTCGGCGTCGGCTCGAACCCGACGCCTTACACGGCGGCCGCGATCGAGAACGTCAACGGCCAGGCGATCACGCTCGCCATGAAGCACAAGGACCGGCGCGACCCGAAGGATTGGAAGGGCTTCAAGCTCGCGGTGCCGTTCGATTACTCGATGCACAATTACCTGTTGCGCTACTACCTGGCCGAGGCCGGCATCGACCCCGACACCGACGTGCAGATCCGCGCCGTGCCGCCGCCGGACATGGTCGCCAACCTCCGGGCCGACAACATCGACGGCTTCCTGGCGCCGGACCCGGTCAACCAGCGCGCGGTCTACGACGGGGTCGGCTTCATCCACATCCTGTCGAAGGACATCTGGGACCGGCACCCGTGCTGCGCCTTCGCCGCGTCGAACGACTTCATCACGCAGACGCCGAACACCTACGCCGCGCTCCTGCGCGCGATCATCGAAGCGACCGCCTATGCCTCCAAGGCCGAGAACCGCAAGGAGATCGCCGCCCAGATCGCGCCGGCGAACTACCTCAACCAGCCGGTGACGGTGGTGGAGCAGGTGCTCACCGGGACCTTCGCGGACGGACTGGGCAACGTGAAGAAGGTGCCCGACCGCGTCGATTTCGACCCGTTCCCGTGGTCCTCTTTCGCGGTCTGGATCATGACGCAGATGCAGCGCTGGGGGCAGGTGAAAGGCGAGGTCGACTACAAGGCCGTGGCCGAGAAGGTCTTCCTGGCGACCGATGCGGCCAAGCTCATGCGCCAGGAGGGCCAGACCCCGCCGACGACCACGAGCAAGACCTTCTCGGTCATGGGCAAGATCTTCGATCCGGATAAGCCGAAGGAATACCTCGACTCGTTCAAGATCCGGAAGGCCGGCTGAACCATGGCCCGCAGCCTCGGCCTACGGGCAGCCCTGCTGTCGCTCGCGCTGCTGGTCGGCTTCCTGCTCATCTGGCAGGTCGCGGTCAGCGGCACGGCCAAAACGCAGGTCATGGACCCCGAATACGCCGCCCTGATGGGGCAGGCCGCCACCACCGGCAAATCGGCGATGCCGGGGCCGCTCGATGTCGGCGCCACGATCTGGAAGCACCTCAAGGACCCGTTCTACGATCGCGGGCCCAACGACAAGGGGCTCGGCATCCAGCTCGCCTACTCGATCGGCCGCGTGGCGCTCGGCTACCTGCTGGCGGTGATCGTCGCGATTCCGGTGGGCTTCCTCATCGGCATGTCGCCACTGATGGGGCGCGCCCTCGATCCGTTCATCCAGCTCCTCAAGCCGGTCTCGCCTTTGGCGTGGATGCCGCTCGCGCTCTACACGATCAAGGATTCCGGGCTGTCGGCGATCTTCGTGATCTTCATCTGCTCGCTCTGGCCGATGCTGATCAACACCGCCTTCGGTGTTTCGGGCACGCGCAAGGAATGGCTGAACGTCGCCCGCACCCTGGAGGTCGGGCCGCTCCGCCGCGCCCTCACGGTGATCCTTCCGGCCGCCGCGCCGACGATCCTGACGGGCATGCGGATCTCGATCGGAATCGCTTGGCTGGTCATCGTCGCCGCCGAGATGCTCGTGGGCGGAACCGGCATCGGATACTTCGTCTGGAACGAGTGGAACAACCTCTCGATCAACAACGTGATCGTCTCGATCCTCGTCATCGGCCTCGTCGGCATGATCCTCGACCAGGTTCTGGCCCGCGCCCAGCGCCTCGTGACCTTCCCGGATTGAGGCGATGAGCATCGTTCCTGTCCGCGGGCGCGAGCCGGCCGTCAGCGTTTCAGCCCAGATCTCCGCAAAGAACGCCGGGACCCGCCCCATGTCGGACGACAAATTCATCTCGATCGAGGGGATCGCCCGGCGCTATCCGGCTCCTGGCGGCACCACCAGCACCGTGTTCGAGGACATGTGGCTGCCGATGCGCCGCGGTGAGTTCGTGTGCATGATCGGGCATTCGGGCTGCGGCAAGACCACGGTGTTGAACATCCTGGCCGGTCTCGAAGCCCCCACCGAGGGCGTGGTCATCGCCGCGGGCGAGGCGATCGAGGGCACCAGCCTCGACCGCGCGGTCATCTTCCAGGGGCACGCCCTGCTGCCCTGGCGCACGGTGCTCGGCAACGTCGCCTACGCGGTGTCGTCGCGCTGGCGGAACGCCTCAAAGGCCGATGTCGAGGCGCGGGCGCGCAAGGCGATCCGGACGGTGGGCCTGGCCGGCTCCGAGCACAAGCGCCCCTCCGAACTGTCCGGCGGCATGAAGCAGCGCGTCGGTATCGCCCGCGCCCTGTCGATCGAGCCGAAGATCCTGCTGATGGACGAGCCGTTCTCGGCCCTCGACGCCCTCACGCGCGGCACCCTGCAGGACGAGGTCCGGCGCATCTGCATCGAGACCGGGCAGACCGTGTTCATGATCACCCACGACGTCGACGAGTCGATCTATCTCGCCGATCGCATCGTGCTGATGACCAACGGGCCGATGGCGAAGGTCGCGGAGATCGTCGAGAACCCGCTGCCCAAGCACCGCGACCGGACGCAGCTTCACCACGCGCCCGGGTACTACGCCCTGCGCAACCACCTGATGGACTTCCTCGTCACGCGCTCGAAGACGCTGCGGGATGCGATGCCGGCCGGCTACGACCAGCGCAATCCGCCTGTGGTGCGCCCGAGCTTGAGCGACGCGGATGCCGCGGCGATCACGTCGCCCGAGCCGGTCGGGAAGCGCGCCTGATTCCTTTCAACACCAAGGATGCAACACCATGAAGCGTGAAGACCTCACCGAGAAGCTCCTCGACATCAAGCGGGAGAAGGGCTGGACCTGGAAGTATATCCAGGAGGAGATCGGCGGCCTCTCGCCGATCCTCATCACCGCCGCCTGCATGGGCCAGATGAAGCTGCCGAAGGCCCAGGCCGCGAAGGCCGCCGCGCTGTTCGGCCTCTCGCAATCCGAGGAGCGGATGCTCAACGAGGCGCCCTATCGCGGCTCCATCCCGCAGATGCCGCCGACCGATCCGCTGATCTACCGCTTCTACGAGCTCGTCATGGTCTACGGCACCACCTGGAAGGAACTGATCCAGGAGGATTTCGGCGACGGCATCATGTCGGCGATCGACTTCAACATGACCATGGAGCGCGAGCCCAACAACAAGGGCGACCGCGTCAAGATGAGCATGTCGGGCAAGTTCCTGCCGTACAAGTACTACGACGCCGAGGACGGGGTGCCGGAGTATGGTTTCAAGGAAAGCTAGCCGCTGCGTGTCGTGATCCCGGCATGATGTGAGATCCGTCGAGACGCGCGTCTCAAGGTCATGCGCTCGACCCGGTTCTCTGCGGAGGCATCGCCCGAAGCCGATGCTTTCGGAGAGAACGCGGAACTGCGCCCGCGTCCCTGTCCCGTCCGCATCGCGGGCCGCGAATTCGAAAGTCAGAGGGGTCGATGCCGCGAGCGCCGGCCTGTTGCCCTCACGCGCATCGTCCTTCGATCATCGGTTCGCCGTCCTGAGAAAGGCGTAGCGACCGACCGAGGCATGGCTGCCCCTGAAGGGGATCGGCGTCATGGCCGAAGCAGGCATCAGGCTCGGCGTCTGGCGTGCCGGGACGCTCTCGGGCGGAGCCGATGCCAGCAGCGCTTGCCGGAGGGCCGTGACCTCGGTGCGCAGCCGCGCGTTCTCGCGCTCGATCTCACCGAGGCGCGCGACACCGGCCGGCGGCAGTCCGCCGAAGCGTCGGCGCCAGCGGTAGAATGTGCCGACGGAGACGTGGGCGGCCGCGCAGATGGCCGCGATCGCGGTTCCGCTCTCGGCCTCCCGCAGGAGGAAGGCGATCTCTTGGTCGGTATGTCGGGATCGACGCATGCACAGCAGCCAATCGGGTTGGTATCCGGGGAAAGGCTCCAGCAAGAAACGAACCGTCGCGCGCGTGACGCGCCAAGACGTGCCATCCGGCGGATGATGAAAATTTTGACGTTCGACCCGCAGGAGCGCACGCGCGGTGGGCGGAACGCCGTGGTTTTACGCAAGGCGCGGCCGCGCTGCAGCCTATTTGGCCTTCCTCTTCATGCCCTCAACTCGGACAATCCGCCGGTCACGGGACGAGGCAACAGCGATGGTCGAATTCACGAGACGCAGCTTCCTGGGAACGGCGGCAACCCTGTCGGCCCCGGCCATCATTCGGCCGGCCTGGGCCGCCGACACGATCAAACTCGGTTGCCTGTTCTCTTCCTCGGGGACGATGGCCAATCTCGAGGGCCGCCTGAACCACGTGGTGCGCATGGCCGCGGACGGGATCAACACGAAGGGCGGCGTCAACGGCCGGCGCATCGAGGTCGTGACCTCGGACCCGGCCTCGGACTGGCCGCTCTACGCGCAGATCGGCCGGCAGATGCTGCAGCAGGAGAAGGTCGCGGCCCTGTTCGGCTGCTGGACCTCCGTCTCGCGAAAATCCGTGCTGCCGGTGGTCGAACAGAATGACGGGCTGCTGTTCTATCCGCTGCACTTCGAGGGCGACGAGAACTCAAAGAACATCGTCTACGTGAACTCGCCCCCGGCGAGCTCGGTGCTGCCGGCGGTCGATTACCTGATGGGTGCCGAAGGCGTCGGCGCAAAGCGCTTCTTCATGATCGGCTCGGACTACGTCTGGCCGCGGACCATCAACAAGCAGCTCAAGGCCTATTGGGCATCCAAGGGCATCGCCGAGACGGCCTGGCGCGAGGAATACGTGCCCCTCGGCTTCTCCAACTTCCAGACCCTGGTGAACCAGATCCGCAGCTTCGCCGCGCAGCCCGGCGGGCAGCCCATCGTGGTGCTCACCGTGGTCGGATCCTCGATTCCGGATTTCCTGCGTGAGTTCGCGAACCAGGGCATCCGCGCCACCGACGTGCCGATCCTCGGCCTCGACATGGTGGAGGCCGATCTCGAAGGCCTCGACACCGCGCCGCTGGTCGGCCACCTGAACTGCTGGGCCTATCTCCAGGCCGCCAAGGCCGAGGCCAACACCCGGTTCCTGTCGGAGTGGGCGGCCTACGTGAAGGCCAAGGGCGTGCCCTTCAGCGCCGACACGGTCATCGACCCGATGGTCTCGGCCTACGACAGCGTCCAGCTCTGGGCGCTGGCCGCCGCCAAGGCCGGCAGCTTCGACGTGCCGGAGGTGCGCAAGGCGTTCGCCGGCCTCAGCTTCGCCGATCCGTCCGGCTACACCCTGACGATGACGGGCGAGAACAACTACGTCGCCCGCGGCGTGTTCATCGGCTCCGTCAACGAGAAGCAGGGCTTCGACATCCTCTGGCAATCGCCCGATGCCCCCAAGCCCGTGCCGTTCAGCCCGTATGGTTGAGGGCGTGGGACGGGTCTGGCTCGCCGGCCTTCTGGTCTGGGCCGCGAGCCTGATGGTACCGCCGGCCCTCGCGGCCGGTCTGGGCCTTGATCGGGCCGCTTTCGCCGCCGCCCTGTGCGGGGACGGCGCGGCGCAGACGAGCGCCGTCGAGACGTTCCTGCGCCGCTCCGCGGAGGCGGAGGCGGGCGACGTCGCCTGGGCCGGCACCACCCTGCGTGCGCTCCTAGACCGGCGCCTCGCCTGTCTCGGCGAGACGGTCGTGATCCTCGACCGCGCGGGCGCCGCCGACGGCCTCGATGCGGCCACCGGGACGGCGCGTCCGGCCACGGGCGGGCGCTCGCCCGTGCTCGGCCTGCGCCAGCGCGCCCTCATCGAGACGGCGTCGGGCGTCGCAACGCTGCTGACCGGGTCGAGCGCAGATGCGCGCAAGGGCGCCCTCGCCACCGTGGAGCGCCGCATCGCCTCGGTGCCGGAGCCCGTCCTCCGGCGCGCGGCCGCCGCCGAGGCCGATGCCGGCCTGAAGGCGAGCCTCGCGGCCGTCGTCGAATCCGCCGCGCTGTCCTCGCCCGATCCGGCGCGCCGTCTCGCGGCGATCCGGGCGGTCGCCGAGGCCCCCTCGGGCGCGGCGTTCTCGCGCCTCTCGGCGCTCAAGGCCGATCCGGCCTACGGCGCCGATCCGGCCTTCCGCACGGTCCTCGATGCGGCGCTCGCCAGAGTCGAGCGCTCGGTTTCCCTCGGGAACGCCCTCGCGGTGCTCTACAACGGCCTGAGCTTCGCCAGCATCCTGTTCATGGCGGCGGCCGGTCTGGCGATCATCTTCGGGCTGATGGGCGTCATCAACCTCGCCCAGGGCGAGTTCATCATGATCGGCGCCTACGCCACCTATGGGGTGCAGGAGGCCATCCGACGCATCGCACCGGCCTGGCTCGACGCCTACCTCCTCGTCGCCATCCCCGTCGCGTTCCTGGCCTCGGCGCTCGTCGGCATCGCCATCGAGGCTCTGATCCTGCGCCATCTCTACCGGCGCCCGCTGATGAGCCTGCTGGCGACCTGGGCGGTGAGCCTGTTCCTCATCAACGGGGTCCGCGTCGCGATCGGGTCGCAGAACCTGCAATTCGCGATGCCGTCCTACGTCAGTGGCGGCGTGCCGCTCTATGCGGATTTCGTGGTCACCTGGAACCGCCTCTTCGCCATCGCCTTCGCGGCCGTCACCCTCGTGCTGACGCTCGTGATCCTGAAGCGCACCCCGCTGGGCCTCGATATCCGCGCGGTCACGCAGAACCGCGACATGGCCGCCTGCCTCGGCATCCGCACCCGGCGGGTCGACCGCCTCGCCTTCGGCTTCGGCTCGGGGCTCGCCGGCCTCGCGGGCGTCGCCCTCTGTCCGATCTACAGCGTGAACCCCGGCATGGGCGCCAACTTCATCGTCGACAGCTTCATGGTGGTGGTGCTTGGCGGCGTCGGCACCGTGGTCGGAACCCTGGTGGCGGCGCTCGGCATCGGCGGGGCCAACGTGCTGATCGAACCGCTCTACGGCGCCGTCGCCGCCAAGGTGATCGTGCTCGTGGGGATCATCCTGTTCCTGCAGCGCCGGCCCGAAGGCTTGTTCGCCGTGAGGCGTCGGCGATGAGCGGCGCCGTGGACGCGCTTCCGCGGAAGACGGCCCGGCGGGCCGGCCCGAGCCTCGGGAGCGACCCGCTGCTGGCGGGCCTCGTCGCCACGATCGTGGCGGCTGCCGTCATCCTCCTGGTACTCCAGCCCGCCCCCTACCTCGTCAACATGGTCGGGCAGCTCGCCGCCTTCGCGATCCTGGCCGTCTCCCTCGACCTCGTCTGGGGCTATCTCGGCATCCTCAGCCTCGGGCACGGGCTGTTCTTCGCCATCGGCGGCTACGTCTGCGCCATGCACCTGCTCGCCCACGCCTACGCGGTCACCGGTGTGGCCCCGGACCTGATGCAGTTCATGGGCTGGAAGAGCCTGCCCGCCTATTGGACCGGGCTGACCAGCGCGCCCTACGCGCTGGGCCTCGCCCTGGTGCTCGCGGCGGGCGTCGCCTTCGTGTTCGGCTTCGCCTCGTTCCGCTCGCGGGTGAACGGCGTCTACTTCTCGATCATCAGCCAGGCGCTGGTCTACGTCGCCATGCTGCTGATGTTTCGCAACGACACCGGGCTCGGCGGCAACAACGGCATGACGGGGTTCTCCGTGCTGTTCGGCTGGCCGATGGGGACGCCCGGCGTGGTGACCGGGCTCGCGGTCGCGACCCTCCTGACCCTGGCCGGCGTGCTCGCCGGCGCGCGGGCCCTGGTGGCGAGCCCGATCGGACGCCGGATGCTCGCCTGCCGGGACGACGAAGCGCGCCTGCGCACGCTCGGCTACGGCACCACGCGCCTGAAGCTCGGGATCTGGTGCCTCTCGGCCGTCATCGCGGCGCTCGCCGGCATCCTGTATGTGCCGCAGGTCGGGATCATCAACCCGCGCGTGCTCAGCCCCGATCTCTCCATCGAGATCGCGGTCTGGGTCGCCATCGGCGGCATGGGCCGGCTCGGGGGCGCGGTGATCGGCGCCGTGGCGGTGAACGCCCTCAAGTTCTGGTTGAGCGCCGCGATGCCGGAGGCCTGGCCGTTCATCCTCTCGGGCCTCGTTCTCGCGGTGGTGCTGGGCCTGCCCAACGGCTTCCTCGACCTCGCCGCCCTTCGGCTCAGGCCCACATGGCTCCGGCGCGGAGGAGCGCAGCCGTGAGCGCCCTCGTCATCGACAGCCTCAGCGTGGTTTTCGGCGCCTTCCGGGCTCTCGACGCCCTCTCGCTCGCGGTCGACGCGGGCGAGGTCCGCGCGGTGATCGGTCCGAACGGCGCCGGCAAGACGACCCTCCTCGACGCCATCACGGGGATCAGCCGGCCGAAATCCGGGCGCATCCTGCTCGGCGACAGCCTCGACCTGACGAAACGATCCGAGGCCGAGATCGCGCGGGCCGGGGTTCGCCGCAAGTTCCAGAAGCCGAGCGTCTTCCCGGCCCTGACGGTGCGCGAGAATCTGAGCCTCGGCTGCGGCCCCGACTGTCCCACGCGGGACCGGGCGGGCCGCCTCGCTTCCGCCCTGTCCGAGACCGGCCTGGAGGCGCGGGCCGACACCCTCGCCGGGGCGCTGGCGCATGGCGAGAAGCAGTGGCTCGAGATCGGGATGGTGCTGGCCTCCGCGCCCCGCGTCCTCCTCCTCGACGAGCCGGTGGCGGGCCTGTCCGATGCCGAGACCGCCCGCACCGCCGAACTGATCGGCGCGCTGCGTCGGCCCGACCGGGCGATCCTGGTGATCGAGCACGACATGGCCTTCGTCGAGGCGGTGGCCGACCGGGTCACCGTGCTGCACGAAGGCCGGACCCTGTTCGAGGGCGGCATGGCCGCCGCCCGGGCCGATGCCCGCGTGATCGAGGTGTTTCTCGGACGATGAGCCACGCCCCGGACCCGACGCTCCATCCGCCGGTCGGCCTCGCGGTCACCGGCCTCGACCAGCATTACGGCAGTGCCCAGGTGCTGCGGAACGTCGGCGTCTCCGTCGCGCCGGGGACCTGCCTCGCGGTGCTCGGACGGAACGGCGCCGGTAAGACCACCCTGCTGCGCTGCCTGACCGGGCTGATTCCGGTGAGCCGGGGCACCATCCGGCTCGACGGCGGCGATATCACCCGTTTGCCCCCGGACCGACGCGCGCGGGCGGGGCTCGCGATCGTGCCTCAGGGACGGGAGATCTTCGCCGATCTCAGCGTCGCCGAGAACCTGCGCGTCGCCGCCCGTGCCCACGGGCTGGAGCGCGGCAGCGCCGTCGAAGAGGCTGCAGCGCTCTTTCCGGCCTTGCGCGACCTCTGGCACCGGCCGGGCGGAAACCTCTCGGGCGGCCAGCAGCAGCAGCTCGCCATCGCGCGGGCTCTCGCCACCCGGCCGCGCATCCTGCTTCTCGACGAGCCGACGGAGGGCATCCAGCCGTCCATCGTCTCGGCGATCGAGGGGGTGATCGAAGGGCTCAAGGGCCGGATCACCGTGGTCCTCGTGGAGCAATATCTCGACTTCGCGATCCGTCTCGCCGACGCCTTCGTGGTGCTCTCGCGCGGCAGCGTGGTCGAGCAGGGCTCCCGCGAAGACCTGAGCCACGACGCCGTTTCGCGTCACATCACCGTCTGACACGCCGGACCCAGGAGCCCGCATGGCCCAGCATCACGAGATCCCCGCGACCCCCGACACCATGGTGCTGGGCTACTTCGACGCCGCCCTGCCGCCCGTGCTGGAGGTGGCCTCCGGTGATACCGTCACGCTGCACTCGTTCCCGGCGGGGGGACGGGAATCGCTCCACCCCGATCCCGCGCGGGTGCCGGAGGATTATCGCCTCGCGCTCGATACGCTGGCGCAGGGGGCCGGCCCGCACTTCGTCACCGGGCCGGTGCACGTGCGCGGCGCCGAACCCGGCGACGTGCTCCAGGTCGACATCCTCGACCTGAAGTTCCGCATGGACTGGGGCTTCGTGGCGATTCTGCCGCTCCTCGGCACCCTGCCGGACGAGTTCACCGACTACGAGACCGTCCACCCGGACATCGACGTGGCCCGCGGCGTCGCCGTACTGCCCTGGGGCACGGAACTGCCCCTCGATCCGTTCTTCGGGATCATGGGCACGGCCCCGCCCGCCGCCTGGGGCCGGGTCGGAACGCCGGTCCCGCGCGGCTTCGGCGGCAACATGGACAACAAGGAACTCAAGGTCGGAACCACCCTCTACCTGCCGGTCTACAATCCGGGGGCGGGCTTCTACGCGGGCGACGGGCACGGGGTGCAGGGCGACGGCGAGGTCTGCATCACCGCCCTGGAGACCGGGCTGACCGGCACGTTCCGGCTCACCGTGCGCAAGGATCTCGGCTATGCCTGGCCCTTCGCCGAGACGCCCACCGACCTGATGTCGATCGGCCTGCACGAAAGCCTCGACGAGGCCATGCGGCAGGCCGTGCGCGAGATGGTGCGCCACGTCTGCGCACGCACGAACCTCACGCGCAACCAGGCCTACATGCTGTGCTCGCTGGCCGGGAACCTGCGCATCACGCAGACGGTGGACGGCAACAAGGGCGTGCACATGCTGATGCCGAAGAGCGCCCTGCTCGCGCGCGATGCGAAGGCCCCGGGAGCGCTCTGAGCCGAAACGGTTGCTGGCCTATGCAGCGAGTACGCCGGATGTATTCGCCAACGGTCATCCCCTCGAATCGTCGGACTGCCGCGATGAAGGGACCGTGGAGCGTTTCCTTCCGTACGTAAAACCTCGCTTGGCGCACGCTTTGCTTGGAGATGGGAGCAGCGCAGAGCCATCGGCTCTCATGGGTTGGCGTGCCCATCCGACGAGGCCCGTCCCGGACGGTGCTGCCGGCTCCGACTGCATCATACCCTCCCCGATGCAGTCCTGCGCCCGGCAGTCCCGAGGGGTACGGCGCCTTCGTCTTCTGCGGAACCGGAGAGCATCATGTGCGAACGTGACGGCCTGTTCTTCCAACGCTTCTCGCGTCGCGGCCTGCTCCGCACCATGGGATCGGCGGGCGCGGCCATCGCGCTGCCGGGCCATCTGGCGGCCCTGATGGCGCCAGCCGCCGCGGCCGGCGCCATGACCACCGTCAAGGCGACCCACGGCTCCGGCTTCTGCAACCTCGGCATGTTCCTCGCCCATGAGCGCAAGCTGACCGAGGCGGACGGGGTCACCCTGGATTTCGTGGTGACGCCCTCGAACGCCGAGATCACCACGATGTTCGGGGCCGGCCTCGTCGACATGTCGATGATCCCGTACTCGAACTTCATGACCCTCTACGATGCCGGCGCCCCGGTGAAGATCGTCGCGGGCGGCGGCGTCCAGGGCTGCATGATCGTGGCGCGCGAGGGCATCCGGTCCGCCGCCGACCTGAAGGGCAAGACCCTCGGGACCTTCCAGGCCGACACCCTCGAGGTGCTGCCGTTCGATTACCTGAAGAAGGCCGGCCTGACCTTCCGGGACCTCGATGTCCGCTATCTCGACACGTCCCCGGAACTGGCACAGGCCTTCATCGCCGGGGCCGTCGATGCGATCTGCCATATCGAGCCCTACGCGACGCAGTGCCTGCAATCGCGAAAAGGGGCCACGCTCCTGTCGGATGGGACCGACGTCTACGGTGCCGGCTATTCCGACTGCGTCCTGGCGGCCCGGACGCCGTTCATCGAGAAGAACCCCGCCGCCGTGCGCGCGGTGATCAAGGCCCTGTTCACCGCGCAGGCGCAGATCGAATCCGACCGGGATGCGGCCCTGAAGGACACCGTCGGCAGCTACTACAAGACCACGATGGCGGCGGCGGTCGATGCCTCGGCCAAGCAGCCGGTCTGCACCGACCAGCGCAACCAGACCGACTTCATCATCGCCCGCGGCCAGTCGATGAAGGAGATGGGCTACGTCAAGACCGCCCCGGGCCGGGATGCCTTCGACTGGAGCCTGCTGGAGCAGGTGATCGCCGCGAATCGGCCGCTCTACGACGGACTCAAGCTGAAATCGGCCTGATCGCCGCCTCGGTTCCTCGACCGGATGCCGGATTCACCCCCCGATCTCCCGAAAGGCAGCCTCATGGCAGCAACGGACGTTTCCATCGACGCGCTGGCGTCGGTTCCCGCGCGCGCGGCCCCGGTCGTTATGCCGGCCCCCGCCCCCGCGCCGCCCCGGTACCCGCGCCTGCGCGCCGCGCTCGCGACGCTCGGCTGGAGCGTCGCTTCGCTCGGCCTGTTCGCCGGCCTGTGGGAGGCCCTCTGGGCCCTCGGGTTCCTCAACCCCCTGCTCCTGCCGCCCCCACACCTGTTCCTGGCGGACCTGCCCGGGACCCTGATGTATTTCGACCGGGCCAACCGGGTCGGCAGCCGGGATAGCGGCGGGGGCGTGATGCCGCTCCTGGCCACCATCGGGTGGACCACGATGCGGGTCGCGGTCGGGCTCGTGCTCGGCTTCGTCGGCGGCGTTCTGGTGGGGGCGCTCCTCCACTACGTCCGGCTGTTCCGCAACCTCGTCCTGCCCACCGTGCTCCTGCTGGCGCCGATCTCTCCCGTGGCGTGGCTGCCGGTGGCGATCTTCGTGTTCGGCATCGGCGACGTGCCGGCGATCTTCCTCGTGTTCATCACGCTGTTCTTCGCCATCGCGCTGACCACGAGCGCGCAGATCGCGGCGGTGCCGGTCACCTACCTCAACGTCGCGCGCATCATGGGAGCGGATGCGCGCCAGTCCTTCTTCCGCGTGGTGCTGCCCGCGATCCTGCCGGGACTGTTCATGACCCTGCGGCTCAACCTGTTCGCCGCCTGGATGGTGGTGCTGATCGCCGAGGCGGTGGGCGTCGGCAGCGGCCTCGGGCAGATCGTCTCGCTCGCCCGCTCGACCTTCAACGCCCGCCTCAGCTTCTTCACCATGGCGATCATCGGCCTGCTCGGATTCAGCTTCGACTGGGCCCTGCGCCAGGTCCAGGCCCGCATGCTGTGGTGGATCGCGCCCCAGGGAGGCGGCCGATGACGACGCCCGCGATGAACGCCCCGGCTCCCCACCCCTCGCCTCCCCGCCCCTCGCCCGGCCGCCCGGCCGTGTGCCTGTCCGGTGTCGGGAAGACCTGGACGCCCGCCGGCCGGGCCCCGGTCCAGGCCCTACGCGACATCGACCTCGACATCGCGCCCGGCGAGTTCGTGGTCTTCCTCGGGCCCTCCGGCTGCGGGAAGTCGACGCTGCTCTACATGATCGCCGGGCTGGAGCCGGCGAGCGCCGGCAGCATGGAGGCCGATGGCCGACCGATCACGGGCCCGTCGGCCGAGCGCGGCCTGATCTTCCAGGACGCCTCGCTGTTCCCGTGGCTGACGATCCTCGACAACGTCGCCTTCGGCCTCTCCATCGGCGCCGTGCAGAAGCTCAAGCGCCGGGAGATCGCCGCCGAGATGCTGCGGCGGGTCGGGCTCGGGGACATGATGGACAAGAAGCCGGACGAGCTCTCCGGCGGCATGCGCCAGCGCGCCGCCTGCGCCCGGGCGCTCGCCATGCGGCCGAAGGTGCTGATGATGGACGAGCCCTTCGCCGCCCTCGACGTTCAGACCCGGGCGAAGATGCAGGATTTCCTGCTTCAGATCTGGCGCGACAGCGGCGCGTCCATCGTCCTCGTCACGCATTCCATCGACGAGGCGATCGCCCTGGCCGACCGCGTGGTGGTGTTCACCGCCCGGCCCGGGCGGGTGAAGACCGTCGTGCCGGTGGACCTGCCCCGTCCGCGCAACCCCCGCGACCCCCGCTTCCACGACCTGCGCGACCGCTTCGGCGAACTCCTCGCCGACGAGGTCGACCGCGCCTTCGCGGAGCAGGAGGCGCGCTGAGCGCCGTCTCCGCCTCGTTGAGCTTCGGCGCGCTGAGCGCCGTCTCCGCCTCGTTGAGCTTCGGCGCGCCGAGCGCCGTCTCGCGATACACCATCCCCCAATCGAAGGTTCAGCATGACCGAGATCATCGTCGAGGCCCGCACCGTCATCACGGGCGTCCAGGACCGGCAGACTCCGATCGTCCACGACAACGCCGCCGTGCTGGTGCGGGACGGCGTCATCGTCGAGGTCGGCGACCCGGCCGCCTTGCGCGCCAAGGCACCGGACGCGGCCGTGCATCGCTACCCGCGCCACGTGATGCTGCCGGGCTTCGTCAACAGCCACCACCATGTCGGGCTGACCCCCCTGCAACTCGGTTCGCCCGACCACGCCCTGGAGCTCTGGTTCGCCACCCGGATCGCCGCCAAGCGCGTCGACCACGAGCTCGACACCCTCTACTCGGCCTTCGAGATGCTCGCCTCCGGCGTCACCACCGTGCAGCACATCCACGGCTGGATGGCGGGTGGCTACGAGCAGGTCCACGGCGCGGCCTCGCAGGTGCTCGGCGCCTATCGCAAGATCGGGATGCGCGCCTCCTACTGCTACGCCGTGCGCGAGCAGAACCGCCTCGTCTACGAGGCGGACGAGGCCTTTTGCGAGCGCCTGCCCCAGCCCGTGGCCGGGCAACTGATGGCGCATCTCAAGGCGCAGTCGATGCCGTTCGCCGATTTCATGACCCTGTTCGAGACGCTGAAAGCGGAGAACGAGGGCGAGCGCCTGACGCGGATCCAGCTGGCCCCGGCCAACCTGCACTGGTGCAGCGACGAGGCCCTGCAAACTCTTGATGCGGCCGCGCGCAAGCACGGCGTGCCCATGCACATGCACCTCCTTGAGACCGCTTACCAGAAGGAATACGCCCGGCGCCGGACCGGCAAGACGGCGGTGCGGCACCTGCACGACCTCGGCGTGCTCGGGCCGCACCTGACCCTCGGCCATGGCGTCTGGCTGACGGCGGAGGATGCCGACATTGCCGCCGACACCGGCACCTGCATCTGCCACAACTGCTCGTCGAACTTCCGCCTGCGCTCCGGCATGGCGCCCCTCAACCTCTACGAGGCGAAGGGCATGACCGTCGGGATGGGCCTCGACGAGGCTGGCCTCAACGAGGACCGGGACATGCTCCAGGAACTGCGCCTCGTCCTGCGGGCCCACCGCACCCCCGGCATGGACGACGCCGTGCCCACCTGCCCGCAGGTGCTGCGGATGGCGACCGAGCACGGCGCCAAGACCACGGCCTTCGGCCAGAGCATCGGCCGGCTCGATCCGGGCTGCTTCTTCGACGCCGTGCTGATCGACTACGACCGGGCGACCTATCCCTACCAGGACACCGACATCCCGATCCTCGACGCGCTGATGCAGCGCGCCAAGACCGGAGCCGTCGATGCGGTGTTCGTCGATGGGCAGATCGTCTACGCGGATGGGCGCTTCACCCAGGTCGATCGCGATGCCGTGCTGGCGGAGATCGCCGAAACCCTCGGCAAGCCGCGCACGCCCGAGGAGGTCGCCCGGCGCGAACTCGGGCTCGCCGTCACGCCCTACGTCAAGGCCTTCTACGACGGCTACCTGCCCGAGACCCCGCGCCAGCCCTTCTACGCCCCGTCCTCGCGCACATGACGATCCGCCGCGCGGACCTGGCCTTCGGGGTCCGTCGCTGCCGTCCGCCCTGTCCTCCGGAAGTTCCCGGTCGATCACGGGATGCGCCCGCGCCGCGCCAGACGACAAAGCCCCGGCGTTCAGGCCGGGGCTTTGTCGTCCAGGCACTGGATTCGTGGTGGCGCGCGGGAGCCGCGAAGTCCCGACACGAGGATGATGAGCGGGGCGGGAGCCGGTCTCCGGGCTCGATGCCCGGAGCACCCTTGCGGGTCGTGCGCCCCAGGTCTCAGGCGGCCGGCAAGGTTCTCGTCAAACGAGAGACAGGATCGCACCCAGGACGACGACGAGCGCCAAACACGCTGCAATCTGTGCTCCGGGCCGTGCTCCCGACAGATTGCTACGGTTGTCGTTGGCCGCTCGCGGCCGCAGGCGAAGCAGGTAGCGGTTCAGCGCAGACTCAGGCGGCTTGATCCACTGTTCGACGCCTCCGAGCGACTTGGCAGCATACATGCGGGATACTCTCGATGCCTCGATCATCGAACCCGATGTGCGGTCGGGATCTTGTCTGGGGGTTGTCTGGCCCGGCGAAGGGCTTTCGAGGCGAGCTAACAGGTCTCAGGGCCCGAGTCCATGCAGAATAGCGCCGGGCGCGGCGCCAGACGGCAGCATACTGCGAAAAGCGCCGCCTGGAACGAGCTTCGGCTCAAGCGGTCCCGCCCGCGTGGCGGGCGATCGATCCACCCGGGCGGCGGCCTCGGATCGGGATTCCGTCACGTATCAGCCGACGAACGCTCACCGGATCGGCCGAGGCATCTCACTGAGTCCGGCCCTCGACCCAGCCGATGATCGCGTCCGCCACGTCCCGGTTGTTGGCCTCGAGCATCATCATGTGGCCATTCCCCCTGATCCCGTGCTCGGCAAGCGCGAGCCGGTCCGGCTTGGCGAGGGCCTGCGTGAGGAAGGCGGCCGTGCAGTCGTCCATCGTTGCGCGAAACGAGGCTTCGCCCGTCACGATCACTGCCGGGACCTTCGCGAGGTTCGGAAGCTGCCGCGCCGGTTCGGCTTGCAGCCAGCACCTGATCTGATCGGCCTTGAGCGGTTTGTCGGCCTGCACCACCGTCAGATCCTCCGGCGCGGTGACGGGCGGTTCGAAGCGGAGCGGCACGCGGGTGATGCCATAGGGGCGGGCCCGGGCCTCCCCGACCCGCTCGTACCATGCGTCCCCGCCCTTGAAGCGGATGTCGAAGAAGGTCGGGCCATTCGGTTCGACCGCCACATGCGCTTTCACCAACTCGGGTCGTTGGTCGGACACGGCCCAGCCGAACACGCCGGCCTGCGAGTGGGTCAGCAGGACCGCGGGCCCGATCTTCTCGAGGAGCGTGATCAGCGCCGTATCGACCAGCTCCTCGCTCTTCAGCGCGTTGGCGATGTAGGGCACCTGCGAGAGGTAGAACTGATCGAACGCCTGGTTGCCCTTCAGCCCCGGACCGCCCGGCCATTGGGTGTGCAGCTTGGCCTGCGGGAACAGGTTGAACATCTCCTGCCCCGTGAAGATGCTTTCCAGATCGCCCGTCGTCAGGCGCGAATAGGGACCGTAGGCGTCCGGATTGTCGCCCGAGCGGCCGCGCCCGACCTGGTCGACGACGTAGACGGCAAAGCCGCGTTCGATGAAGCGGTCCACCCAGCCCGGCCGGCCGTCGGGCGTACCGAGGAAGTTGACCCCGGTCTGTGCGGTGCCGTGGACCATCACGATGGGCCAGGGCTGGGTCACCTTGGGCGGGGCGTGGTACTGAACGAACATCTGCCCGACGGCGATGTCCTTGCCGGCGATCGTCGCGTAACGCCCGCCGACGAAGAAGTAGCCCTCCCGCTGCTCCGGTTTGAACGTGGCGGGAACGTCGGGGGTCACGGGGTCGGGAGCGGCCTCGGCCGCCATGGTCGATCCCAAGAGGGCACACGCCAGGGTCAGTACCGCCTTGAGCATTCGATCGCCTCCGTGAGGGTCTTGGAGCCCCCGCCCGAGTATCGACACTCTTCGGCCCGAAGGTCCAGGTGTCGAAGACCCGGACCGGTGGCCCTCGTCACGAGCTTTGCAGGCCGATATCTCGCGGCAACCATCGCGCAAGCAGCACCGTGCGAATGCGTTTCATGCACCCGTCGAGGCATGATCCGGGTGCGTGCTCATGCGTGGTGGAAATCCGCCGGGATCCGGCCGCCGTTCTCCGCGAGCTTCTGCACCACCTGCTTGTGCAGCCAGACATTCATCGTCGCCGAGTCTTCCTTGTCGCCCGTGTACTGCAACTCGTCGGCCAGTTGCTTACGGGCGCTCAGGCTGCTGTCGAGGTCCAGCACCTTGAGGAGATCGACGATGGACTGCTTGTAATTCGAGGTCTCTCCCTTCCGCTCGGCCATGTCCCTGAGAACCTGTCCCACGTCGACGGTCTGCGACCCCAGGGAGGGGCTGTCGGCGACCGGGGAGGCTGCTCCGGCCATGGAGGGAGCGGCCGCGCTGCTGGATGACGAGCCGGCAACGCTCGAGCCCAGGGTGGCGGCGGACACGTTCGGGGTTTCGGAGGCATCAGGGGCTGCAGCCTGCGCGCTCGCGCTCCCGCCGAAGATCTTCGTCATGATCGATCCGAAGAGGCTCATCGTGTTCTCCTTCGCTGCGGCGGCGGGCTGGGTGTTGCTGCTCGACAACCGGAACCGCGCTCCGGCGTTCCAGGAACGCGACGGACGATCCCCCGCGGGACGGCGAGACGAGGGCTTTCGGATGGATGCCCATGCGTTGTGATTAAGGTGTACGAAGGTCGGGTGCTGGTATCAGGCCGTGGAACAACGTCACGCTTCGCCCGTCAGTGCAGGAAACACCGGGATCATCATGGCCGAAAACCCATCGAACTTCGTGCGAGACTGGATCAGCGAGAACGTTCGTCCTGATCCGGCGTTTCAGGGGGACGCCGAAGGGCACGTCGCAGCCATCGCGCGTCGTCTGGTGGCCGCGTCCCGAGAGGCAGAGATCCCGCAGGATGACCCGGAGTTGGCACCGGACCTCCTGCATGATCTTATCCAGGCTGCCATCGAGGCCGACGAGAAGCCGGAGGCAGGAGGACGCCGATGATGACCACAAATATTCCGGATGACGCCAAGCCGGGCGATATCCTCACGCCTGAGGGGCATATTCTCTGCCGGGACCGCGAACTCCACGCGTTCGGTTACTTCTCCGTCAGCTACGAGCAGGCGCAGGTCGCACGGGCCCATGGCTGGGGCTGTCGATCGGGCCTGTTCCTCGAAGCGGAACACTCGGACGCGGCAAGCTGGGCCCACGCCGAGGAAGAGCGTCTCGACGCGATCGAGAATGGCGAAGATCCGCCGCTGGTGCGGATCTACCGTGAGGCACCGCCGTCCTGTGCCATCGACACACCGGCGTCCTGCCGGATACCCCCGCGATAGGGTGAGCGGAGCCGTCGCTTCGCGCGTCTACCGCGCACGTCCCGGCTTGATCGAGCCGGTGACGGCGGGCTCGGCGAGGGCGGCGGAGAACGGGTTCAGGCCGTTGCGGTCCACCACATTGGCCGAATAGAGCGATCCGGTCGCGAGAAGGCCCACCGCGAGTATCGCCTTCGCGGTGATCCAGAGCCGGCGGAGTGCTGCGTGCATGGTCCCTATCCGAGGTTGCGTTCAGGGTGATCCCATGCGGTTAGGATTCGCTTAACGGCGAACCGCTTTCAGGCGGGTCGCTTTGTCAGGCGGGTCGCTTTGTCAGGCGGGTCGTGCGGCGGGCGTTCCGCAGGCGTAGCAGAAGCGCTCGAAGGTGCTCTTGCGGTGGGTGCAGGCCGGGCAGCGCTCGAACATACCGATCCCGCAATGCGGGCAGAAGTTCGCCTCCGGGTTGGCGAGATCCACGGGCCGCTCGCAGCCGGGGCAGACCTTCTTGGCGAGGCGGAGCAGGGCCTGGTCGGTGGCGATCTCCGTCCGGCGCTCCTCGTTCGGCCGCGCCTCGGCCGCCTTCTGGCGCTCATTGTAGGCATGCAGCGCGTTGATCGCCGCGCGCCCGGCCACGAGGGTCACGATGACCCCGACGCCGTACTGAACGTAGCCGCCGTAGCTCGGGAGGTAGGGCACGAGCTCGACGAAGAAGGCGAAAACCGCCGCGAAGGCGAAGCCCCACACGAAGGGCCAGTTCCGCGTGCGCTGCCGCTTCAGCAGCAGCCACCCGGCCAGGGCCAGCAGCGGCAGCGTGAGAGCGAGGCGATAGCCGAAGACGCGCAGCTCCTGCTCCCGCTCGGCCGCGTCGAGTTTCGCCTGGGCGGAGGCACGCAGGTCGCCGTCGACCCGCTCCTGCGCCGCCTCGCGCTCGGAGAGGCCGAGCTGCCGGCTCGCCCGCTCCTCCAGGCGCTCCTCGATGGCGCGTTCCGCAGCCTTGAGGGCATCGAGCTGCTGGGTGCGGGCGATCAGGCCGGGATCCTGGTCGACCCGCCGGGTGGCATCGCGGGTCTTCAGCCAGTTGGCGAAGGTTTCCTGCGCGGCCTCCGAGGCGGAGCGTGCGGCCGCAAGGGCAAGCTGGTCCTGCTCCGTCCGGCGCTGGCTGTCGGCCTGCTCGCGCCGGGTCTCCCGCAGGGCATCGGCAGCCGGGCGCGCCTGGTCCGCGTCGAGGAACTGCTCGAGGGTGTAGCGGTGCTCGACCTGGGGCAGGTCGCCGACCACGAGGGAGCCGAGCCCGATCAGGAACCAGGCGAAGAGAAAGGCCACCAGCCAGAGCAGGAGCGTGAACCAGCGTTCCGAGAGGCGACGACCGGATGCCATTTCGGGGACCTCGTGCGGCAATGACGGGCGCGCATCCGTCGATGCGCGACGCCTGCCTAGCAGAGACCATCGCCTTCGGCTGCCCGAGAAGCGCGCAGCGAAGCGTTCGCTTTCGCGCACAGGCTGTCGAAGGTCGTGCCGGCAAGACGATTGGCGTTCGATGCGTCGCCGGGCGCTGCCGGGAAGGGGGCGAGATCCGCCCTGGACCCCAGGGCCTCGAACCGGCGGACCCGCGCGGCGCGGGGTGAGGCTGGTCGAGAGCAGCCGGGGCATCGACCCTCGGGCACGGCGGCCGGCAAGCTGCGTGCCCGACCGCGACGTGCGGGGGTCAGGCCGCCGCGGTCCAGCCGATCACGGCCGTCAGCGGATCGCCGGATCCCTGCTCCGGGATCAGCGGACGGATGTCGGTCCGCACGAAGCCAGCGTCCTGAAGGTAGCGTTCGACCAGCCGCGCGCGTCCGGCCCCATCCAAGGCGCCCCAGATCGCCACAGCCTTGGTGGGATAGCAGCGGTTCGAGAAGCTGATCGCCACCGGCGCCTCCGGGCGCAGCACGCGCGCGACCTCGGACAGGACCTCGACGGGCCGCTGCAGGTACTGGATCGAGACGCACATCACTGCCGCGTCGGCGCTGGCCGTGTCCAGGGGCAGGTGTGGCATGGCGTTCAGGTCCTGAACGAAATGCCGGGTCAGGCGCGGGTTGGCCGTGAGTTCCGCGGCGTTCAAGCCATGGCCGATGACCTGCGCGTAGGTCGCGTCGTTCGGGAGGTGGCTGACCCAACTGGACATCAGATCGAGGACGACGCCTCTGGCCGGAACCACGTCCCGGTAGAGGTTCGTGACCGCCGCGATGGCCGCATCGTCGATATGCGTGACGAAGCGCGGCTGGCGGTAGAACAGCGGGTCCGGCCCCGGATCGCGTTTGGCGAACGCTTCCGGCGGGAAACCTGGAGGCCGTGTCAGGGGGCTCTCGCGATGGCTGCCGCTCATACGACGGTCGAAGGAAGAGTCATCGGAAGCCATCCAGCCGGCGCGGGTCATCCCCGGGTCCAACGGCTCCGCCGAGGGATCGATCCCCCCAGTCCGGCAATGCGGCCATGGCGAAACAGCGCGGCTGCCGTGGGACGGAGCGCCTCGGGCGCGCGACTTGCCCGAACTCAACGGTCGTGAAGCCGGGTTTCCGGTCGGAAGAACAGGCCCGCTTTCAAACTGTCGCCGATCCGGTTGGCACGCTCGGTAAGAAGCATCGCCACGTCGGCGGTAAACATTTCCCCGGCCGTTTGCTCGAACAGGCTCAGCCAACGGGCGAAATGGGAGGGGGTCAGCTCAGCGAGCCCCCGATGCTTGCCGAACGGATTGCCCTTGTAGCGCCCGGATTTCAGCAGCACCGAGGACCAGAAATCCTGAATGACCGCGAGGTGGCGCGGCCAATCTCCCTCGGGAATGACCCGGGCGAAGACCGGCCCGATCAGGGGATCACGCTGCACCTTCGCGTAGAAGGCCGGCAGGAACGTGTGAAGGCTCGCTTCCGTGAGTGTGTGCTCGGGCATCGGGGCCTGATCAGAGTTCCAAGCCGGACATGGCGGCTCGGCATGGGGCGCTGAGGCGGATATGCGGCGACGCGCTGTCTCCAGCAAGGAACGCGCGACCACGGAGGTGTCGCCGCTCGCCGCGCCGGCAAGCGTATTGATTGGGATCTCGCTGGTGGCGATGTCGAAGTGGTGATGCCGGAGCCGGCATCGCAGTCTCGATCCCGACCCGGCGTTCCTCGGTACCCTGATCGACGGAAAGGCAGAACCGAATGATTGCGCAGCCACTTCAATCCGCTCGAAGTGGCGTTCTCCAAACTCAGTCCAGGATTGCACAAGGCGGCCGAGCGCACCCCGGTGCGTCGTCTGCCTCGACACGGGGCATGAAAAAACCCGCTAAGTCAGTGACCTAACGGGCTGAAACGATGGCTGGGGGACCAGGATTCGAACCTGGACTAGAGGAGTCAGAGTCCACTGTTCTACCGTTAAACTATCCCCCAAAATCCTCGCGTGGCTCGAGGATGGATCCGGTTGTTGCCGATATCTCGGTGGGCTGTGCTCACCGCCTCGGGCCCGGTCCGTTCCGGTGGAGGGGCGATAGCATGGCTTTCCGGGCTGAGGCAAGTGCGGGCGGCCATGTATTCCGCGACGGGTTCAGGCGCTGTCGAGGGGCTCGCCGCGGGCCTCGATCATGCCGAGGGTGCGCAGGATCGCGAGGGCCACGATCTCGGAATCCGTGTCGCCCTCCGGCGTTGCCGGGAGGATCGCCACGGTGCTGACCTCGTCGTCGCTGAGGAAGCCCACAACCACCTTGTAGACGTCGCCCTCGGGGGCGTCCGCGTCGTGCACGAGGCAGACGCGGCAGCCGTTCGCCTCCCCGTAGACACGCTGGGTCAGGACCTGGACGCGTTGGTCATCGGTCTGGGCCGTGCGGCGCGGGGCGCCGAAGGTCGGGCGGATGATGTTGTCCATGGGCGTCTTTATAACCGAACGGCCGCGCGTCGGGGAGACCCCGCGGCCGCTCGGGCCGACCCTTACCGATTGAGGAAGCTGTCCGGGTCTTCCTGGGCGAGTTTGAGCAGGTTCTGTCCGTAGGCGGTCTTGGCGAACAGCTTGCCGCGGGCGACGAGCTGATCCTTTCCGATGAAGCCCTGCAGGTAGGCGATCTCCTCCAGGCAGGCCACCTGCAGCCCCTGTCGGTGCTGCAGCGTACGCACGAACTCGGAAGCCTCCAGCAGGCTGTCATGGGTGCCCGTGTCGAGCCAGGCATAGCCCCGCGACATCCGCTCCACGTGGAGTTCGCCCCGCTCCAGGTAGGCTTCGTTGATGCTCGTGATCTCGAGCTCCCCCCGCGCCGAGGGCTTCACGGCGGCGGCGATGTCGATCACCTGGTTGTCGTAGAAGTACAGGCCGGTGACCGCCCAGGGGCTCTCGGGCTCGGGCGGCTTCTCCACGAGGCGCAAGGGGCGGCCGTCCTTGTCGAGGGTGACGACGCCGTAGGCCGCCGGGTTGTCGACGTGGTAGGCGAACACCGTGGCGCCGGTCTTGCGCTCGCGGGCACGGCCGAGCAGCTCGCTCATGCCGTTGCCGAAGAACAGGTTGTCGCCGAGCACCAGGGCGACGTCGTCCGTCCCGATGAAGTCGCGCCCGATGATGAAGGCCTGCGCCAGTCCCTCCGGCCGGGGCTGGATCGCGTAGGTGAAGTGCAGCCCGAACTGCTCGCCGGTGCCGAACAGGCGCTTGTAGTTGTCGAGGTGCTCGGGGCTCGAGATGATCAGGATCTCGCGGATGCCGGCCAGCATCAGCACCGAGACCGGGTAGTAGATCATCGGCTTGTCGTAGACCGGCAGCAGCTGCTTGTTGATCGACAGGGTCGCCGGGTGCAGGCGCGTGCCCGTGCCCCCCGCCAGGACGATGCCCTTCATGCCCGTGTCTCCTTGCTGTCTTGCGCCCGAACCGGCCCCACCAGCCGGTCGAGGATGTCTTCCAGCGCCTCCGCCCAGGGGCGGGGCGTCAGGCCGTAGGCGTCCGTCAGGCTCTGGGTCGAGAGCCTGGAGTTGGCCGGGCGCCGGGCCGGGGTCGGGAAGGCGGAGGTCGGGATCGCGTCCACCGGTACCGCGCGAGCGCCCCGCCGAGCGGAGGCCGCGAGGATGCCGCGGGCGAACCCGCACCAGGTCGTGGGACCGTCATTGACGAAGTGGTGCGTACCCGTGGGCGCGGCGGCGTCGCGGGCCAGTCTCTGCGCGATCACCGCCAAGCCGGCGGCCAGGTCCCCCGCGCTGGTGGGGTTGCCGTGCTGGTCATCGACCACGCTCAGGCGTTCGCGCTCCCCGGCGAGCCGCAGCATCGTCTTCACGAAGTTGCCCCGGTGGGGGCTCACCACCCAGGCCGTGCGGATGATGGCATGGCGCGGGTTGGCCGCCCGCACCGCCATCTCGCCGGCCGCCTTGCTCGCCCCGTAGACGCTCTGGGGGTTCACCGGCGTGTCGGGGGTGCAGGCGCCCTGCCCTTGGCCGTCGAAGACGTAATCGGTGGAGACGTGGACGAGGGGGATGCCGACCCGCGCCGTCGCGGCGGCGAGCAGCGCCGGCGCCACCGCGTTCAGGGCCCAGGCGGCGGCGATGTCCGCTTCCGCCTTGTCGACGGCCGTATAGGCCGCCGCATTGACCACGGCCGCGTAGGGGCGCGCGGCGAGCGCCGCATCGATCGCGGCCCCGTCGGTGATGTCGAGCGCCTCCCGGCCCGGGGCGGACAGGCGCGTGCCCGCCGCCCAGAGGTCCGGGTTCCGCAGCTCGGTGCCGACTTGGCCGGCGCCACCGAGGATGAGGATGTCGAGCGGCTCGGGATTCCTGAGTTCCGGCATCGGGCTCAACCCGCCTTCGGGGCGAGCCCCAGGCCGAGGCGCTCGCCGGTGTAGCGGCCTTCGCGGATGGGGCGCCACCAGCCCTCGTTGGCGAGGTACCAGCGCACGGTCTCCTCCAGCGCCTGCTCGAAGTCCTTGGTCGGATGCCAGCCGAGCTCGGCTTCCGCCTTCGATGGGTCGATGGCGTAGCGCCGATCGTGGCCGGGTCGGTCGGTGACGTAGGTGATCAGGCGGTCATGCGAGGCCTGCTCCGGGCGCAGGCGGTCGAAGGCGGCGCAGAGCGCCTTGACCACGGCGAGGTTGTTGCGCACCGAGCGTCCGCCGAGGAGGTAGGTCTCGCCGAGCCGTCCCCGCTCCAGCACCGCCACGAGGCCGCGGGCATGGTCCTCCACGTGGATCCAGTCGCGCTCGTTCAGGCCGTCGCCGTAGACCGGCAGGTTCCGGCCCTCCAGCGCGTTGAGGATCATCAGCGGGATCAGCTTCTCGGGGAAGTGGCGCGGGCCGTAATTGTTCGAGCAGTTCGTCACCAGGACCGGCAGGCCGTAGGTCTCGTGCCAGGCGCGGGCCAGGTGGTCGGAGGCGGCCTTGGAGGCCGAGTAGGGCGAGCGCGGATCGTAGCGGCTCTCCTCGGTGAAGAACGCATCCGGCGGCAGCGAGCCGTAGACCTCGTCGGTGGAGACGTGGAGGAAGCGGAAGGCCGCCTTGGCCTCCCCCGTCAGCCCGTCCCAATGGGTGCGGGCGCCGTCGAGCATGACCTGGGTGCCCACCACGTTCGTGCGGATGAAGGCACCCGGATCGGTGATCGAGCGGTCGACGTGGCTCTCGGCGGCGAGATGCATCACGGCCTCGGGCCGGAAGTCGGCGTAGAGAGCGTGCACGGCCGCCGGATCGCAGATGTCGGCCTCGACCAGCCGGTGGCGGGGATCCTCCGCCAGCGGCTGAAGCGAGATGGGGTTGGCCGCGTAGGTCAGCGCGTCGAGCGTCGCGACCTCGTGTCCGAGGTCCTGCACGAGGTGCAGGACGAGGGCTGATCCGATGAAGCCGCAGCCGCCGGTAACCAAGATGCGCATGGGAGGATCGGGATCTCTGGAGGGAACGGGGCCGGGGCCCGCGACGGGGGCTGGCCCGGATGGACCTTGCCCGGATGGAGTGTGCCCAGGGGCCGCGTGCCGGGCAGGAGGCGTCAGAAAAGCGGCGGAAGATCGGCCAGACGCGGAGCGACCCGGTCCTTGGCGGAAAGCTGCGCCTCCGCGTCCGTGACGGGCCAGTCGATGCCGAGATCCGGATCGTTCCAGAGCACGGCACCGTCGTGCTCGGGGCTGTAGACGCCGCCCGCCACTTTGTAGGCCACCATGGTATCGGGCACGAGGGTGCAGAAGCCGTGCCCGAAGCCGACGGGCACGTAGAGTTGCTCGCCGTTCTCGGCATCGAGGCGGACCGCCACGTGCCGGCCGTAGGTGGGCGAGTCACGCCTGAGGTCCACCGCGACATCCAGGATGGCGCCGGCGAGCACCCGGATCAGCTTGGCCTGGGCCATGGGATGGCGCTGGAAGTGCAGGCCGCGCACGGTGCCCTGGGGGGCGGAGAAAGACTGGTTGTCCTGGATGAAGACGTCCGCGATCCCGCCACGGGCCAAGACATCCGCCCGGTACGTCTCCGAGAACCAGCCCCGCGCATCGCCGAACCGCTGGGGCACCACGCGCTTGACCGCCGGAAGGGTCGTCTCGATCACCTGCATTGTGCAAGCCTCTCACATCCGTGAACTTGCCCGTTCTAGGCAGTTCTCAACACCGCCCTGTCAAGGGGTGGGCCGGTTTACCGCGACGTGCGCAACCTGGGATCGTTCGCCCACGTGCTTCCCCCCGGAGGGGCAGCCGTGTTTTCGACACATGTCCCTGAGACGACAGACAGCAGCCTCAAATACTGAAGATCGCGCTCGTCGCCCGTCGAGGATTTTGCGGCTCGTTGAGGATCTTGGCGCCATCGAAGATCTTGCGGCCCTTGGAAGATCTTCGCATCCGAAATCGTGCGAGCGGAACAAGCCCATGATCGAGATCGTGATCCTTGCAGGAACCTGCGGCGCAGGGTCGGGGACCTATGAACTCGGCCTCTTTCACCTGCCGGACGGAAGCGCGCGGGGCGTCGAGGATCTGACGGACCTGATCGTGCCGCCTGATCCGGTCGTGAGCATGGCCACGTGCCGGGTCGGCATCGCGCGCGGTCTGCGCGAGGCCCTGGCGGCGACCGGTCCCCTGCCCCGGCCCCTCGGTCTGGCGGCCTCCGTCCTGGGAGCCGGCCTCGACGTGCTCGGGGGCGACGGGCGATCCGGCCTGTCCGTCGAACTCCGCTTCGCGGACGGCGCCACGGCGACGATCCGCACGGATGCCGAAGGGGTCGCCCGGATCGGCCGGGATCGCGACGTGGTTCGGCGGGCCGCCCTGCGGTTCGCGGCCCGCTCGGCCGAGGACACCCCGGCGGAATCGTTGGCCGAGCCGCCGGGCGGCGAGCCCGCGACGCTGGGACCGGACGCGCGCGCGCTTGCCTCGATCTTCGCCTACGAGAAGCGTGGGGGTCGCCTGCGCCGGCTTTCGGCCAAGACCTCGATGATGCGCGCGACTTCGGATGATACTTGAGACTTCACTCCTGCGTGAGATCCCGGGCGACGCCTGACGCTCACGCACCGTGATCGGGGCTGGCCTCGATGACGCTGACATGGGCGGCGACGACCTTCCAGCCGTCGGGGAAGCGGATCCAGGTCTGGCTCTGGCGCCCGATCCGGCCCGGGGCGCTCGTGCGCGTGAACAGCGTCATCGCGATCCCCGTATCCGCTCCGTAGGTGGTGATGACGGTCTCCTGCAGGTCGCGGGCCAGCCCCTCGGGCGAGCGCCCCCGGCGGAAGGCGCGGATCGCCGCCATGCCGTAGAGGTTTTCGCCGCCGCCGTAGCGGATGGTGCGCGGATCGTCGTGGAACAGGGCCTCCAGGGTCGGCACGTCGTTGCCGACCAGGGCGGCCTCGTAGGCCCTGAAGGCGGCCTCCACCTCGGCCTTCACCGCCGGATCGTCGATCGTCATCGCTGTCTCACTGATTGGATATCCGTTTGACCGCTTCGCGGCGGCAGGCAGCGGCTTCGCTCGCGTGCCTGGCGCGCTCGTCGGGACGGTTGCCGCCCCGATCGAGCGGCGGCCGTTCTCACAGGTCCGCGACGGGAGCCCGCACGATGCCGTCCCGTTCGAGGCGGCGGGCGACGCGCAGGGCGAGATCCTCGCGCCAGGGCGCGGCGATGACCTGGACGCCGAGCGGCAGGCCGTCGTCGAGGCGGACCGGCACCGCCACCACCGGCAGGCCGATGAAGGAGATCGGCTGCGTGAACACGCCGATATTGGCCCGCACCGGCAGGGTCACGCCGTCGAGGACGAAGGTGGTCTGCCCGGAGCGCGGCGCCCGGCACGGGGTGGCGGGTGCCAGGATCACGTCGACCTCGCGGAACAGGTCGAGCACCGCCGCCCGATACCAGCGGCGGAAGCGTTGCGCGCGCTCGACGAGGGGGGCCGGCATCATCGCCCCGGCGATCAGGCGGTCGCGGACGGCGGGGTCGAAATCGTGGCCCTGGCTGCGCAGACGTTCGAGATGCAGGGCCGCCCCCTCGGCGGCGGTGATGAGGTAGGCCGCCGCCCGGGCGCGCGCCGCCTCCGGAATCGTGACGCGGCGCGTGCCGTCGAGGGCCCGGGCGACATGGGCCACGGCCTCGAACGCCTCCGCATCGCCGCCGCGCGCGAAGTAGCCGTCCGCCACGGCGACGCGCAGGCCGCCGAGGCCCTCGTCGAGGATCGGCCCCACCGGTTCGGCGGACCGGGTGGTCGCGACCGGGTCGTCCGGGTCCGGCCCCTGCATGGCGTCGTAGGCCAGCGCGAGGTCCGCGACGCTGCGCGCCATGGGACCGAGATGGTCGAGGCTGCCCACGAAGGGGAAGCTGCCCGCCCGCGTCAGCCGGCCATAGGTGGGCTTGAGCCCGAAGCAGCCGCAGAAGGCCGAGGGCACCCGGATCGAACCGTTGGTGTCGGAGCCGAGCGCGATGGGCACCAGACCCGCGCCGACTGCGCCGCCGGAGCCCCCCGACGAGCCGCCGGACATGTGCCCGAGGTCGTGCGGGTTGCGGGTCGACCCGTCATGGACGTTCTCGCCGGTGAAGTCGTAGGCGTACTCGCCCATGTTGAGGCCGCCGACGAGGATCGCGCCCGCCGCTTCCATCCGGCGTACCAGGGCGCCGTCGCGGGAGGCCGGGGGCCGCACGCGGTTGATCTTCGAACCTGCCCGCGTCGGCAGGCCGGCGATGTCGAACAGGTTCTTGACCGCGAAGGGCACGCCGGCGAGGGGCCCCATGGGCTCGCCCCGCGCGCGGGCCGCATCCAACGTCGCGGCGCGCGCGGTCGCGCGCTTGGACAGGACGTCCGTGAAGGCGTTCACCGCGGGATCGACCCGTTCGATCCGCGCCAGCACCGCCGCGACGGTGGCGCTGGCGCTGACGGTTCCGTCCCGGAACGCCCCCGCCAGCGCCTCGGCCGTCATCGTGCTCGGGTCCGTCATCGTGTCCGGGCCGCTCATGCCGTGTAGACCGGGGCGGCTTCCGCCTCGTCGGGCAGGGCGAAATCGCCGACCTGCGTCGCGGCGGCGTGCAGGACCGTGAGGTTGCTGCCGATGGCCCCGATCCAGGCCGGATCGAGGGGGATCGCGAGCAGGCGGGCCGCAGCGGCGATGTAGGCGTCGAGGCCGCCGTCCGGCGGTGTGTCGTTGGACTCTGACACGGAAGCTTCCTGGCATTTCGACCCGGGGACCGGGTCCTGGTTGGATGGTGTCGGGACCCTACTCCGCCGGAAGGGCGGCGTGGGCCGGGACCGGCGCCGGCGGCGCGACGGCCGTGGTCCGCGCGGCGGCATAGAGAAGCCCCGCCACCAGGGCGTAGGCAAGAGCCAGGCCGGGCGTCACCGCGATGCCGACGGCGGGCCCGTGCATGAAGCCGAAGAAGGTGAGCACCGCCCCGGCGAGCGCGAAGGCGGCGGCCTTGGCGAAGTCGCGCTCGATGATGAAGACCGCGATGGCCCCGAGGATCAGGCCGCCGAGGATCGCGCCCTCGCCGAGGATCCCGAGGCCCGCGTAGAGCACGCCCGCCTGGCCGAGCTTGTCGAGGCCCACCGCCGCCGCGCTGGTGCCGGCCGCTCCCAGCGCCCCGTCGATCAGGGTCTTGGCCCAGGCGGCCAGATGTGGCGCGAAGGCGAGCACGATGGCCGGCGCATGCGCATGCGGCGTCTCCTGGAAGGCCTGCGCGCCGATCAGCATGCCGATGTAGAGCAGGATCGGGGCGATCGCGACCACGGGCACGACGCTGGAGAGCAGCGAGACCAGGTTGAGCCAGGTCAGCAGCAGGATCACCGCGCCGGTGGCGAAGGAATAGCCGATGCGTCCGCCCATCGCCTTCCAGCCGGGATGGCCGATATAGACCGCGTTGATGAACGGGTTGCCCATGAGGCATCCGATCAGGCTCACCACCCCGTCCGCCGTGAGCACCCGCGTGGTGGGATAGGGGTCGCCCGCCACCTCGGCGCTCTCGACGTTGTCCATGGCCTCCACGAGGTCGTAGATGCCGAACGGGATCGCGGTGACGAGGATGATCCCGATGAAGTCGAAGCCCGAGAAGACGTGGCCGACGGCCGGCAGCGGCACCGAGAAGCCGATGCCCTGGAGGGCCGCCGCGAGGCCCGGCCCGCTCACCCCGCCCATCTCAAGGCCGAAGAGCTTGGCGCCCCAGGCCACCACCATCCCGAACAGGATCGCGACGAGCCCCGCCGGCAGGCGGCCGGGATAGCGCAGGCCCCCGAACCAGGCGAGCAGGATGATCGCGAAGGCGACCACCCCGATCACCGGCGTGGTGATGAGTTCGAGCGCGGGGCGCATGGCGATGAAGGTGACGGAGACGCCGGCCAGCGTCCCCAGCAGCGCCGCGCGCGGGGTGATCCGCCGGATCACCGGGGCGGCGAACCCGCCGATCATCAGGATGAAGCTCTGGATGAAGACCCAGGCCAGCCCCGCCTCCCAGGCTTTGACCGGGTCGCCGGTGGCGAGCTTGATCGGCAGCATGATCACGAACACCACGATGAACATGTGCGGCACGCTGATGCCGGAGGGCAGCGCGCAGACGTCGTCGCGCCCGGTCTCGCGCGCCAGACGATAGGCGAGCCAGCCGTAATAGGCGGTGGAGAGGCAGAGCATCAGCCCGACCGCCGGCAGGATGCGCCCGAAGGTGACGGCGTCCGGCATGCCGAGCACGAAGCGCAGGAGGCCGGTGAGCACCAGCAGGTTGACGAGGATGTTGGTGCCGAACCCGAAGAAGGCATTCCAGTCGCCCGGCACCCAGAGGGCGGGCCGGAAGGCTGTCGTGATCCCGGCTCCGGCCGGTCCCGTCCCGTGTACGCCCGTCATGGCCGTGATCCTCCGGTTGCTGTTCTGCCGCTCCCGCGTGCTTCTGGAGACCCGTCGTGAAGGGGGGCGCCCTCAGGGGGCGCTGAGGGCTTCGACAACGGCGCCCGAGTCGGAGACCCAGCCGAAGATGCCGCCCTGGGCCGCGATCATCGCGAGGCCGACCCGGTGGAACTCGGGGAAGTAGGACGCGCAGCCGTCCCCGATCGCGACGCAGCGATAGCCGCGGTCGTTGCCCTCGCGGATCGTGGTGTGCACGCAGACCTCGGTGGTGACGCCGCAGACCAGCAGCGTGGCGATGCGGCGGGCGGACAGGATGGCGCCGAGGTCGGTGGCGTAGAAGGCGCCCTTGCCCGGCTTGTCGATCACCACCTCCCCCCGGACGGGCGCCAGGTCGGGCACGATGCCGTGGCCGGGTTCGCCCCGGATCAGGATGCGGCCCATCGGGCCGGCCGCGCCGATGCGCGCGGTGGGCGCACCCCGCTCGAGCTTGGCCGGCGGCGCGTCGGACAGGTCGGGCTTGTGGCCCTCGCGCGTATGCACGACGAGGAGGCCGGCGGCCCGCGCCGCCCGCAGCACGGCCTGGATCGGCGCCACGGCGGCCTGCAGCAGCGACACGTCGTTGCCCAGGCTCTCGCCGAAGCCGCCCGGCTCCAGGAAGTCGCGCTGCATGTCGATGATCACCAGTGCGGTGGTCGCCGGGTCGAAGGAGAGCGCGGCGGGCTCGGCCGTGAGGGTCAGGGGCATGCCGGGGCACCGGGCCGGAGAGATCGTCCCCGCGACGGTCCGGAGCGTGTCTGTCCTGGGCCTGTCCGCCATGACCCCGGCCCTGTCCGCCGACCTCGGCCTGGAGAAGGCGCCGGTGGCCCCCAAGGAGATCCCCTCCTCCTTCTTCCTCTTCTCCGATACGCAGGTCAGCTATCGCTACGTGATGGATTCCCGCGAGCCCGGCGTCCCGGCCACGAAGGGCGATCCGCTGGCGGGACGCAGCATCCCGAAGAACGTCATCAACATCTCGCACGCCGACGCCTGGGCCTACGGCACCAACTTCTTCTCCCTCGACATCCTGAAATCGGGCAACCAGGATCCGAGCGGCTTCGCCTTCCCGCGTCTGAGCGAGCAGACGGGCGTCGGTGCCACCGAGGCCTACGGCCTCTATCGCGGCACCCTGAGCGGCAACGCCCTGACCGGCAGCAAGGCCTTCGCCGTTCCGGGCTTCGTGAAGGACATCTCCCTGTCCTACGGCACGGACCTGAACTCCAAGAACACCAGCTTCGGCTCCGAGAAACGCCTCGTCGTCGCGGGCCTGAACTTCGCCCTCGACGTGCCCGCCGGCTTCCTCAACGTGTCGGTCCATGCCTCGAAGGAGTTCAACCGCAACGGCATCGTGCCGCTGCCCGCCCGGGCGGTCGAGTTCGATTTCACGCCCGAGATCGAGATCGTCTACAACATCCCGCTCGCCTTCACGGGGCTTCCCTTGAGCCTCGCCGGCTTCAACAACGTCGTCATGCCCAAGGGCCGCGACGGGTTCGGCGCCCAGACCGTGACGGAGTTCCTGTCCCGCACCAACCTCGTGCTCGACATCGGCAAGCTCGTCTACGACCAGCCCAACAAGGTCGATGCCTTCGTGGGCTTCCAGTACTGGCGCAACAAGTTCGGCAACGACATGCGCCGCGTCGCCGGCTCCGAGGAGAAGACCTTCCTCGCGGGCTTCGCTTTCCATATCCTGTGATACGGCCGCCGCTCGATCGAAGCCGGGACCGTATCGCCAGGCCCGCGCGGCGCTCGAGCGAGGCCCGGTTCCGCCATCCCGAAGGGGATCGACCGGGTCCGGCATGAGGCCTCGGGCGCGCCACGCGGGCCGAGGCGGTTCCTGCGATCGAGGATGGGAATGACGCAACCCACGAAGACCAAGCGCCTCTGGATCAAGGCGCCGCTGGCGATCCTCGCGCCGGATGCCGCCGGCGGCCTCGTGGTCGAGGGCACCCGGATCGTCGAGTGCCTGGCCGCGGGGGCGTCCCCCGCCGGCCCGGTGGACGAGACCTTCGACGCGAGCCGCCACGTGGTCATCCCGGGCCTCGTCAACACCCATCACCACTTCTTCCAGACGCTCACTCGCGCCCATCCGGTGGCGATCAACAAGCCGCTCTTCCCGTGGCTGCAGGCGCTCTACACGGTCTGGGACAAGATCACCCCGGAGGCGTTCCGGTTGGCGACGCGGCTCGCCTATACCGAACTCCTGCTCTCCGGCTGCACCACGGCCGGCGACCACCATTACCTCTTCCCCAAGGGCCTGGAATCCTCCGTGGACATCCAGGTCGAGGAGGCCCGGGCGCTCGGCATCCGCGCCGTCGTCACCCGGGGCTCGATGAGCCTGTCCGTGCGCGACGGCGGCCTGCCCCCCGAGTGCCTGACCCAGGACGACGACACGATCCTCGCCGACAGCGAGCGGGTGCTGCGCCTGTTCCACGACCCCGAGCCCGGCGCGATGGTGCAGATCGGGCTCGCTCCCTGCTCGCCCTTCAACGTGACGAAGCGGCTGATGCGCGAGAGCGCGGCGCTGGCCGAAGCCCACGATTGCCGCCTGCACACCCATCTCGGCGAGACCCTGGACGAGGATCGCTACTGCCTCGAGATGTTCGGCCAGCGCCCCGTCGATTACCTCGAGGAGGTGGGCTGGCTCGGCCCGCGCACCTGGCTCGCCCACGGCATCCACTTCGACGACGCGGAGGTGAAGCGGCTCGGCGCCGCCGGGGTGGGCGTCTGCCACTGCCCGACCTCGAACATGACGCTGGCCTCCGGCTCCTGCCGGACCTGCGAGCTGGAGGCCGCCGGGTCTCCCGTCGGCCTCGGCGTCGACGGCTCGGCCTCGAACGACAGCTCGAACCTGATGGAGGGCGTGCGCCACGCCCTGATGCTCAACCGCCTGACCTACGGGGCGGAGGCCGTCACCCATCTCGACGCCCTGCGCTGGGGGACGGAAGGCTCGGCCGCCTGCCTCGGACGCAGCGATATCGGCCGGCTCGCGGTAGGCCGCGAGGCGGATCTCGCCCTGTTCACCCTCGACGAACTGCGCTTCTCCGGCGCGCACGATCCCCTCGCCGCCCTGGTGCTCTGCGGGGCGCACCGGGCCGACCGGGTGATGGTGGCCGGGACTTGGCGGGTCATCGACGGTCAGCCCCTCGGGATCGAGACGGGGCAGCTGCGCGAGGCCCATACCCGCCTCGCCCACGCGCTGTTCGGGACGACCTGATGGTGGCCGCCCCCCCGATCCGCACGGAGGGGCCGACGCCTCTGTTCGGCGCCTACGGCATCGTCAAGCGCTTCGGCGCGTTCACGGCCAATGACGGGATCGACCTGGAGATCCGGGCCGGCGAGATCCATGCGCTGCTCGGCGAGAACGGGGCCGGCAAGTCGACCCTGATGAAGATCCTCTACGGGCTCCTGGAGCCGACCGAGGGCGTCGTCACCCACCGGGGCGACCGCGTGCGGCTCGCCAACCCGGAGGCCGCCCGGGCGCTCGGCATCGGCATGGTGTTCCAGCACTTCTCCCTGTGCGAGAACCTGAGCGTGGCCGAGAACATCGCCCTCGTGATGCCCGGGGGCCTGAACGGCCGGGCCCTGAGCGCCCGCATCGCGGAGGTCGGTGCGGCCTACGGCCTCCACCTCGACCCCGGCCGGCCGGTCTGGTCCCTCTCGGCCGGCGAGCGCCAGCGCATCGAGATCATCCGCTGCCTCCTGCAGGACCCCAGGCTCCTCATCCTCGACGAGCCGACCTCGGTGCTGACGCCCGGCGAGGCGGAGGCCCTGTTCGTGGTGCTGGAGCGCCTGCGCGACGAGGGGCGGGCGCTGCTCTACATCTCGCACCGCCTCGACGAGGTGCGCCGCCTCTGCACCCGCGCCACCATCCTGCGCGGCGGCCGGGTGGTGGGGGCCTGCGACCCGCGCGCCGAGACCGCCCGCTCCCTCGCCGCCATGATGGTGGGCGTGCAGGTCGGCGAGGTCCGGCCGTCCTCGGGCGCACCGACGGGCCCGGAACGCCTCGTCCTGACGTCGCTCTCCCGCCCCGCCCCCGGACTGCACGGTACGGCCCTGAAGGACGTGTCGCTGAGCGTCCGGGGCGGCGAGATCGTGGGCATCGCCGGGATCGCCGGCAACGGTCAGGCGGAGCTCTTCGACGCCCTGTCCGGCGAGGCGTTGGCGCCGGAGCCCGGCATGCTGCGCCTCGACGGCGAGGAATCCGGCCGCCTCGGCATCACCGCCCGGCGGCGCAAGGGCGGCGGCTTCGTGCCGGAGGAGCGCAACGGGCACGGCGCGGCGCCCGCCCTGAGCCTGTCGGACAACGCGATCCTCTCGCGCCACGCCACCGCCGGCCTGACCCGGTTCGGCTTCCTGCGCCGTGGAGCCGCCCGAACCCTCGCCCAGGCGGTGATCCGCGCCTTCGACGTGCGCAAGGCCGGTCCCGACCCCGCCGCGGGCACCCTCTCGGGCGGCAACCTGCAGAAATACCTGATGGGACGCGAGATCCTGGCCGAGCCCGGCATCCTCGTGGTCAACCAGCCCACCTGGGGCGTCGATGCCCTGGCCGCCGCGCAGATCCGGCTGGCGCTGATCGACCTCGCGGCCCGGGGCGCCGCGATCCTGGTGATCAGCCAGGACCTCGACGAGGTGTTCGAGATCGCCGGACGCATCGCCGTGCTCCATGACGGCACCCTGTCGCCGGCCGTACCGGCCGCCGAGACCACCCGCGAGACCCTGGGCCTGCTCATGGGCGGAGCGCTGCCGGCATCCGTCGCCCCGCCGCCGGCGACGATCACACCGGATCTCGCCCGGGAGCCGATCCATGCGCATTGACCTGACGCCGCGCGCGAACCGTTCGGCCCTGGCGGACGCGCTCGCGCCCTTCCTCGCTTTCCTGGCCGCCCTCCTCGTCGGCGGGATCGTGGTGGCCGCCATGGGCCGCTCGCCGGCGGCCGCCTTCGCCACCTACTTCGTGGCCCCCTTGAGCGAGGTCTGGTCCCTGCAGGAGGTGGCCCTGAAGGCCGCGCCGCTCGCCCTCATCGCCACCGGCCTCGCCTTCTGCTTTCGGGCTAACATCTGGAATATCGGCGCGGAGGGACAGTTCGTGGTCGGCGGCCTGTGCGGCGGCTGGATCGGCGTCGCCAGCCACGGCGCCGGGGGCAACACCCTCTGGGTGCTGCCCCTGATGCTCGCCGTCGGCACGCTGGCCGGCATGCTCTACGGACTGATCCCGGGGCTGCTGAAGGTCCGCCCCGGGGTCTCGGAAATCCTCACCAGCCTGATGCTGGTCTATGTGGCCGAACTCCTGCTCGACTACATGGCCCGCGGTCCCTTGCGCGACCCGGCCGGCTTCAACTTCCCCCAGAGCGTCACCTTCGATGACGCCGCCCGCCTGCCCTACCTGATGGAGGGCGACAGCCTGCACGCGGGCGTCGCCGTCGCGCTGGCGGCGATCGTCGTCGCCACCCTGGTGCTCGGGCGCACCCTGTTCGGGTTCACCGTGCGGGTGGTGGGGGCGAGCCCGCGCGCGGCCCGGTTCGCCGGCTTCAGCGACGCGCGCCTGACGCTCGCGGTCTTCGCCGTCTCCGGCGGCGCGGCGGGTCTGGCCGGGATCTGCGAGGTGGCGGGCAAGATCGGTCAGCTCCAGCCCTCGATCTCGCCGGGCTACGGCTTCACCGCCATCATCGTGGCCTTCCTCGGGCGCCTCTCCCCGGCGGGGATCCTGGTCGCGGCCCTCGTCATCGCCCTCACCACCATCGGCGGCGAGGGCGCGCAGATCGACCTCAAGCTGCCCCTCGACCTCACTCGTGCCTTCCAGGGCCTGCTCCTCGCCCTGGTGCTGGGGGCCGACGCCCTCTCGCGCTACCGGGTCCGCCTCGTGCCGGGAGCGACGGCATGACCCCCGATATCGTCCAGATGGTCCTCGTCACCATCGTGGCCGCCGCGACCCCGCTGATGATCGCGGCGATCGGCGAACTCGTGGCGGAGCGGGCCGGCGTCCTCAACCTCGGGGTCGAGGGCATGATGGTGCTGGGGGCGGCCGCCGGATTCGCGGTGGCGGTGGAGACCGGCTCGACGCTTCTCGGCGCGCTGGCTGGCGCCGGTGCCGGGCTCGCCCTCTCGGCCCTGTTCGGCATCCTCACCGTGGTGCTCAGCGCCAACCAGGTCGCCTCGGGTCTCGCCATGACCATCCTCGGCCTCGGGCTCTCGGGCCTCGTCGGCGGGTCCTATGTGGGCCTCAAGCGCGAGGCGGCGCCGCACCTGGACTGGCCCGGGCTGACCGACCTGCCCGGCATCGGTCGCCTCCTCTTCGGGCAGGACGCCTTCGTCTACCTCGCCTTCGCGCTGGTGGCGGGCGTGTGGTGGTTCCTGTGGCGCACCCGCGCCGGCCTGACCCTGCGCGCCATCGGCGACGACCACACCGCCACCCATGCGCTCGGGCTCAAGGTCCGAAAGGTGCGCTTCCTCGCCGTCCTGTTCGGCGGCGCCTGCGCGGGGCTCGCCGGGGCCTACCTGTCGCTCGCCTACACGCCGTTCTGGGCGCCGGCGATGACGGCCGGGCGCGGCTGGATCGCCCTCGCCCTCGTGGTCTTCGCCTCCTGGCGCCCGCTGCGGGTGCTCGCCGGCGCGATGCTGTTCGGGGGCGCCACCGTGCTCCAGCTGCACGCCCAGGCCGCCGGCCTCGGCCTGCCCGGCCAGGCGCTCTCCGCCCTGCCCTACCTCGCCACCATCCTGGCCCTGGTCTTGCTCTCCCTCGGGCGACGCCACGGCGGTTCCCTCGCCCCGGCCGCGCTGGGCCGGGTCTTCACGCCGCACCGTTGAGGCGCGCTCCTCCATCCAAGGACATCGGAACGATGCGGATTCTTCAGGGGGCCGTGCTGGCCATCCTCGCCCTCGGAATCGGCGGGGCGCAGGCACAGGAGAAGCCGGGCGCGAAGCTGAAGGTCGGCTTCGTCTACGTGGGTCCGGTCGCCGATTACGGCTACTCGTTCCAGCACGATCAGAGCCGAAAGGCGCTCGCCGCGGCGCTGGGCGACCGGGTCGAGACCAGCTTCCTCGAGAACGTGCCGGAGGCCGACAGCGAGCGCTCCATCGAAAGCCTGGCCCGCTCCGGCCACGGCCTGATCTTCACCACCTCGTTCGGCTTCATGGAGCCGACCCTGAAGGTTGCCAGGAAATTCCCCAAGCTGAAGTTCGAGCACGCCACGGGCTACAAGCGCTCGGCCAACGTCGCCACCTACTCGGCCCGGTTCTACGAGGGGCGCTACATCTGCGGCGAGATCGCGGGCCGCCTTTCGAAGACCGGCACGCTCGGCTACATCGCCTCCTTCCCGATCCCCGAGGTGGTGAGCGGCATCAACGCCTTCATGCTCGGCGCGCAGAGCGTGAACCCCAACATCAAGCTCAAGATCGTCTGGGTGAACACCTGGTTCGACCCGGGCAAGGAGGCCGAGGCCGCGAAAGCCCTGCTGGCGCAGGGCGCCGACATCCTGTCCCAGCATACGGATTCGGCGGCCCCCCTCCAGGAGGCCGAGAAGCAGGGGAAACGCGCCTTCGGCCAGTCCTCCGACCAGATGCGCTTCGCCCCCAAGGCCCAGCTCACCTCCATCGTGGACGACTGGGACGGCTACGTCGTCGGGCGCGCCAAGGCCGTCCTCGACGGCACCTGGGCAAGCCAGGACACCTGGGGCGGCATCAAGGACGGCATGGTCGTGCTGGCGCCCTTCGCCAACATGCCCGATGATGTGAAGGCCAAGGCCGAGGCCAGCAAGAAGGCGATCGCGGACGGCACGCTCCACCCGTTCCGCGGCCCGGTGATCAAGCAGGACGGCACCGAGGCGGTGAAGGGGGGCGAGACCGCTCCCGACCCGATGATCCTGGGCATGAACTGGTACGTGAAGGGCATCGACGACAAGCTGCCGCAATAGGCGCGACGGGATGCGCAGGACACCGGGGCACGCATGAGACACGCCATCCGCTTCCTCCTCGGCCACGAGGAGCGCACGATCGAGGCCTGCGACCCGACGCTGACGGTGCTCGACTGGCTGCGCGGCCCTGAGCGGCTGACCGGCACCAAGGAGGGCTGCAACGAGGGCGATTGCGGCGCCTGTACCGTCGTCGTCGTCCGCCCCGAGGGGCCGCCCGGCACCGAGCGCCTGCGCTACCGGACCGTGGATGCCTGCATCACGTTCCTCGGCATGCTCGACGGTTGTCAGCTTCTCACCGTCGAGCACCTGCGCGGGACCGACGGCAGTCTGCACCCGGTTCAGCGCCTGATGGTGGAGGAGCACGGCTCGCAATGCGGCTTCTGCACGCCGGGCTTCGTGATGTCCCTGTTCGCGATGACCAAGGACCTGCCGGCCGCGCGCGGCGAGGTCTGGCAATCGGCAAGCCCCATCGACGACGCGCTCGCGGGCAACCTCTGCCGCTGCACCGGCTACGCGCCCATCGTGCGTGCCGCCGAGCGGGCGCTGGCAGCCCCCGAGGTGGATGCCTTCGATGTCGCCCGCGACGCCACCCTCGCCCGGCTGCTGGCCCTGCGGGACGACGAGACCGTGGCGGTCTCCGGCCCCAGGGGCCGCTTCTTCGCCCCCGCCACCGTCCCGGCCCTGACCGACCTCGTCGCCGAATACCCGCACGCCACGATCGTGGCCGGCGCCACCGACGTCGCCCTCTGGGTCACCAAGGGCCTGCGCGTGCTCGATCCGGTGATCTGGCTGGGGCGGGTCCGCGACCTCGCCACCGTCGCGGACACGCCGCAGGGCCTGCAGATCGGGGCCGGCGTGACCCTGGCGGCGGCCGGCGCGGCCCTGGCCGAACTCCATCCCGACCTCGGCGAACTCTTCCGGCGCCACGGCGCGGCCCAGACCCGCAATGCCGGCACGCTGGGCGGCAACATCGCCAACGGCTCGCCCATCGGCGACGCGGCGCCCGCCCTCATCGCGCTCGGCGCCACGCTCCATCTCGCGAGCCGGCGTGGCACCCGCACCCTGCCCCTGGAGGACTTCTTCGTCGCCTATGGCCGCCAGGACCGGGCCGCCGACGAGATCGTCACGGGTGTCACGATCCCGCGGCTGCCGGATGGCGCGCGGCTGGCCGTCCATAAGATCTCGAAGCGCTTCGACGAGGACATCTCCGCCGTCCTCGGGGCCTTCCGGCTGACCCTGGAAAACGGCACGATCCGGCAGGCGCGCATCGCCTACGGGGGCATGGCCGGGACCCCGAAGCGGGCAGTGCAGGCCGAGGCCGCGCTGGTGGGCCAAGCCCTCGACGCCGCCGTGGTGCCCGCCTTCAAGGCGGCGCTCGCGCAGGATTTCACGCCGCTCTCGGACATGCGCGCCTCGGCCGGCTACCGTCTCAAGGTCGCCGGAAACCTGATCGAGCGCCTGATCTACGAGAGCGCCCCGGAGGCGCCGGAAACCCGCCTCGCGGCGATCGGGAGCCCGGCCCATGCTTGACCACACGCCCCCGCCCCCGAAGGCGGACGACCGGATCGCCGGTGGCGCCCACGCGCCGCGCATCCACGACAGCGCGGTCCGCCATGTCAGCGGTGGGGCCACCTACATCGACGACATGCCCGAGCCGGCCGGGCTGCTGCATGTCTGCCTGGGCCTCAGCGAGCGGGCCCATGCCCGCCTCGTCTCGGTGGACCTCGACCCCGTGCGCGCGGCGCATGGCGTGGTGGCGGTGTTCACGGCCGCCGACGTGCCGGGCGTCAACGAGATCTCGTCCTCGCACCGCAATGACGAGCCGATGCTGGCCGAGGACACCGTCTCTTATCGCGGCCAGCCGATCTTCGCGGTGGCGGCCCTGACCCGCGACGCGGCGCGCCGGGCCGCGCGTCTCGCGCAGATCGCCTACGAGGATCTCGCGCCCGTCCTGACCTATCGCGAGGCCCGCGCGGACGGCACCTTGGTCTGGCCGCCCATGACCCTGAAGCGCGGCGATGCGGACGCGGTGCTGGCGGAAAGCCCCGGCATCGTTCGGGGCCGCATGGGCATCGGCGGCCAGGAGCACTTCTACCTCGAGGGACAGATCGCCCTGGCGATGCCGGGCGAGGACGACGAGGTCACGGTCCATACCTCGACGCAGCACCCCTCCGAGGCCCAGGCCCTGGTGGCCAAGGTGCTGGGTACCGTGAATTCCGCCGTGACGGCCGAGGTGCGCCGCATGGGCGGCGGCTTCGGCGGCAAGGAGAGCCAGTCGAACCTGTTCGCCTGCGTGGCGGCCCTGGTGGCGAAGAAGACCGGCCGCGCCGCCAAGATCCGGCCCGACCGCGACGACGACATGGTCATCACCGGCAAGCGCCACGATTTCGAGGTGGACTACCTCGTGGGCCACGATGCCGAGGGGAAGATTCTCGCGGTGGACATGCAGCTCGCCGCGCGCTGCGGCTGGGCCGCCGACCTGTCGGGCCCGGTCACCGACCGTGCCCTGTTCCACGCCGACAATTGCTACCACTACCCGGCGGTGCACCTGACCTCGCGGCCCTACCGCACGAACACTCAGTCGAACACCGCCTTCCGGGGCTTCGGCGGGCCGCAGGGCATGGTGGCGGCCGAGCGGGTGATCGAGGAGGTGGCCTATGCCTGCGGCCTCGACCCGCTGGAGGTGCGCAAGCGCAACTTCTACGGGACCGGGAGCGACAACGTCACGCCCTACCACCAGACGATTTCCGACAACTGCATCCGGGACTTGGTGGCACAGCTGGAAGCCGATTGTGATTATGCCGGTCGTCGCGCGGCCCTGCATGCAGCCAATGCATCGAGCCCGGTGATCAAGCGGGGCATCGCGCTGACGCCGGTGAAATTCGGCATCTCCTTCACCTCCACCGCCTACAACCAGGCCGGCGCCCTGGTGCACATCTACAACGACGGCTCGGTGGGGCTGAATCACGGCGGCACCGAGATGGGCCAGGGCCTCTACGTCAAGGTGGCGCAGGTGGTGGCGGAGGAGTTCCAGATCGACGCCGACCGGGTCCGCATCACCGCGACAACCACGGGCAAGGTGCCCAACACCTCGGCCACCGCCGCGTCCTCCGGGGCCGACCTCAACGGCATGGCCGCGCAGGCCGCTGCCCGGACGCTGAAGGAGCGTCTCGTCTCCTTCGCGGCCGAAGCCTGGAGCGTCGCTCCGGAAACGGTGCTGTTCCTGCCCAACCGGGTCCGGGTGGGGAACCAGGAGATCGCCTGGGGCGAGCTGATCCACAAGGCGTATCTCGCCCGCGTGCAGCTCTCGGCCACGGGCTTCTACAAGACGCCGACCATCCACTGGGACCGGGACGCGGGCCGGGGCCACCCGTTCTACTACTTCGCCTACGGTGCGGCCTGCGTGCAGGCGGCGGTCGACACGCTGACCGGCGAGTACCGGATCGAGCGGGCCGACATCCTGCACGATTGCGGCCGTTCCCTGAACCCGGCGGTGGACAAGGGCCAGATCGAGGGCGGCTTCATCCAGGGCCTCGGCTGGCTCACCACGGAGGAATTGTGGTGGGACGACCGGGGCTCGCTACGCACTCACGCCCCCTCCACCTACAAGATCCCCGCCTGTGGCGACCGCCCGCGCATCTTCAACGTGGCCCTCTACGCGAACGAGAACCGCGAGGCGACGATCTACCGCTCCAAGGCGGTGGGCGAGCCGCCCCTGATGCTCGGCATCGCCGGCCTGCACGCGCTCTCGGACGCGGTGGCGAGCGTCGCCGGTCACCGGTACTGCCCCCGCCTCGACGCGCCGGCGACCCCGGAGCGCGTACTGGATGCCGTCGAGCGGATGCGGGCGCTGGCCGGGTTGCCGTGAGCGCCGGCTCATCCGAGTCGCTGTCCGAGGCCCTGGCGGCCGCCCTCGTGGCGGGCGAGCCGGCGGCCCTGGTTACCCTGTCGGAAGCGCGGGGATCGACACCCCGCGAGGCCGGCACCGCCATGCTGGTGATGCCGGATCTGGTCGTCGGCACCATCGGCGGCGGCACCTGCGAGTGGGCGGGCGTTGCCCGTGCCCGGCAACTCCTGGCCGAGGGAGAGGCCGAGGCCGGGCTGCGCATGCCGCTCGGGCCCGAGACCGGCCAGTGCTGCGGCGGGCACGTCACCCTGGCGATCCGCCGGGCCGATGCCGGCACCCTCGCGGCCCTGCGCGACCGGGAGGCGCAGGGCGCGGCGCGCGAGCCTGCCGTGGTGATCTACGGGGCCGGCCATGTCGGACGGGCCCTGGCGCTGGCCCTCGACCCGCTGCCCTTCCGCACCCGGATCGTCGATGCCCGGGCGGAAGAGGTCGCGCGCGTCTCGGGGGCTCGCATCGCGCGCACGGTCGGCGCGCCGGACGCCGTGGCCGAGGCCGCGCCACCGGGCGCGGCCCACGTGGTGGTCACGCACAGCCACGCCCTCGACAGCCTGATCTGCGCCAGCCTGCTGGAAGCGAACACCTTCGCCTATCTCGGCCTGATCGGGTCCGCCACGAAGCGGGCCACCTTCCTCTCCGCCTTCCGGGCGATGGGGCTCGACGCGGCCGCGCTCGACCGCCTCGTCTGCCCGATCGGCGGCACGGCGGTGCGCGACAAGCGCCCGGCCGTGATCGCCGCCCTGGTGGCGGCCGAACTGATCGCGACCTTCGCGACCTGAGGGTCAGGGACGCGATGGCGCTGTCGGGGCTGCCCCCGGTGACGGCACGCTTTCGACGGGCCGTCCTTCGACCGGAAGCCCCCCGGCCCGTGGCGGCACCGGGATCGCGTCGCCGCTGCGGATCGCCTCCGCCTCGTTGCGGGCCCCTGCCCGGCCCTCCGTGCCGCCCGGGGCGGTGGCACCCTCCATTCCGGCGGGGGCGCCGACGCTCTGAGCCAGGGCCGGCCCCGCGAGGCCCAGCGACAGGGCGAGGAAAGTCATCTGACGGATCATGCGCGCGACTCCTGGACGGGATGAGGGATCAGCGGTGCCGGTGGGGGCGGGTCGCCCGGTGCCGGGCCGCATGTCGGTGCTTCAGGGCCGTGCGTCCGCGCAGGCCGCCGGGCGCGGTGACGCGGGACTGGCCAGCGGGGGCGATCAGGCTGCCCTGGGCGCGCGGCGCCGGCGTCAGGACGGACAGGCCGGCGGTCACGAGGGCGGCCATCAGGGTCCTGGCTATCAGGCCCCTCACCGAAAACCGATGCGTCACCGCCTGTCCTCCCCGGGCCCGCCGCCCGCTCGGGACGGCAGCAAGGAACGTGCCGGATTCGCTCAAAATCTCAGGGGCTTGCGAGGCCGGCGGCCTCCGCTACCGAGTCACACGGCCGTGAACCATGGTCGGCCTCCGCGAGCCCCTCCAGGGTCGCGAAAGGCGGCCCGTTCCGGAAGGCCGTTTCCCGCGCCGGGCCCCGCCGCGAGGGTGCCACCGCGCCGACGAAGTTGGGCTCGGCCGCGCCGCGCGACGACGGCGAGAGCTATCGGCGGGCGGGAAGGTGGGCCAGGGAAAGCAGGTCAGGGAAAGCGGGACCAGCGGAACCGGAGCAAGGGGCTCGGGGCTCGTCTCGGTCAGCTCCCGCGATAGGTCTGGTAGCTCCACGGACTCGCCACCAGCGGCACGTGGTAGTGCCCCTCCGGGTCGGCGGCGCCGAAGCGCAGCGCGACGATGTCCAGGAAGGGCGGCTCGGGCAGACCCGGCTGGGTCGCCCGGAAATGGTCGCCGATCCGGAAGCGCAGTTCGTAGGCAGCGATCGGCACCGGGCGTCCGTGGATCAGGGGCGCGTCCGTGCGTCCGTCCGCGTTGGTCACGGCCCGGGCGACCAGCGCCGTCTCGGTGTCCGATACCCATTCGTGGAGCTCCACCGCCACCCCCGGCGCCGGTCGACCCGCCGCCGTGTCGAGGACATGGGTGGAGACCCGCCCCGTGGTGCGCGGTGTTCCGGGCCCGTCGACCAGGGTGGCGAGGCGGATTGCGGCGATGCGGAAGACTTCCGCGAGGGCGGTGGCGCGCTCCGTCTCCGGGTCACTGGCGAGGCGGGTCGCGAAGGCCCCCAGCAGCGAGGCGCGGCCATGGCGCTTGACGCAGAGGATGAAGGGGAACCCGAAGCGGGCGCGGTAATCCGCATTGAGCGCCGCGAAGCGCGCGTATTCCGCCTCCGAGAGCCGGTCGAGCCCGGCCGAGGCCTGCTCGGCGATGGAATCGGGCGCGATCGCGCCGTCGCGGGCCGCGCGTCCGGCAAGCTCGGGGTGGTTGGTCAGAAGTTCGAGCCGGGCCGCCTCGGGGGCAGCCTCCACCGCCTCCCGCATGGCGCCGAGCAGGGCCTCCACGGTGGCGAAGGGCCGTCGCCCGGCGGCCGCCTCGGCGACCCAGGGCGCGTGCTCGAACACCGCCCCGAGGGTGGCGACGACATCGCCGGGGGCGGCGTGGTTCAGGTCGTCGAGGGTCGGCATCGCGTTCCTTCCTGCGCGCTGGCGGGCGCCGCCGCTCTAGCAGGCAACGGGCCAGCCGGCACCGGCTCGCCAGGGCCCCCGAAATGTGATCTTGCGCGGGCCCGGCCGCAGAGCCGGACAACGAGGCAAGGCGCCATGACCCCCAGGACGCATCTCCCGCCCGACGCGACGCTGATCGAGGTCGCGGGCGACCTCACCGAACCCGAGGAATACCTGCGCCGGCTCCTCGGCAACATGCGCTTCTGCCAGAAGCGGCACGGCGACGCCCTGGTGCGCATCGGCGTGACCGGGAAGGGCCGGAAGGGGTTCAGTCCCTCATACCGCATCGATTATCATGCGGACGGGGTCGAGACCGTCTTCAACGGCTTCGGCGGCACCTCGCACAGCGCCTTCACCGAGACCAACGTCCGCGAGACGAACTGGAGCCGCGGCCACGCGACGATCCAGGAGGTGCAGCGCCTCTACGACGCGTTGCGCAAGGGGCCGGCGCGCGCACCGTGAGCCCGTCCTCGGCGTATCCCCGCAGGCGGGGTGGGGCCACCCGCACCGGTCCCGGCGGGTGCGGGATCGCCGTGGGCGAACGCGTATCGGGCGAGTGAGTATAATGTGCTCGGGATGTTTCGGAAACGAGGATTGACATAAGTTAGAGCGACAATCGATCCTGTATTTTCCTTCGTTCGAAGGTCGTAGGAGAGTTCTCGCGTCGCGTGAGCCCGTAGAATGGCGGAAATGGTCGGAGCCTCCCTATCCGGAATCGGGTGCGATGACGCCACGGAGCCGGGTGAGCCTGCCGCGGATCTTCAGCTCGACGCTGTCTGCCGGACGGCGGCCGCGCTCTTCGGCGTTCGTTACGCCTTCGTCTCGCGGGTGGGCGAGGCCCGGCAATGGTTCCTTGGCCGGGAGGGGCTGAGTCTGTCCGGCACGCCGAAGTCCGTGGCGTTCTGCGCCCACACCGTCCTGGGCGAAGCTCATGTGCCCTTCGTGGTGCTCGACACCCATCGCGACCCACGCTTCTCCAACCATCCCCTCGTCCTCGGCGCGCCCTTCCTGCGCTTCTACGCGGGCGTGCCGATCGCCCTGTCCGAGGGGGTCGATGCCGCCACCGTCTGCATCGCCGACCCGGAGCCGCGCGCCCGGTTCGGCGCGGCGGAGCGCCAGCGCCTCGTGGACCTGGCCCTGTTCGTTGAGGCGACGCTGCGGGGCCGGGTCGCCGAGGCCGAGGCGGATCGCGCGCATCGCCGGCTCGAGACCTCGGACTCCCTCCTGCGCGTCACCCTGGAGAGCATGGATCAGGGCCTGCTCATGACGGACGGCGAGGATCGCGTGCGGGTCTATAACCGGCGCGTCGCCGGCATGATGGGGGTGCCGCAGGACCTGCTCTACGACGGCGCGCCCTTCGAGGCCGTGCGGTCCTACCAGAGGGCACAGGGCGAGTTCGCCCACCTGCCCGATGGTCTCCGGGCCTGGCTGGAGCGCGGCGAGCCGGCGGCGCGGATCTACGATTACGAGCGCGCCCGCCCGGACGGAACCGTGCTCCAGGTCCGCACCCTGCCCCTGCCCCAGGGCGGCCTCGTGCGCACCTTCACGGACGTGACGGGACGCCGCGCGGCCGAGGAGCGGGTCCGGCACATGGCCCTGCACGATGCGCTGACGGGACTGCCCAACCGCACGCTGTTCCGCGACCGCCTGGAGCAGGCCATCACCCATGCGGGCCGGGCCCGCACCGCCTTCGCGGTGCTGGCCTGCGACCTCGACCGCTTCAAGGCCGTCAACGACAGCCTCGGCCATCCGGCCGGCGACGCGCTGCTGCGCGTCGTGGCCGAGCGGATGCAGGCGGTGCTTCGCCCCACCGATACGATCGCGCGCCTCGGCGGCGACGAGTTCGCCGTCGTGCTCACCTATCTCGACGCGCCCGACGAGGCGGCGGAGCTGGCGGAGCGGCTGATCGCGGCAGTGAGCAAGCCCCACGACCTCGACGGGCAGAGCGTCGAGGTCGGCGTCAGCATCGGCGTTGCTATCGCGACGCAGGCGGACCGGGACCCCGACGAAGTGTTCAAGCGCGCCGATATCGCCCTGTACGAGGCCAAGGCGGCGGGGCGCAACACCCACCGGGCGTTCGAGCCGGCTGCGGGCGCGCGCATCGCCACGCGCGGCCGCCTCGCCCTCGACATGAAGGAGGCGATCCGGCGGCGGGAGTTCCACCTCGCCTACCAGCCCGTGATCGACGCCGACACGGGGGCCATCGTCAGCTTCGAGGCGCTAATGCGCTGGCGCCATCCGGTCCGGGGCGAGATCGCGCCGGGCGCCTTCATCGCGCTCGCCGAGGAGACGGGGCTGATCGTGCCGCTCGGCGCCTGGGCCCTGCAGGAGGCCTGCCGCGAGGCGACCGCCTGGCCCCTGCCCCTGCGCGTGGCGGTGAACGTCTCGCCGGTGCAGCTGCGGCGCCCGGGCCTCGAGGCAACGGTGCTGGCGGCCCTCGCGGCGAGCGGCCTGCCGGCGGAACGCCTCAAGCTCGAGGTGACCGAGAGCGTGCTGATGCAGGATGCCGACGAGGTGCTCGGCCGCCTGCATCGCCTGCGCGCCCTCGGCGTGCTCATCGCGCTCGACGATTTCGGCACCGGCTACTCGTCCCTGAGCTACCTGCGCCGCTTTCCCTTCGACCGGATCAAGATCGACCGCGCCTTCATCCGTGACATCGCCGATCCGGACGCGGCGGCGATCGTGCGCGCGGTGGTCGGCATCGGCGAGCGCCTGGGCATGGGCATCGTGGCCGAGGGCGTGGAGACTGCCGAGCAACTCGCCCTCGTGCGCCGGGAAGGCTGCGCGCAGGTGCAGGGATTCCTGTTCAGCCCGCCGCTGCCGCCCCACGCGGTGCGGCTCTTCATGCGGGACTGGGAGGGCGGGTGCGCTCGGGCGCTGCTCGCGCGGGGCTGATCCGCAGGCCCGGTGCGGTCCGCCGGAGCCTGCGCCCAGGGGTGGCACGTGGTTTGCGGACCCTGCTCCGGAGAGCCGGTCCGGCTCGCCAGACGAGGGACCATCGCGTGGAACACGGCCCTTCCCCCTCCGTTCCGGCGGCGCCGGCCCGCACGGTTCCGCCCGCGGCCCTCGGCCTCCTTGGCCTCCAGCACGTGCTGGTGATGTATGCCGGGGCCGTGGCGGTGCCGCTGATCGTCGGGCGCGCCCTCAAGCTGCCCCCCGAGCAGGTGGCGATGCTGGTCAGCGCCGACCTGTTCGCCTGCGGCCTCGCCACCCTGATCCAGAGCTGGGGCCTGCCCGGCATCGGCATCCGCATGCCGGTGATGATGGGCGTGACCTTCGCGGCGGTGACGCCGATGATCGCCATGGGCACCAGCCCGGATCTCGGGCTCACCGGCATCTACGGCGCCGTCATCGTCGCCGGCCTGTTCGCCCTCTTCGCCGCCCCCCTGGTCGGGCGCCTGCTGCCGCTGTTCCCGCCGGTGGTGACCGGGACGGTCATCCTCGTCATCGGCATCTCACTGATGCGGGTGGGAGTGAACTGGGCGGCGGGCGGGGTCGGTAACCCGCAATACGGGGCGCCGCTCTACCTCGGCATCGCCCTGTTCGTCCTCCTCGTCATCCTCGCCCTGACCCGCTACACGCGGGGCTTCGTGGCCTCGGCCTCCGTGCTCATCGGGATCGTCGCCGGCATGGCGGCGGCAGGCGCCTTCGGCCTCGTGGACCTGTCGCGGGTGGCCGCGGCGCCGTGGTTCGACGTGGTGCGCCCCTTCGCCTTCGGCATGCCGACCTTCGACCTCGTGGCCAGCCTCACCCTCTGCCTGGTCATGGTGGTGGTGATGATCGAATCCACCGGCATGTTCCTGGCGCTCGCCGAGATCACCGGCGAGACCGTGGACGAGCCCCGCCTCGTCAGGGGCCTGCGCGCCGACGGGCTCGGCACCGCGCTCGGCGGCATCTTCAACACCTTTCCCTACACCTCCTTCTCGCAGAACATCGGCCTCGTCGGCGTCACCGGCGTGCGCTCCCGCTGGGTCACGGTCATCGGCGGCTTCATCATGCTCGGCCTCGGGCTCATCCCCAAGCTCGCGGCCCTGGTGGAAGCGGTGCCGCCCTGCGTCCTGGGCGGCGCCGGGCTCGTGATGTTCGGCATGGTGGCGGCCACGGGCGCACGCATCCTCGGGGCCGTGGATTTCGCCGGCAACCGCAACAACCTGTTCATCGTCGCCGTCTCGGTGGGCTTCGGGCTGATTCCCCTGGTGGCGCCGAACTTCTTCCGGCAGATGCCCGACGCCCTGCATCCGCTGCTCGAATCCGGCATCCTGCTCGCGGCCCTGTCGGCGCTCGCCCTGAACCTGTTCTTCAACGGGCTCGGCAGCCAGGCCGGGGCCCGCGCCGAGGCGACCCGCCTCGCCCACGCCGCCGAGGCGTGAGCCTCGTTTTCCCGACGACGAAAGGACCGGCATCATGGCGCTGACGAAGGCACGCTACGGCAAGGGCCGCGTGCGGGTGCTCCGGCTCGCCCGCGGAGCCGAGCGCCACGACGTGCGCGAACTCTCCCTGACGGTGCTGCTGGAGGGCGATTTCGGAGCCTCCTGGACGGCGGGGGACAACCGGCAGGTCATCGCCACCGACAGCATCAAGAACATCGTCAACATCACCGCCGCCCGGCACGTGGAGGCCGAGACCGAAGCCTTCGTCGGACACGTCGCGGCCCTGTTCCTGGAGCGCTACGCGCAGGTCGCCTCCGTCAGCATCGAGTCCCTGGAAACCCGCTGGCTGCGCCGGGACGTGCAGGGGGCGCCCCACGCCCACACCTTCACCCTCGACGGCAACGGCCAGCCCTTCGTGCGGCTGGTGGCCGACCGGGGCGGCTCGGTGCTGGAATCGGGCCTGCGCGGCTACACCCTGATGAAGACGACGCAATCCGGCTGGGAGGACTTCGTCGACGACGCGTACCGCACCCTGCCCGATACCGGCGACCGCATCTGCGCCACCAGCATGGACGCGACCTGGACCTGGGCCGCGCCGCCCGCCGACCCGGTGGCGACCAACGCGGCGGTGCTCGACACGATGATCACGGTCTTCGCCACCACCTACAGCGCGGGGGTGCAGGACAGCATGTATCGCATGGGCGAAGCGGTGCTCGCCGCCCGGCCCGACATCGCCGAGATCCACTTCGCGATGCCCAACAAGCACTACATCCCGATGAATCTCGGGGCGTTCGGCATCGATCACGGGGGGCAGGTCTTCCTGCCGACCGACGAGCCGCACGGCCAGATCGAGGCCACCATCGGCCGGGCCGACTGATTTCATTCGACCTGCGGCCGAATCGGGTCGACGTGGGCGCTGACGCGACGCGGTAGAGCATGGCGCGCCCCAGCCCGGTCGCGGATCATGCCAGGCCGCGCGTTCGCGTGCGAAAATCGTAGGCGGACGAATAAGGGTTTGATCGGGTTGATGTTTTTAGCGCAGGCATCCCAACCGGAGCCAAGCGAGCAGCGATAATCTGAAAACTGCTCATCTTCGTTGCATAGTCTGCAAGCAAGTCTTGTTGTTTTCTGAAGCAGGTGTGCTCAATTTCTGGGAACTTGGATGCCGCGTCGCGCGTCGTGGCGGCAACCGTTCAGACCCAGGACTTGCGCCATGATCCGTCACAGCCTCACCGCTGCCCTCGCCGTCGCCCTCGGCCTGTCCGCCTCGGGCGCTCTGGCCCAGAGCTACACTGCACCGGCGGGGATACCAGCCGCGTTGGCGCCCGGCGGGCTCGAAGGCCGGGCCGCCGAACGCAATGTCCATCAGCTGCACGGCGGACGCGTGCACGCCGTCACGCCGCTGAGGCACCAGGACGAGATCGCCACCGGCTCGGTCCGCCCCCGCCGCGACGACCGGCGATAGGGCCTGCCGCCATCGGCCTGTCCTCAGGCGGCGGCCTCCTGCGGGGACGCCGCGCCGAGGGGCAGGCTGTGGTAGGCGCGGTCCGCGTAGACGAGGGCCGGTCCGTCACCGGGCTCGGCGAGGCCGATGACCTCGCAATAGAGTACGTCGTGTGTGCCCACCGGGTGGCGGGCGACGATCCGGCAATCGAAGGCGGTACGTGCGCCCTGGAGCGCCGGCGCGCCCGTCGCGAGGGTCGTCCAGGTTCCGGCGGCGAAGCGGGTCTCCATGGGCGTGCGGCCGCCGAAGGCCGCTGCAATCCCGGATTGGTCGGCCGCCAGGGTGTTGACGCAGAGCGCGGTGTTGGCGCTCAGCGCCGCATGGGCCGAGGATGCCCGGTTGACACAGACGAGGAGAGTCGGCGGCGCGTCGCTGACGCTGCACACGGCGGAGGCGGTGAAGCCTGCCCGCCCTCCCGGCCCGTCGGTGGTGACGAGATGGACCGCGCTGGCGACCCGGGCCATCGCGCCGCGAAAGGCGCCGCCCTCGACGCACGGGGGGGCCGTTCCGGTCGGCCTCGTCTGGGTCACGGCGGTTACTCCTGTCGGTCGAGGAACGCCACGAGCGTCCGGTTGAAGCTGTCGGCGCGGGTCACGCTGTGGGCGTGGCCGCCGCTCAAGACCCGGTCGAGGCGGGCATTGGGCAGGCCCTGCGCGAGCGCCTCCGAACACAGATAGGGCACGAGGACGTCGTCGTCCGCCGCCATCACCAGGGTCTCGTGCGGAATCTGGTGCAGATCCGCCGTCAGGTCGAAGGCCTCCAGCGCCGCGATCCGCGCCAGCACCGTCTCGCGACCGGGGAATTGCGCCAGCGCGTGCGCCTCGTCCTCGGCGATGCGGGCCGCGTTCTGCGACAGCCACGGGGCCGGGTAGAGGAAGATGGCTTGCGCCCGCACATACGCCTCGGGGCTCGCCTCCAGCAGCCGCTTGCGGGCGGCAAAGCAGCGCTTCGTCGCGGAATCCGCCCGCGCCCAGGCGTTGATCGCGACGAGGCGGCCGACGCGCTCCGGATGCGAGCGGGCGAGTTCGAGGCCGATGAGACCGCCGAGCGCGTGCCCGACGATATCGCAGCGCGCGACCCCGCAGGCATCCATCACCGCCAGGGCATCGCGGGCCATGGCGGCGATGTCGTGGCCCGGTTCCAGGCGCCCGGGGGAGCGTCCGGTGCCGCGATGATCGTAGGTGATGACCCGGAACCGCGCGGTGAGCGCCGCCATCTGCGGTGCGAAATAGGCGGCCGAGCCGCCAAGGCCCGGCGAGAGCAGCACCGTCCGGGTGCCCTCCCCCTCGACGGCGTGGTGGATCGCGGTCGTCATGCGCGCGTCAGGGCCGGCCGACATGCGCCACCGTCGCGATCTCTACCAGCGCGTCGGGCTTCACGAGACCGCACTGGATGCAGTAGCGGGCCGGCTTCTCGCCGGGGAAGTACGCCGCATAGACCGCGTTGATCGCGGCATAGTCGGCCCAGTCCTTCAGGAAGACGTGGTTGAAGGTGACGTCGTCCATGGTGCCGCCGGCGGCGGTGACGACGCCCTTGATGGTTTCCAGCACATGCCGGGTCTGGGCGGCGGCATCGCCGACGTGGACGACGTTCGCCTCCGCATCGAGGGGCAGCGTGCCCGAGACGTAGAGCACGCCGTCGGCGAGCGTGCCGGGGACGTAGGGCGCCAGCGGCTTGCCGGTGCCGGGCGGGATGATCGCGGTCTTGGGCATGTCTGTTACGATGCTCCTGGGGGAGTCTCGATGGTGCCGGGTGGCTGAACTGCTCTCGCTGGGTTGGCTCGGTGTCGGGCGGTTTCCGACCTGTGCGGGTCCGACATCCGGGGTCGTCAGACCGGTCCCCTGTGGCCGCCCTATTCCGCCGCCGTGCGGGCGAGATCCGGCGAGAGGGCCGCCTCGAAGGCGGCGACATCCGAGACCCAGCCGAAGAAGGTCTCGATGTTGGACAGCGCCCCGGCCTGCAGGGCCGGCGGCCCGGCCTGGTGGGTGGCGTCGGCCAGCACGATGCCGAAATATTCGAGGAAGAAGCCGTCGCGCAGGGTCGATTCCACGCAGACGTTGGTGGCGATGCCGGTGAACACCAGGGTGCGGATGCCGGCCGCGCGCAGCAGGCTGTCGAGCTGCGTGTTGTAGAAGCCGCTGTAGCGGGGTTTGCCGAGCACGATGTCGCCGGGCTCCGGCCTGAGAGCCTCCACCAGGGCATAGTCCCAGGTTCCCTTGGCGAGCAGGCGCTCGTTCATCCCGGGCTTCGCGCGCATGGTCTTGAGGGCGTTGGACTTGTGCCAGTTCGGCGAGCCCGGTCCCCCCGCTTCCACGTAGTCGGGATCCCAGCCGTTCTGAAACCAGACGATCCGGATGCCGGCCGCCCGCGCCGCCGCCACCGCGCGGGCGATCGCCTCCACCACCGGCCCGGTGCCCGAGACGTCGAAGCCGGCGAGATCGAGGTAGCCGCCCTTCGTCGTGTAGGCGTTCTGCATGTCGACCACGATGAGCGCGGTGGCCGCCGCGTCGAAGGCGATGGATTCCGGGCGTGCGGCCAGGGTGAGGTCGCCCTGGCGCCCCGCCGCGTCGGTGTAGCCCGCCGGCCTGTCGATCCCGCCCATCATGCCACCTGTGCCATCGATTGGGCCGCCACATGCGCCCGGCTCGTCATCAGGGGCTGGATCCGGGTGCCGAAGGCGTCGAGGCCTTTGAGGAAATCATCGAACACGAGGAGCACGCCCTCGGTGCCCGGCACCGTGGCGACCGCGTCGAGCATGCGCGCCACCTCCGCGTAGGATCCGACGAGCGTCCCCATGTTGATGTTCACGGCGGAGGTCGGGTCGGCCATCTGACGCACGTTGGTGTCGGCCCCCGACTTGGTGTCGGCGGCGCCCTGGACGCCGAGCCAGGCGATGGCCTCGGCATCCGCCCCGGCCTTGTAGTGCTCCCAGGTGGCGCGGGCGGCCTCGTCGGTCTCGTCCGCGATGATCATGAACAGCACGTAGGAGGAGACATCGCGCCCCGTCGCGGCCTTGGCGGCCTCCAGCCGCTCCACGGTTGGGGCGAAGGCGGTCGGGGTGTTGACCCCCTTGCCGAAGCAGAAATTGTAGTCGGCGTATCGCGCGGTGAACTCCATGCCCGCCGTGGACTGGCCGGCGCAGATGATCTTCATGTCGGCCTGCGGGCGCGGGCTCAGGCGGCAATCCTCCATCTGGAAGAATTCGCCCTTGCGGTCGCAGACGCCGGTGTCCCAGAGGTCGCGCAGGACCTGGGCGTATTCACCAAGATACTCATAGCGGCGGGAGAAGTAGTCGTCGCCCGGCCAGAGGCCCATCTGCGAATATTCCGGCCGCTGCCAGCCGGTGACGAGGTTGAGGCCGAAGCGCCCGTTCGAGATCGAGTCGATGGTCGAGGCCATGCGCGCGGTGATGGCCGGGGGCATGCACAGGGTGGCGGCGGTGGCGAACAGCTTGATCCGGCTGGTCACGGCGGCGAGGCCCGCCATCAGGGTAAAGGATTCGAGGTTGTGGTCCCAGAACTCCGTCTTGCCGCCGAAGCCCCGCAGCTTGATCATCGAGAGGGCGAAGTCGAGGCCGTAGCCCTCCGCTTTCAGCACCACCTGCTTGTTCAGCTCGAAGCTCGGTTTGTATTGCGGCGCATTCTCCGAAAGGAGCCAGCCGTTGTTTCCGATCGGAATGAAGACGCCGACATTCATGGGAGCCTCGCGCGGGAACGAACCCAGGACACACGAACCTTGATAGATGAACCTTCGATAGACCAGGACTGGACAGGTGTAACCTGGACAAAGGCAAGTCCGGGGCCCGACGATCCGGTCTCGGACGGGGCGAGCCACCGCGACCCCAGTGAGAGAAGATCATTCAGACCAGATGGTCAAACTCAGGTTCGCGAATTCAGACCGTTTGCTCAAACTCTCTCCGGTTTGCCCGTCCGGTGTGCGCGGCTTGCCCGCGCCAGCGGCGCGTGGCCCTCTCAGCGCAGGCCGAGGCCGGCGAGGATCAGGGCCTGGGTGCTGGCGACGGTGCGCTCGAAGAAGTCCGGATCGTCGAGATCGCGCCCGGTGACGGCGTCCACCTGCACGGCGAAATCCGCGTAATGCTGGGTGATGGCCCAGATCGAGAAGATGAGGTGATGGGGATCGTGCGCGGCGATCCGGCCCGCCGCGCTCCAGCCCCGGATGATCGCCGCCTTGGCCTCCACGAGGTCGCGTAAGGGACCCTCCAGCTCCGGTCGCAGCAGGGGCGCGCCCTGAACGATCTCCAGGCAGAACAGCCGTGAGGCCTCGGGCGCGTCCCGCGACAGGGTGAGCTTGGCGCGAATGTAGCCCCGGAACGCGGCGGCCGGCTCGCTGCCGGCGTCGAGGGACTGGAGCGGATCGAGCCAGACCGCGAGCACCCGGCGCAGCACCGCGACGTAGAGTTCCTCCTTGGAGGGGAAGTAGTAGAGCAGGTTGGTCTTCGAGAGCCCGGCCCGCTCGGCGATGGCGTCGACGCTCGCCCCGTGCAGCCCCAGGCTCGAGAAGAGCGCGAGCCCTGCATCGAGGATCGCCTCGCGCCGCGCCTCGCCGTCCTTGCGGCGGCGGCGCGCGGGTCGGGAGGGAGTGGCCTGCTGCACGAAGGGATTGTTCCTCAGGGTCGAGCTGCGCCGGGATCAGGCCGGCGGGTGTGTCCGGATCCAGTGCTCGGCGATATCGATGCGCCGCGCGACCCAGACCCGCTCATGGGCGGCGATATGGTCGAGGAAGCGGATCAGCGCGCCGATCCGCCCCGGCCGGCCGGCGAGCCGGCAATGCAGGCCCACCGACATCATCTTGGGCGCCTCCGCCCCCTCCGCGTAGAGCGCGTCGAAGGTGTCCCGGAGATAGGTGAAGAGGTGCTCGCCGGTGTTGAAGCCCTGCAGGGCGGCGCATTTCATGTCGTTGGCGTCCAGCGTGTAGGGCACCACAAGGCCCCGGCCGCTCGGCTCCGTGATCCAGTAGGGCAGGTCGTCGGCGTAGGAATCCGCCAGATACGTCATGCCGGCCTCGATCGCGAGGTCGAGGGTGTGGGGCGAGGAGCGCCCGGTGTACCAGCCGCGCGGGCGGGTCCCCGTGACCGCGGTGTGGATGCGGATCGCCTCGTCCATGTGCGCTTTCTCCGCCTCGCGGGCGAAGTCGCGGTAGTCGATCCACTTTAGGCCGTGGCAGGCGATCTCCCAATCCGCTTCGGCCATGGCGTCGGCCACCTCGGGATGGCGGGCGAGGGCGGTGGCGACCCCGAACACCGTCACGGGAATCTTCCGCGACCGGAACAGCCGCCACAGGCGCCAGAATCCGGCGCGCGAGCCGTACTCGAACAGCGATTCCATGCTCATGTGGCGCTGGCCCGGCCAGGGCTGCGCCCCGACGAGTTCCGACAGGAAGGCTTCCGAAGCCGCGTCCCCATGCAGGATGCAGTTCTCGCCCCCCTCCTCGTAATTGAGCACGATCTGCACCGCGATCCGCGCATCTTTCGGCCAATGCGGGTGCGGCGGGTTGCGGCCGTAGCCGACGAGGTCGCGGGGATAGGTCAACGGCCGGCCCTTGGCTCACGGGTGAGGGTCGGTCCCGCTGTTCGACCGAGGGGGCGGCCCCTGTCAACCAGAGGATGCGAGCGGATGGGTGCTTGCGCTCGGGCCCCGGGGATGCATGCATGCGCGCCGCGTTCTTCGCCGCAAGGTCCCGCCGCGCACGGTCCTTGCCTGCACCGACACGTCCGCGCGCCAACCCCGAGGTTCTCTCCGTGCTCCTGACCCCTCGCGAAAAGGATAAGCTCCTCCTCGCCATGGCCGCGCAGGTGGCCCGCAACCGGCTCGGCCGCGGGGTGAAGCTGAACTACCCGGAGGCGGTGGCGCTGATCAGCGACTTCGTGGTTGAGGGCGCCCGCGACGGGCGCTCGGTCTCGGAACTCATGCAGGCGGGCGGGCACGTGCTCACCGCCGAGCAGTGCATGGACGGCATCCCCGAGATGATCCACGACATCCAGGTCGAGGCCACCTTCCCGGACGGCACCAAGCTCGTGACCGTGCACCACCCGATTCGGGGCGCGGCCTCGGCCGAGGTGCCCGGCACCGTGACCACGCTGCCCGGCGACATCGTTTTCAACGAGGGTGCACCCCGCACCCTGCTGAGCGTGTCCAATGTCGGCGACCGGCCGATCCAGGTCGGCTCGCACTACCACTTCTACGAGGTCAACCCCGGCCTGACCTTCGAGCGTGAGAAGGCGCGCGGCCAGCGCCTCGACATCGCGCCGGGCACGGCGGTGCGCTTCGAGCCCGGCGTGACCCGCGACGTGGTCCTGGTTCCGCTCGGCGGAAACCGCACCGTGTACGGCTTCCGCGGCGACGTGATGGGAGCGCTCTGACACCATGGCCACCATGCCCCCCCGCGCCGCCCTGCCCCGCGCCGCCTATGCCGACATGTTCGGCCCCACCACCGGCGACCGCATCCGGCTCGCCGATACCTCGCTCGTGATCGAGGTCGAGCGCGACCACACCACCTACGGCGAGGAGGTGAAGTTCGGCGGCGGCAAGGTGATTCGCGATGGAATGGGGCAGTCCCAGGTCACCAACCAGGACGGGGCGGTCGACACCGTCATCACCAACGCGGTGGTCCTCGACCATTGGGGCGTGGTGAAGTGCGACGTCGGCATCGTGAAGGGCCGCATCGCCAAGCTCGGCAAGGCCGGCAACCCGGATATCCAGCCGGGCGTCGACATCGTCGTCGGCCCCGGCACGGAAGTGATCGCGGGTGAAGGCAAGATCCTCACGGCGGGCGGGTTCGACAGCCACATCCACTACATCTGCCCGCAGCAGATCGACGAGGCCCTGTGCTCCGGCGTCACCACGATGCTGGGCGGCGGCACCGGCCCGGCGCACGGCACCTTCGCCACCACCTGCACGCCCGGCCCCTGGCACCTCGCCCGGATGATCGAGGCGGCGGAGTCGTTTCCGATGAACCTCGCCTTCGCGGGCAAGGGCAACGCGGCGCGGCCCGAGAGCCTGGTGGAGATGATCCGGGCCGGGGCCTGCGCCCTCAAGCTGCACGAGGATTGGGGCACCACCCCCGCCGCCATCGACACCTGCCTCACCGTGGCCGACCTCCACGACGTGCAGGTGATGATTCACTCCGACACGCTCAACGAATCCGGCTTCGTGGAGGACACGATCCGCGCCTTCGCGGGGCGGACCATCCACGCCTTCCACACCGAGGGCGCGGGCGGCGGCCATGCGCCGGACATCATCAAGGTGGCGGGCCTCGCCAACGTCCTGCCCTCCTCGACCAACCCCACGCGCCCCTACACGAAGAACACCATCGACGAGCATCTCGACATGCTGATGGTGTGCCACCACCTCGATCCGGCCATCCCCGAGGACCTCGCCTTCGCGGAGAGCCGCATCCGCCGCGAGACCATCGCGGCCGAGGACATCCTGCACGACATCGGCGCCCTCTCGATGATGTCCTCGGACAGCCAGGCCATGGGCCGGGTCGGCGAGGTCGTCATCCGCACCTGGCAGACGGCCGACAAGATGAAGCGCCAGCGCGGCGCCCTGTCCGGCGACGCCAGCGGCAACGACAACCTGCGTGCCCGCCGCTACGTGGCGAAGTACACCATCAACCCGGCCATCGCGCACGGCGTCTCGAAGCACATCGGCTCGGTGGAGCCCGGCAAGCTCGCGGACCTCGTGCTGTGGACGCCCGCCTTCTTCGGCGTGAAGCCCGACCTCGTGATCAAGGGCGGCGCCATCGCCACCGCGCCGATGGGCGACCCCAACGCCTCGATCCCGACGCCGCAGCCGGTCCATTACCGCCCGATGTTCGGCGCCTACGGCCGGGTGCCCTTCGCCACCGCGCTGACCTTCGTGTCGAAGGCCGCCATCGAGGATGGCCTCGGCGACAGGCTCGGGCTGCAGAAGCGCCTCGTCGCCGTCGAGAACGTGCGCGGCGGCATCTCCAAGAAGAGCATGATCCTCAACGACGCCACCCCGAACATCGAGGTCGACCCCGAGACCTACGATGTCCGTGCCGACGGGGAACTGCTGGTCTGCGAGCCGGCGGATGTGCTGCCGATGGCGCAGCGGTACTTCCTGTTTTGAGCCAAAGCACTGCGTTGGGGTGTGGGGCTCCGCGGCACCCTGCCCGTGCAATGCGGCGCGGCTCCTGAACGAGGATTTTGACCCTGCCACATCGAACCCGGATTCCCATGACGCCATCGCTCCGCCGCGTGAAACGAGGCGCCACTCTGTCTTCGCAACCATGATCCGCGCGACGAAAGTCCTGCGCCGCGACGCGCTGGCGGGTGAGATCGTCGACCGCATCGTCCTCGACCACGGCGATCGGCATCGCCGGCGCATGGCGATGCGCACCGTGGGCGGCCTGTCGTTCCTGCTCGATCTGCCCGAGCCGACGGTCCTCGACGACGGCGACGCCCTGGTGCTGCAGGATGGGCGGCTGGTCTGGGTCGAGGCCGCGCCCGAACCGCTGCTGGAGATCCGCGCGCCCGACGACCGCGCCCTCAAGCGCCTGATCTGGCACATCGGCAACCGGCACATCCCGGCCGAGATCGGCGCGGACGCGGTCTATATCGGTTTCGACCACGTGCTCGCCGAGATGGTGCGGGGTCTGGGCGGCAGCGCCGAGGCGGTGGAGCGTCCGTTCCGGCCCGAGGGCGGCGCCTATGCGGGCGAGGCCGCCGGGCACCACCACCACGGCCATCACCACCACGACCACGACGATCACCACCACGGCGGTCATCATCACGGCGGTCACCATCACGACTTGCCGCCTGCCCATGATTGAGGTCCTGCGCCTGATGGCATGGCTGTGGCCGGGCTATCCGGTGGGCGCCTATGCCTATTCGCACGGGCTCGAGGGGGCGGTGGAGAGCGGCGATGTCGGCGACGAGGCCTCGCTGACGGACTGGCTGGCCGACGTGCTCGAACGCGGATCGGGCCGCAACGACCTCATCCTCTTGGCGCACGCCCATGCGGCGGCGCTGGCGGGGGATGCCGTCGCGCTCGCCGAACTCAACGACCTCGCCCTGGCGCTGGCCCCCTCGCGCGAACTCCACCTGGAAACGAGCCAGCAGGGGCGCAGCTTCCTCGACGCCACCGTGGCGGCCTGGGGCGCGCCGGGCCTCGACCGCCTCGCCGCCACCCTCGACGCGGCCGTGGCCTACCCGGTCGCAGTCGGCCTCGCGGCCGGCGCCCACCGGATGGCGCGCGCGCCGGTGCTGGCCGGCTTCGGCCTCGCCTTCCTGCAGAACCTCGTCTCGGCGGCCCTGCGCTGCGCACCCATCGGCCAGAGCGCCGGCACGCGGATCATCGCCGCCCTCACGCCACGGGTGACGGCGCTGGCCGCCACGATCCCGGCGCTGACCCTCGACGATCTCGGCAGCGCCACGTTCCGCCTCGACCTCGGCTCGTTCCGGCACGAGACCCAGTATTCCCGGATTTTTCGCTCTTGAGGAGCCTGCGATGACCTCCCCCAACGGCCCGCTCCGCGTCGGCATCGGTGGCCCCGTGGGCTCCGGCAAGACCGCGCTGATGGAGCAGCTCTGCAAGCGGTTCCGCGAGACCTACGAGATCTGCGCGATCACCAACGACATCTACACCAAGGAGGATGCCCGCCTCCTCACCGTGGCCGGGGCGCTTCCCGAAGAGCGGATCATGGGTGTCGAGACGGGGGGCTGCCCGCACACCGCGATCCGCGAGGACGCCTCGATCAACCTCGCGGCGGTGGCCGAGATGCGCCGGCGTTTCCCGAAGCTCGACCTCATCCTGATCGAGTCCGGGGGCGACAACCTCGCGGCGACCTTCTCGCCGGAGCTTGCCGACATCACCCTCTACGTCATCGATGTCGCGGGCGGCGAGAAGATCCCCCGGAAGGGGGGCCCCGGCATTACCCGCTCGGACCTCCTCATCGTCAACAAGACCGACCTCGCCCCCCTGGTGGGCGCCGATCTCGACATCATGGAATCCGACACGAAGCGCATGCGCGGCGCCCGCCCCTACGTGTTCGCCTCGCTGCGGGAGGGCCACGGGGCCGACGCCATCGCGCGCTTCGTGGTGGAGGCCGGCGGGCTGGGCTGATCCCCCGTTCGCACGGATCACGACCGAGGGGGGATCCTGTCCCCGGTTCGATTCGCCGGAGACGGGATCAGCGCGTGACGGAGGCCTGCGCGGCCTGGAGCAGATCCGTCGCCAGGGCCTCGTCGTTGACCGCACGGGCCAGGACGACGGCACCCACGAGCGTCGACAGCGTCGCCAGCGAACGCTGCCGGCGGCGCTCACGCGAAGCCTTGGGCGTCAGGTCCGCCAGGATGGAGGCCAGATGCTCGACGGCATGGCTGAAGCGCGTCCGGACCGGGCTGTCGGCCGGTTCCCGCGAGACGTCGTTCGCCAGGGCCGCCAGGGGGCACCCCTTGCCCGGCGACTGGACGTGTCCGGACGAGAGATAGTTCGCGATGATGGTGTCCACTGCACCGCGCCGGTCCTCGGCGACGGCGGAATCGAACGCCTCGGCCACCAGGGCGTCCTTGTTGGCGAACTGCCCGTAGAACCCGCCATGGGTGAGGCCGGCGGACGCCATGATGTCCGCCACACCGACGCCATGGAGACCACGCTCCCGGAACAGGGACGCGGCGACCTCGACGACGCGCTGACGGTTCAGCCTGGCCTGCTCCTGCGAAACTCTCGGCATTCCCGGATCCTTCGGCGTTCTGGGTCCCACTATAAATGCGTCGCGTCATCCAAAGAAGGGCGGGCCCGGCGGTGTTCCCGCGCGTCCGGCGCATGAGGACAATCGACCGGCCCGCGCGAGGGGGCAGGAGCGCGGGCCGGTCGTCGTACCGCACGCTCCGTTGCGGAGCGCGCGATCCTGCGGACCCCGGAGCGGGGCCGTGCGTCGTTCCGCCCGCGTCAGGGGCCGGCCGGGAGCGGCATCCCGCCGGTGTCCGGCGCAACGGCCCCTCCCCTCGGGGCCCGTGCCACCCGGAACCACAGGGCATAGAGTGCCGGCAGGAAGAGCAGCGTCAGCAGGGTGCCCACGCCGACCCCGCCGATGAGCACGTAGGCCAGCGCCCCCCAGAACACCGAGTGGGTGAGCGGAATGAAGGCCAGCATCGCGGCGGCGGCCGTCAGGATGACGGGGCGCGCCCGGCGCACCGTCGATTCCACGATGGCGTCGTAGTCGGACAGGCCCGCTTCCCGGTCGTGGTGGATCTGATCCACCAGGATCAGGGTGTTGCGCATCAGGATGCCCGACAGGGCAATGAGGCCGAGGATCGCGTTGAAGCCGAAGGGCTGGTTGAAGATCAGCAGGGTCGGCGCGGCCCCGACGAGGCCGAGCGGGGCGGTGGCGAACACCATGAACATGGTGGTGAATGAGCGCACCTGGATCATGATGACGGTCAGCGTCACGATCAGCATCAGCGGGAAGACCGCGACCAGCGACATCATCGCCTTGGCGCTCTCCTCCACCGCGCCGGCGGTGTCGATGCGATAGCCCGGCGGGAGCTTCGCCTTGATCGGGTCGAGGAGCGGCAGCACCTCGGCGTGGATGTCCGGCGGCTGACGGCCGTCGCGCACGTCACCCTGCACCCGGATGTAGGTTTCCCGGTTGTAGCGCTTCAGCACCGCGTCCTCGCTGGTGCTCTCCAGCCGTGCCACCTGGGAGACCGGCACCTGGCGCCCGTCCTTCGTCGCCAGCGTCAGGTCGCCGATCTCGCCGAGCGAGCGTCGCTCTGGGCCGGGGCTGCGCAGCAGCACGTCGACGGAGCGCAGGTTCTCGCGCACCTGGGTGGCGGGCGTGCCGTTGAGGTAGCTCTGCAGTTGCTGTCCGGCTTCCTTCGGGGTCAGGCCGATCAGGCGCAGGCGCTCCTGGTCGAGGGCGAGGCGCAGGCTCGGCGTCCTGTTGCCCCAGTCGAGGTGGACGAGGCGCATGTTGGGGTTGGCGGCCATGACCTCCCGAACCTCGGCGGCGAGCCCGCGGATGACGTCGAGGTCGGGTCCGACCACCCGGAAGGCCACGGGAAAGCGGATCGGCGGGCCGAACACGATCTGCAGCACGCGCACGCGGGCCTCGGGGAAGCGGCCCGCGTCGACGAGCTTGCGGACCTTGACCCTCAGGGCGTCGCGGGCATGGGCGTCGGCCGTCTGCACGACGATCTGCGCGAAGGCGGGGTCGGGCAGCTCGGGGTCGAAGGAGAGCACGAAGCGCGGCATGCCCTGGCCGATGTAACTCGTGATCTCGCCCGCCTCGGGCAGGTCCCGCAATGCGGATTCGACCTTCCGGACGCTGGCCTCCGTGGTGGCGAAGGCGGATCCGGTCGGCAGCGTCACCTCGACGATGAGCTCGGACCGCTCGGAATTCGGGAAGAACTGCTGCTCGACCTTGCTCATGGCGACCACGGCACCCGCGAACAGGGCCACGATGATGCCGGCGGCCATCCACTTGTGGTCGACCGACATCCGCACGATGCGGCGCAGGCGCTGGTAGTTCTTGGTGGCGTAGATCGCCTCGTGGCCGCCCTCGACCCGGCGGATGTTCGGTAGGAGCTTGACGCCGAGATAGGGCGTGAAGGTCACGGCCACGATCCACGAGATGATCAGCGAGAACGAGACCACCCAGAAGATGTTGCCGGCATACTCGCCCGCCGTGGAGGCGGCGAAGCCCACGGGGAGGAAGCCCGCGATGGTCACGAGGGTGCCGGTGAGCATCGGCGCGGCGGTGGCGCTCCAGGCATAGGTCGCCGCCTCGATCCGGTCGGCCCCCTCCTCCATGCGCACCACCATCATCTCGATGGCGATGATGGCGTCGTCGACGAGGAGCCCCAGCGAGATGATGAGGGCCCCGAGCGTGATCCGGTCGAAGTCGCGGCCGGTGACCATCATCACCACGAACACCGCCGAGAGGGTGAGCGGCACGGCGAGCGCCACCACGATGCCGACCCGGAAGCCGAGCGCCACCAGGGACACGACGATCACCACCGCCAGCGCGGTGAAGAACTTCACCATGAACTCGTGGATGGCCTCCTCGATGACCTTGGCCTGGTCGGTGATCTTGGTGAACGCGATGCCGGTGGGCATCTCGTGATGGATCGCCACCTCCTCGGCGTTCAGGGCCGCGCCGAGGGTCAGGCCGTTGAAGCCGGGCTTCATCACGAGGCCGAGCATCAGGGCGGCCTCGCCGTCGTTGCGGATCGCGAAGGTCCCGGGGTCCTCGTAGCCGCGCTTCACCTCGGCGATGTCGCCGAGCTTGAGGCTGCGGTCGCCGGCCGCCACCGGCAGGTTGCGGATCGCGTCGAGCCCGTCGATGGCGCCGTCGAGGCGCAGGTACACGCGCGGCCCCGCCGATTCCACGAAGCCGGCCGGCGTCACGTCGTTCTGGTTGGCCAGCGAGGCCAGGAGTTGCTGCCCCGTGATGCCCAGGGTCGCGAGGCGCTGGTAGGAGATCTCGACGAAGATCTTCTGGGCCTGCTCGCCCAGGATGTTGATCTTCTCGACGCCGGGCACGCGCAGCAGGCGCTGGCGCAGGTCCTCGGCGCGCAGCACGAGGTGGCGGTGCGGAAGGCCCTTGGCCTGGAGCGCGTAGAGGGCGAAGTAGATGTCCGAGAATTCGTCGTTGAACAGCGGTCCCATCACCCCGCGCGGCAGGCTGGAGGCCTGGTCGGAGAGCTTCTTGCGGGCCTGATAGAACTCCCCCTGCAGCTTGGCCGGCGGCATGTTGTCCCTGAACATCAGCTTCATCAGCATCAGTCCGGGCCGGACCGTGGTCTCGACGCGGTCGTAGTGGACGAGCTCCTGCAGGCGCTTCTCCAGCGGGTCGGCGACCTGTCGCTGCACCTCCTCGGCGGTCGCCCCGGGCCAGGCGGCCGAGACGGTCATCGCCTTGACGGTGAAGGCCGGATCCTCGGCGCGTCCGAGCTTCTCGAAGGCGAAGAAGCCCGCACCCGTGAGCGCGAGGAGGAGGAAGAGCGTGACGGCCCGCTCGCGGACCGCCAGGGCGGACAGGTTGAAGCCGGTCATCGGGCCACGCCCGTCATGCTGGCGGGGGCCAGGCGCACGCTCTGGCCGGCCTTGAGGAGGTGGGCGCCGAGCGACACGATCCGGTCGCCGGGGTTGAGCCCGGTGGCGACCTCCGCGCTCTCCTCCGACAGGCGGACGATGGCGACGGGCTGGGCCGTGACGGTTCCCGTGGCGGTGTCGAAGCGCCAGACCGCAGAGCCGGAGCCCGGGTCGAACAGGGCCCCGAGCGGCACCGAAACGCCCGAGGCATGCCCGGCCTCCGTGGACTTGAGCCTGAGCGTCACCGTCGCGCCCAGCGGCGCCCCCTCGCCGGCTTCCGAGAGGATGTAGCGTGCCCGGTAGGTGCGGGTGGCGGGGTCGGCGGTGGCGGAGAGCTCGCGCAGGCGCGCCGGATAGGTCGCCTCGCCCTCGGCATAGAGCGTGGCCGAGGCCTCGCCCCGCGCGAGGCGCCGGCTCGCCTCGGGCAGGAACACCTCCGCCTCGCGGGCGCCGTCACGGGCGAGCTTGACCACGGTCTGCCCGGCCGCGACCACCTGGCCGGGCTCGGACGGCACCTCCATCACGACGCCGTCGGCATCGGCCCGAAGCTCGGAATAGCCGGCCTGGTTCTCGATCTGGCTCGCCTGGGCCTCGGCGTTGTTGAACTGGGCGATGGCGGCATCGGCCGCGCCCCTGTTCTGGTCGTAGGTCTGCTTCGAGGTCCAACCGTCCGAGACGAGCTTGCGGCTGCGCTCCTCGTCGGCCCTGGCCCTGATCATCTGCGCACGGGCGGCCTCGACGGAGGCCCGGGCCGCGTTGAGGGCCAGCGTGAAGTCCGTCCGGTCGAGGCGCATCAGGGGCTGGCCGCGCGTCACCCGGTCCCCCGGATCGACGAGGCGCTCCAGGATCTTGCCGCCGACGCGAAAGCCGAGGTTGCTCTCGGTACGGGCCCGGACCACGCCCGTGTAGCGGCTGACGCCCCCTACCCCCGGGGCCACCGCGACGGTCTGGACCAGGGGCGGCTCCGGCGTCACCGCCGTCTCGGCCGGCGAGCAGGCCGCGAGGGCCAGGCCCGTGAGACCGATCACCCATCTCGTATCCATCGCCCGACTCCCTGTCCCGCCTCAAGCGATCTAATATGATGATCAACATCTATTAGGGCGGGAGGAGGCCGTCAATGGTTCTTCGTTCGAGGCGTGACCATCGCCCCTTCCGCGAGGGGATTCCCGGTCCCCGGGCGACGGGTACCAGGCATCATGCAGGTTGCGAGGGATGTCCCGGCGCAGGCGCAGGGGCCCTCATGCGACCGGTCTTCTCAGGAGAATCACGAGCGGTCGCGCGGTCCACGACGGGACCGGTCCTCAGATTCCCGCGTACCAGGGGAAGCCGAGTTCGGCGACCATGCTGCCGCGTCCCTTGCCCAGGCCGTCGACGCGGTCGACCGCCTCGATGGCGCTGACGTATTTCAGGCTCTTGTAGCCGAGCTGGCGCTCCACCCGCAGGCGGACGGGGGCACCGTGCGCCACCGGCAGGTCGCCGCCGTTCATGCCGTAGGCGAGGATCGTCTGCGCGTGGAGGGCGTCGAAGAGGTCGTAGCTGTCCCACCAGCCGTCGACGCTGCGGATGACGATGAAGCGGGCCTCGGGCTCGAGACCCACATGCGCCAGGAGGTGCGCCAGCGGCACGCCGGTCCAGCCGCCGATGGCCGACCAGCCCTGCTCGCAGGCATGCAGCGTGATCTGCGAGCGCGCCGGCATCGCCCTGAGGTCGGCCAGCGAGAAAGCCCCCGGCCGCGCCACGAGTCCGCTGACGGGCAGCTTCCAGTCGGCGAAGCCCAGCGCCTTCGAGCGCCGGTAGCCGGCGTCGTCCGGGTCCGTGGTGTTGATGGTCGGGAACACCGCCGAGATGGATTCCGGACCGAACTCGCGCACCAGGGGCTGGCGGCGCTGGAGCCAGCGCTGGACCGCGAAGGTGAGGCCGTTGCTCCAGTCGTAGGGGGTGGCGAGGTGTGACAGGGCCGGGGCCTCGCAGCCGCCGAGCCAGCCGGTGCCGAGGAGCGTGCCCGAGCCGATGAGGAGGCGGCGGCGCGAGAGGTCACGCATCGGGTCTCTCCACCGGGATCTCGGGAGGAACGCGGAACCGCCCGGTGATCATCGAGCGCATCAGGTTGCCGGCCCCGCCGACGAAGACCTGCGCGACGTGGACCACGAGGAACAGTACGAGGAGGCAGGCGGCCAGGAAGTGCAGCGTGCGCGCCGATTGCCGGCCCCCGAACAGAGCGAACAGTTCCGGATAGGCCGCCGTGACCCCCGGGGACATGGTGAGGCCGGTGAGCACCATCAGGGGAAACAGCAGGAGCAGGACCGCCAGGTAGGCGAATTTCTGCAGCGCGTTGTAGCGCAGGGCCTCGTGCCCGCGCGCGACCCTGAGGCGGGCATGGTCGGCGAACTCGCGGGCGAGGTGGCGCGGGGCCAGCTGGTCCCGGTCGGGTACGAGGTCGCGGGCGAAATGACCGCCGACGAAGGCGACGATGAGGTAGACGATCCCGTTGAGGACCAGCACCCAGGCCGCGAGGAAGTGGAGATTGCGGCCCCAGCCCGTCTGTTCGAGGTTCACCGGCAGGGGCAGGTCGAAGGCCGCCGGAGCGTCGTTGGCGCCGGTCTCACCCCAGAACAGGCGCGGCAGGGCGAGCAGGATCGCGATGCCGCTGACGACGAGCGCGAGGAAGGCGGCGGTGTTGATCCAGTGAGTCAGGCGCACCCAGGTGGCATGGCGCCGGACGATGTCCGGGGGCGTGGTCCGCGTCATCGGGGAACGCGCCTCACGCGCGCGCCCGCAGCACGTCGAGGCGGTAGCGGTCGGTGCGCTCCTGGCGATGGGGTTCGAGATGGTCTCGCGTCCGCGCGATGATCGTCTCCACGGCGTCGTCCGCACTGACGGGGTAGTTCGTCTCCCCGAGCCAGTGCACGAGGACGACCTCCGTGCCCGGCTTCAGGGCCGCGACGAGGTGGTCGGCGATGCCCGCGAGATCCTCCGGCGTGAAGAAGTAGAGCACCTCCGACAGGACGATGAGGTCGAACCGGCCCGGGGGCCATTCCGCCGGCACCGCCGCACGCAGGAAGGCGACCTGCGGGCAGTCCGCGCAGCGCGCCTGCGCAGCCTCGAGGGCGCTTGGCGCCACGTCGAGGGCGAGCAGGCGCCCGCAGCGTTCCGCCAGCCGCCGGGTGAGCACCCCGATGGAGCACCCCACCTCGAGGGCCTCGGCGTAGTTCGCTTGGCCGAGGCTCGCCAGGGTGGCCTCGTACTTGGCCTGCTCGTAGGCACTGGTCGTGAAGCCCCAGGGATCGGGATTCGACGCGTAGAGCTCGGTGAAATAGTCCGGCGTGAGCGAATGTGTGGAGCGTGTCATGGACCCTCGCCGCTAACGATCAGCCGGAACCTCAGGAATAAAGGGCTCCGCCGGATCGCGCCAGAGGAGGTCGGCGGGCCGCGCATCCGCCAGGACATGGGCGGCTGCGCTGGTGAGCGCCCGGTCGGGGCCGGGCTGGCGCAGGTAGGTCGCGAGATCCCGGGTCAGCCGCTCCAGGGGATGCGGCGCCAGGAACCCGGAGAGCCCCACCGAGCGCTGGGTGCGTTCCAGGACGTCGAGCCCGGCCCGCTCGACCGCCAGCCGAGTCAGGTTGACGTAGGCGATGACCCGGGCCGGATCGGCCTCGGGGTCGCTGGCGAGCCGCGCCGCCTGGGTGACGAACAGGCGAGCCGTCTCCACAGCGATCGCGGCCTCGCCGAGACGGGCCGCCTGGTGCGGGTCGCCGCCCCGTCCGGTTTGCCCGAGATGGTCCCGCAGGGCATCGAACACCGCCTCGACGCCCCCGAGCTGCACGGCGGCGAAGCGCCAAGCCCCGCCGGAGAAGTGCGGTTCGGCAAAGTAGGCGTCGGGACCGCCAACGAATCCGCCGGGGTCGGCGGGCAGCCCCGTGAAGTCGAGGATGCCCGAGTGCGAGGCGCGCATGCCCTGCGCCCGCCAGCCCGAGAGGTCGGCCCGGGTTCCGGCCTCCAGGTCCACCACCATCATCTGCTGGCGCCCGTCGGGCCGGCGCGCGGTGACGAGGGGGCGGGTGACGGAGCCGGCACCGGAGGCGAAGGACTTGACCCCGCGCAGCGTCGCTGCGCCGTCCGCCTCCTCGAGGGTGAGGCCGCCCGCCTGAGGCTGCGTGTTCCAGACCCCGAACAGGTGGCCGTCGCAGGCGTCGCCCGCCAGGCGTTCGGCCACCGCCGGCTCGGCGTAGCGGACGACGAGGGCCAGCGCGTTGACATGCCCCTCGTAGAGCCGCCCGAGGGCGAGGCTGCCGCGCCCGATCTGCGCCAGGAGATCGGCGAGAGCCGGCGCCATCTCCGGCGCATCGAGGCCGCCTCCCCCCAGGGCCACCGGCAGCGGCGCAGCGAGCAGGCCCGTCGCGTGGGCGTGGGCGATATCCTCTGCGGGAAACCCGCCCTCCCGGTCGAGGGCATCGGCACGCTCGGCCGCGCGGCGCGACACCGCGCGCGCGGCGGCCCTGATCCGGGCCGGGCCGGTCTCGATACGGTCGTGGGGGACGAAGTTCATGCGAAGGGACATGGATCACGCGCGCGCGACCGCCAGATGGCGGACGCGTACGAAACCCGACTTTGTCCCGCGTCAAAGGCGCCGGAGACGCCTCAGCTCCAGGCGTGGAAGGGTGGGTTCACCCCGTTCAGGGCGTGATTGCCGATGATCGCGTATTTCCAGCGCACGGGATCGTGGAGCGTGTGGGTGCGGGCGTTGCGCCAGTGCCGGTCGAGGTTGTGCTCGGAGAGCGTCGCGCGGGTCCCGGCCAGCTCGAACAGGGTGTTGGCGGCGGCGAGCGCCACCTCGGTGGTGAGTACCTTCGCCTCGGCCACCGCGAGTTGCGCGGCCGCGACCGTGTCGGCATCCGGGGCCACCACGGCGGTATCGATGGCGAGCCCCGCCCGGTCGAGGAGCGCTTCCGCCGCGTGCAGCCGGATCGTCAGGTCTCCGACGATCCGGATGGTGTGGGGGTCGTCGGAGGCGCGCTCCAGGCCGCTGTCGATCCAGGGCCGGGACTTGGTGCGCACGAACGCGATGGTCTCGGCCAGCGCCGCCCGGGCGATGCCCGCATCCACCGCGGCCTGGATGATCTGGAAGATCGCCCCGTCGGCGCTCGGGCGCGCGTAGCCCTTCCAGGCCGGCACCAGATGGGTCTTCGGCACGCGCACGTCCGCGATCTCGACGGTGCCGCTCGCGGTGGTGCGCTGGCCGAAGCTCGACCAGTCGTCGATCACGGTCAGGCCGGGGGCGTCGCGCTCCGCGATGGCGTACCAGGGCCGGCCCTCGCCATCGAGGGCGACGATGGGGACGAGGTGCGCCAGCAGCGCGCCGGTGGCGTAGAACTTGGTGCCCCGCACCACCACGTGGTCGCCGTCCTCCACGAAGGCCGTCCGGAAATCGGCCGCCCGCGGTGTGCCGATCTCCGAGAACGCATTGCCGAAGCGGGTGCCGGCGAGCACGAGGCCGAACAGCAGGGCCTTCTGCTCCGTGTCCGAGACCGTGTCGATGGCGGCGACGATGCCGAGGTGGTTCTGGGCGATCTGACCGATGGAGGGGTCGGCCGCCGAGATGATGGCGATCACCTGGGCCAGGGTGCGGTAGGAGACCCCCGGCCCGCCATGGACCTTCGGGACGTTGATCGACCAGAGGCCGCTCTGCGAGAATGCGTCGAGTTCGGCGTGCGGACGGCGCCCGGTGCGGTCGCGCTCGGAGGCTCCGACCTGGAACGCCGCCGCGAGGCGTTTCGCGATCTCCAGCGCTTCCGCATCGTCCCGGACGACGTGCGCCGGGTCGGACGGCCGGGCGGGGCCGGGCGCCCCGGTCGGCAGGTGGAAGGCATCGCGCGCGCCGGCGCTGATGGCGATGGTCATGGGCTCACTCCCTGCGGTCGGATGACGGAACGGCTCAGGCGGCCTCGGCCCGCTGGCGGCGTGCGGCCTCCAGCGCCCGAACCCGGGGAATGACGTGTTCCCCGAAATACGCGACCTCCTCCTGGAAGTGCAGGAAGGCGAGGAGCGCGAGGTCCACGCCGACATCCTTCAGGGCCACGATGCGCTCGGCGATCTGGTCCGGCGTGCCGATGAGGTTGGTCTTGAAGCCGTCATTGTACTGGACGAGGTCCTCGAAGCTCGATTTCGCCCAATTGCCTTCCCCTTCCGGCGAGGCCTTGCCGGCGTTCTTCGCCTCGTGGCCGAAGGCCTTCACGGCTTCAGGATCGGCGTGGTCGATGATGTCCTGCAGGACGGCACGGGCTTCCGCCTCCGTCTCACGGGCGATGACGAAGGCGTTGACGCCGACCTTCACGGAATGCCCGTTGGCGCGCGCCTTGGCCTGGATGTCGTCCACCTGGGCCGCGATGCCCTCGGGCGTGTTGCCGTTGGTGAAGTACCAGTCGGACACCCGCGCGGCCATGTCCCGCGCCGCCCGCGAGGAGCCACCCTGGAAGACCTCCGGCTGCGGGTCGGCCGGCTTCGGCTTCAGGGTGTAGTTGGTGAAGCGGTAGAAATCGCCCCGGAAGGTGAAGGCGTCCTGGGTCCAGATCCCCCGCAGGGCGCGGATGAACTCCTCCGAGCGGCGGTAGCGCTCGTCATGGTCGAGCCAGGGCTCGCCGATGGCGCGGAACTCGCCCGAGAACCAGCCCGAGACCACGTTGACGGCGATGCGCCCCTCCGTGAGCTGGCTGATCGTGGCGATCTGCTTGGCGGCGAGCGTCGGGTTCCAGGGACCGGGCAGCAGCGCCGCGATGACCTTGAGCTTGGAGGTCGCGGCCAGCAGCGCGTGGCTGAAGGCGACGGATTCGTGCTGGTACTCGGCGCCGTAGCCGGCGGTGAAGCGGATCTGCGTCAGGGCGTAGTCGAACCCGGCTGCTTCCGCGATCTGCGCCAGGCGGCGATTGTAGGGCGCGTCCCAGCTCGTGCGCTGGGGGATCTTGCTGATGACGAGGCCACCCGAGACGTTGGGCACCCAGTAGGCGAACCGGATCGGATCGCTGCGGTCGCGGTGTGACGGCGGAAAGCCCATGGTGACCCTCATGCGTTCGGACGGGACGCCAGGGAATGGCATCCCAGGATTTCGGGTTGAGCGATGGAAGACAGGTCGATGCGCAATCACGGCCACGTGATTTTCGTGCGTCGACTGGGTGTTTGCTTCGGCTTCTCAAGTCCACGCCAGGATTGCGCGGACGGCTGCCGACGTCAAAGGAAGCAAACGGCTTTTTTCGGCGCGATCGGGAAAGCCTCTTCTCCGTTTCGGGCGCACAACCGAAGGTTCGCCGCACCGCGCCGGAGCGTTCCCGTCGGCCCGGTCCGGTCGGGGCCTCCCGGCATCGCGGCGCCTCACGGGTCCGGTGCTTGAGCCTCGCGATAGGCTCCATGCGGAAACCGGGCCCGCCGCGCATGGGACGTCGGAGCATAGTCCATCACGAATGCAGATCAGGCATCGTCAGCATTCTTAATAGGCAGAGAGATGCTGATAAGGTGGGCATCTGCACCAAATCGTTGATCTCGGGAAATTGTGAAAAGAAATGGAGTTGTCTGGCGAAACTCGGTGTTTAAGGACGCGTTAACCGCTCGATTCCTACGATCGGGATCTCGTCCATCTGCGAATCGTTGCTCACCCGAAAGCCGAAGCATTCGACATCGGTTCACACAGGAACACCGTCATGCTTGTTGCGTCCCCACAGCCCCTCGTGGTCCTCCTCGCCGGGGACGAGTTGACCCGCTCCATCACGACGAGTTGCCTAGAAATGTCAGGCTTCAACGTGCTGGGCGCACGCACCGCCGGCGAGGTCGAGGCCCTGCTGCTGGCCCAGACCGGCGGGCGCCGGGTGGACGTGCTCGTGACCGATGCCGACGTGCGCGATACGGTGGACGGGCTCTCCCTCGCCGCCGTCGCGCGCTGCCTCGATCCCACGGTGGGCGTGGTCTGCACCGCCCGCTCCCCCCGTCGCCTCGATCCGGAGGCGATGGTGCCGGGTGCGCTCTGCCTGCGCACGCCCTATCACGGGCACCAGCTCGTCGCCCTCCTCGGCGAACTGCTGGCGCCGGTCCAAGGCGACCTCGACCGCGCGGCTGCCTGAGCCCGCCTCGCTTCGGTGGCCTTTCGCACGGACGGATCGGCGCGTCCGACCTAGGGTGTCTCCGGCCGGCACGGCGGGGTACGGCCGATGCCCCCGTCGCCCGGGGGCGCGTCGCGTGCGGGCTTCGCGCTCGGACGGACCTTCAAGTTCGAACGGACCTCCGAGTTCGAACAGCACACGGACCGCGATGATCAGCGCCTTCGACCTCTTCAAGATCGGGATCGGCCCGTCGAGTTCCCACACCGTCGGCCCGATGGTCGCCGCCCGCCGCTTCCGCGCGCGCACGCGCCACCTGCCCCACCTCGCCCGGATCCGGGCCGAGATCTTCGGCTCCCTGGCCTGGACGGGGCGCGGCCACGGCACCGACGCGGCGATCTTCCTCGGGCTCCTCGGCCATGAGCCGCAGAGCGTCGACCCCGACGCGGTCGCCGGAATCATCGCCGGCCTCACCGCCGGGAAGGCTCTGGCTCCCGGCGGCCCGGCCTTCGATCCGGCGGCGGATCTCGCCTTCAACTTCACCGACGTGCTGCCGCTCCACACCAACGGCCTGCGCTTCCAGGCGCTCGACGAACGCGGCGCCGTCCTCGACAGCGAGACCTACTACTCCGTGGGCGGCGGCTTCGTGGTGACGGAAGCCGAGATCGCCGCCGCGTCGCGTATCGAGTCCGCCTGCCCCCTGCCCTACGCGAGCGCGGCCGGACTCCTGGCCCTCTGCCTCGAACGGGGGCTCACGATCGCCGAGGTGCAGTTCGCCAACGAATGCGGCAGCCGCGCCCCCGAGGCGGTGGAGGCGGGGCTCGATGCCATCCGCGACGCGATGTTCGCCTGCATCGACCGGGGTCTGGCCCAGGACGGTGTGCTGCCCGGCGGACTCAAGGTGCGCCGGCGCGCCCGGCGCCTGCACGAGGACCTGACGGCGGGGCGCCGCCTCAACACGCGGCCGCCGCACGAGATCGTCGACTGGATCAGCCTCTACGCGCTGGCGGTCAACGAGGAGAACGCGGCCGGCGGGCGGGTCGTGACGGCGCCGACCAATGGCGCGGCCGGCATCGTGCCCGCGGTGCTGCGCTATGCCCGTGATTTCTGCCCCGACTGGTCGGAGGCGCGGGCCCGCGACTTCCTGCTCACCGCCGCGGCGGTGGGTGGGCTGATCAAGACCCGGGCTTCGATCTCCGGGGCCGAGGTCGGCTGCCAGGGCGAGGTCGGCTCGGCAGCCGCCATGGCGGCGGCGGGGCTGGCGGCCTTCCTCGGCGGCAGTGCCGCCCAGGTGGAGAACGCCGCCGAGATCGCGATGGAGCACCATCTCGGCATGACCTGCGACCCCATCGGCGGGCTCGTGCAGATCCCCTGCATCGAGCGCAACGCTTTCGGGGCCAACAAGGCGCTGGTGGCAGCCTCCCTGGCCCTGCGGGGCGACGGCATCCACCGCGTCAGCCTCGACGAGGTGATCGAGACCATGCGCCAGACCGGCCACGACATGCAGGCCAAGTACAAGGAGACTTCGCTCGGCGGACTCGCGGTGAACGTCGCCGCCTGCTGAGTGCGGCGGCTCCCGATCCGAAGGGGGTTCCGGGACAGACCTGCGACGATCCCGTCGATGACGCGGCGACGGTTCATGGAACGGGATCGGCCCCATGGGATTGTCTGGGCCGAGGGGACCAACCGGACGGCGGATGCTGCCAGTGCCCGATCTGCCGTTCTTCGTTCAGGACACGCCCATGAGTCTCTTTCCACGGCGCGCCGGTCTCGCGGTCGCCCTGTCGCTCGCCGGTATCGTCGGCGCCTCCGCCCAGACGGAGGGACTTCCGCAGACGCCGCGCCCCGCCCTGCTCGTCCACGGGCATTATTGTGGCCCCGGCAACGACGGCATGGATGTCGCCCCGGTCGACGCCCTCGATGCCGCCTGCCGCAAGCACGATGCCTGCACGCCGGATGGCGGCCTGCCTGCCTGCGGCTGCAACCGGACCCTGAAGCAGGATGCCGCTCGGCTCGCGGCGAGCCCGCGCGTCCCGGAAGAGGAGCGCGCCATGGCGGGCCTCGTGGCCCAGGCGACCGACCTGATGCTCTGCACCGACGACGTGGCCGGCCTCGCACAATAACCGCCCGGGCGTGGGGACCGGCGCGCCGGTCCCCGTCGGGAGGCTTATTGTCCGTCGATGCGCTGGCCGAGCAGGGCGATGGCGCGCTGGTAGACCGAGGCGGCGTTCCAGCCCTGGATCGCCGCGAAGTTCGGCTCGCCGGGCTGGTAGCCCGCGCCCGCCCGCCAGCCGTGACCCTTCAGGAAGTTCGCCGTGGAGTTCAGGGCGTTGCTCGAATTGTCGAGGCTGCCGCCGACCCCGTAGGTCAAGACGTTCCGGGGCAGGAACTGGGTGTGGCCGACCTCGCCGTGGGCGGCACCCCGCGTGTTCGCGTTGAGGACGCCGCGATCCACCAGGGTGAGGGCCGCGTAGAGCTGGTCGGTGAAGTAGGCCGAGCGCCGGCAATCATAGGCGAGGGTCGCCACGGCCGAGAGGGTGTTCACGTTGCCCTTCACCGCACCGAAGCCCGTCTCCATACCCCAGATCGCCAGGAGGGGGCCGGGCGGCACGCCGTAGCGCTGCTCGATCGCATCGAACAGGGCCGCGTTCTGGGCCTTCAGGGCCCGGCCGCGCGACACGATCGTGTTGCCGCCGCGCTTGGCGAGGAACTGGTCGAGGGAGAGCTTGAAGCTCTTCTGGCCCCGATCCGCCGAAATGGTCGCGGTCGAATAGGAGGTGCCCATCAGGGTCGCGAGGCTGGCGGCACTCGCCTTGCCCCGTGCCTCCTCGGCGAAATCCTGCTTCCAGGCTTCGAAGCCGGCGGCGGAATTGCCGCATTGCGCCGCCTGCGCCCCGCCCGTCAGGCTGGCCAGCGCCACGAAGGCCGCCGCGACCCACGGCGTCCGTTTCCCACTGCCGATCATTCCAGAACTCCTTGAGCATGCCGCGACGCTCGGTGTCGCCGCATGGACCGATCCCTGCCCCTTGGCCGGACCAAGGCTACAAACGGGGGGTTAAGTCGAGCCTCTTTGCGGCAAATTTGGTCACGCTTCGGTGTCTCGTCCCAGCCGGAGCGCAATGGGTCAACGAGCGTGTCTTCGCTGCACCCGGCCCGCCGCGTGCAGTTGATCCCGGGATACAGCCACGCATGTCCCGAGTTGAAGCACGTATGTCCCGTTTCGAAACATTCCGTGCACGATCGAGCCGGCGGCCGGCCCTGGCGCTGGTCCTGGCGCTGTGCGCGACGGCGGTTCTGCTCTGGGTGCCGATCCTGGCCCTCAACCAGGGACCGGTCTGGTTCTGGTGAGCCCTCATTTCTCCTTGTCGGGACTGGCGCGCATGCGCAGGTAGGCGCCGACGAGGTAGCCCGCCTGCAGGGCGGTGAGATGGGCAAAGAACACCAGGACGCCCACGACCGATACCTCCGCGCGGATCACCCAGACCGTGGCCGAGAGGAGCAGCACGAGGGCTGACAAGCCGAATGCGATGAGGACGTGGCTGTAGAAGCCGATGAGCCCGCCGCCGACGAACAGGATAAGGGCGATCAGCATCGGGGAGGCTTCTCGCGCTGGGACACCGCGGCATCGGGTGCGATGGTCATGCCCTCTGATCCCTGGCTTTCCAAGACGTTCGGCATTCCGAGACGTTCGACTTGTGAAGACATTCGACTTCCGAAGGCATGCAGCTCTCGGAGAATCCCAGGTTCCCCGGACCCTGCTTCCGGCGCTCCGTCCATGGCAAGACGCGGACCTTAGCGGCGCAAGAGGCAAGGATTGGTTGACGCGGCCGGGGCGGATCCCCGAGCGTGATCCCGCATCGCCCCGCGAGCGCCGGACGAAAGGACGAACCGCATGCGCCGTCGCCCCCTCGGCCTGACCGCCAGCCTTCTGACCGCCGGATACCTGGCCCTCGGCGTAGCGGCACGGGCCGAGCCCGCCGACCCCGTGGCGGCGCCCCCGGTCGCGTCCGGCTGCCCCGGCGACATCGCCCGCGAGGCTCGGGCGCGCGGCGTCCCCGAGGCCGTCGCGGGCCGGCTCTCGGAGCTCGCCCCCGATCCCGAGGTCGTCGCGGCGACGCAGAACCAGGCGGAGTTCGTCAAGCCGATCTGGGCCTACCTCGACGCCAACCTCACCGAGGCGCGCATCGAGGCCGGGCGCGCCAAGCTGCAGGCGTTGGCTCCGACCCTCGCGGCGATCGAGGCGCGCTACGGCGTCGACCGGCACGTTCTCGTGGCGTTCTGGGGCGTCGAATCGACCTACGGCAGCGTGCTCGACGATCCCGGCATCGTCCGTCCCGTGCTGCGCTCCCTGGCGACCCTCGCCTGCGCGGGCACGCCCCGCGCGCCCTACTGGCGGAGCGAACTGGTGGCGGCGCTGGAGATCCTGGCCCAGGACCGGCCGCCGGCCGAGCCGCTCACCGGGTCCTGGGCCGGCGCCATGGGGCATACGCAGTTCATGCCCACCGTCTACCAGGCCTACGCGGTGGATTTCGACGGCGACAGCCGGCGGGACATCTGGACCTCGGTGCCCGACGCCCTCGCCTCCACGGCGAACTACCTGCGGGCGATGGGGTGGCGCCCGGGCGAGCGCTGGGGCAGCGAGGCGCGCCTGCCCGAAGGCTTCGACTACGCGCTGGCCGACGAGGGTACGGAGCGCACCTTCGCCGAATGGCGCGCCCTCGGGGTGGAACCGCTGAACGAAGGGGCGGCGAACGGAGCGGCCACGGACCCGTTCGCGCGCGCGACCCTGATCGTCCCCGCCGGGGCGCGGGGGCCCGCCTTCCTGCTCCAGCCGAACTTCCGGATGATCCTGCGCTACAACACGGCCCTGGCCTACGCGCTCACGGTGGGCCACCTGTCCGACCGCCTGCGCGGTGCCCCGGCCTTCGCACGGGACTGGCCGCGCGCGGATGCCATGCCCAGCGCGGAGGCGCTCAAGGGGCTCCAGGCCCGTCTCACGGAACTCGGCTTCCCGGCGGGCGGCGCCGACGGCAAGCCGGGGCCTCGCACGCGCGCGGCCATCCGGGCCTATCAGGCCGCCCGGAGCCTGACGCCGGACGGCTACGCGGACGCGGCCCTGATGGAGCGGATCAGGGCCGAGCCTTGAGGAACCCCCGCCATCCGATCACCCGGAGGACGCAGCCAAGATGAACCCGTCTCCCACCGTGGGGCTCGATCGCGCCCGCGACCCCGCCTTCTTCGAACTCCTGGCGGACAGCCATGCCCGCGTCGTCGGCCGGCAGCTGACGCCGGTGCCCCGGGACGCGGCCTGGGCCTATGCGGAGGCCCCCTTCGCCCTTCTGGCCCACGATGGCGGCGCCGACCCGTGCTTCACCTACGCCAACCGGACGGCGCAGGCCTGCTTCGAATATGCCTGGGACGAGATCGTCGGCCTGCCCTCGCGCTTCTCCGCCGAGGCGCCGGAGCGGGCCGCGCGCCAGGCCCTCCTCGACGCGGTCACCCGCGACGGCTTCGCGTGCGGCTATCGCGGCGTCCGGATCGCGAAGTCGGGCCGCCGCTTCTGGATCGAGGACGGCGTGGTCTGGCAGCTTCGCCGCCCGGACGGGTCGGTCGCTGGCCAGGCGGCGACCTTCTCCGCCTGGCGCGATGTCTCCGCCAGCCCACGCGGCGCCTGAGTCGCGCCGAAATCCGCTCTCCCAGGGATTGCTCGGATTCAGCATGACAAATCACCGGCGCAGACACCTCCCGGCTTCGTGATCGCTGGACGCGTCGAGACGGCGCGCGGATACTGGCGACAACAACAAAGTCCATCGGGAGGACGAGATGAAACTTCGGCTTGGATTGGCCGTGCTGGCGGTCGCCTGGGCGGGTCTGGCTTGTGCCGGCCCGCTTACCTTCCAGGTCGATCCGGCCTGGCCGAAGCCGCTGCCCAACAACTGGATCATGGGGCAGGCCTCCGGCGTCGCAGTCGATGCGCAGGACCAGATCTGGGTGGTCCAGCGCCCGCGCTCGCTCACCGACGACGAGAAGGCCGCGAGCTTGAACCCGCCGCGCACCAAGTGCTGCCACCCGGCACCGCCCGTGCTCGTGTTCGACCAGGCCGGCACGCTGATCCGCAGCTGGGGCGGGCCCGGCCCGGGCTACGAGTGGCCCCAGAACGAGCACGGCATCCATATCGACCACAAGGGCTTCGTCTGGCTCGCCGGCAACGGCGAGACGGACGGGCAGATCCTGAAGTTCACGGCCGAGGGTCGGTTCGTGCTGCAGATCGGCCGCCAGGGGCCGCAGACCAACAGCCTCGACACCACCCGCCTCGGCAAGCCCGCCGCCATGCAGGTCGATCCCGAGACCAACGAACTCTACGTCGCCGACGGCTACTTCAACCACCGGGTCATCGTGTTCGACGCCGAGACCGGCGCGTTCAAGCGGATGTGGGGCGCCTACGGAAAGCCGCCGACGGACGAGACCCTGCCGGCCTACGACCCGGCCGCCGCGCCCGCGCAGCAGTTCCGCAACCCCGTCCACTGCGTGCAGGTCGCCCGCGACGGGCTGGTCTACGTCTGCGACCGCACGAACAATCGCGTGCAGGTCTTCCGCCGCGACGGCAGCTTCGTGAAGGAGTTCTTCGTGGAGAAGGGCACCCGCGCCAACGGGGCGGTCTGGGAGGTGGCCCTCTGGCCGGACCCGGACCAGAGCTACCTTCTCAACGCCGACGGCGCCAACAACGAAGTCCGTACGCTCAGCCGCCAGACCGGCGAGGTGCTCGGCGCCTTCGGCCGCAACGGACGCATGGCGGGCGAGTTCCACTGGGTCCATAACCTCGCGGTGGACAGCCGCGGCAACGTCTTCACCACCGAGGTCGACACCGGCAAGCGTGCCCAGAAGTTCCTGTTCCGGGGCGACCTGATCCTGCGCAAGCGCGCCGCCCTGCCCTGAGGGGTGCCGGTCGGGCCGGGGCTGCGCGGCCCCGGCTCGCCCGAGCGGCGCTCAGAAGACCCGCGTGACCCAGCCGTGCGGGTCGGGGGCCTGGCCGCGCTGGATGTCGACGAGCGCCGAGCGCAGGCGCTTCGTGACCGGGCCGGCGACGTTGTCCGAGACCGAGAATTCGCCCTCCGGGCCTCGCACGGTCCCGACCGGTGTGATCACGGCGGCGGTGCCGCAGGCGAAGACCTCGCGCAGGCGTCCGCTCGCGGCATCGGCTTTCCAGTCGTCGATGGAATAGGGCCGCTCGGCCACCGTGAGGCCGTCGGCCCGCGCCAGGGTCAGGATCGAGTCGCGGGTGATGCCCGACAGGATGGTGTCGCTCAGCGGCGGGGTCACCATCGATCCGTCGTCGAAGACGAAGAAGATGTTCATGCCCCCCAGTTCCTCGACCCAGCGGCGCTCGATCGCGTCGAGGAACACGACCTGGGCGCAGCCATGCTCCAGGGCGGCGGCCTGGGCGCGCAGGCTGGCGGCGTAGTTGCCGCCGCACTTCGCCGCGCCGGTGCCGCCGGGGGCGGCGCGGGTCTGGTCCTGCGAGACCCACACCGTCACGGTCTCGGAGCCGCCCTTGAAGTAGGCGCCCACCGCCGAGGCGATGACGAGGTAGAGGTATTCCGACGACGGCTTGACCCCGAGGAACACCTCGCTGGCGATCATGAAGGGGCGCAGGTACAGGCTGCCGCCCTCGCTCGACGGGATCCAGTTCCGGTCGGCGCTGACCAGTTGCTTGACCGATTCGACGAAGACCGCGTCGGGCAGCGGCGGCATCGCCAGGCGCTCGGCCGAGAGCCGGAAGCGCTGGGCGTTGGCCTCCGGCCGGAACAGGGCGGCGCCGCCGTCGGCCGTGCGATAGGCCTTCAGCCCCTCGAAGATCTCCTGGGCGTAGTGCAGCACCGCCGCCGCCGGATCGAGGGAGATCGGCGCGCGCGCCTCCACGCGGGCATCGTGCCAGCCGCGCCCTTCGACGTAGCGGATCGTCACCATGTGGTCGGTGAATACCCGGCCGAAGCCGGGATCGACCAGCAGGTCGGCCCGGCGCTCCGGCGAGACCGGACCCGGATGCGGCGAGATGGTGAAGGGGAGATCGTCGGCAGCGCTCATCGTCAGTCCTTCTTACGTCTCGTCGGATCAATCAAGGTCCGGTGCCGGCCACGGCGTGGCGGCAGGCCGCCCGACGACGAGACGCATGCCGGCATCGTGATACGACGATGTCCGCTTGCGATCAAATGGTTTGCAGCCTAACTATGCGGACGCAATTGAAGTCCGGCCCTGCCGGTCAATGGTTCCGGGAGACGCGCGTGCCGCCCAGAACGCCTGCTGGAATTCCGGCGGAAAGCCCCGGCAGGGACGTGGATCCGGACCTGGACCCGGACTTCGATCCGGACTTGGACCTGAACCGGCTCCGCCTCGCCTACACCCACACGCTCCTGCTCGCAGGCCGGCAATGGCGTCGCGCCGCCAACGCCGTCATGGAGGCGCACGGGCTCTCGGATGCCACTGCGGTTCCGCTGATCCTGATCGCCCGCCTCGACGGCCCCCGGCAGAATGCCCTGGCCGAGGCGGTGGGCATCGAGGGTCCGTCGCTGGTGCGCCTCCTCGACCAGCTCTGCGAGGCGGGCCTCGCGCTCCGCCGGGAGGACCCCACCGACCGCCGCGCCAAGGTGATCAGCCTGACGCCCGCCGGCACGGCCGTCGTGACGCGGATGGAGGCCGAACTCGCGGCCCTGCGGGCCGAAGTCTTCGCGCAGGTGAGCACCGCCGACCTCGCCGCGAGCCTGCGCGTCTTCGAGGCCCTGCAGGCCTATGGCCGCGCGGCCGGGCCCGACGCGCGGGTCGGCTGAGGGATCGTGCCCGCCCGGCAACTCGGACTTCTGAGCGCAGCGCACACTGGTCTTTCAGAGGAACGGGCGGTAGTCCGGCCGTCTCCTGCGTCATCCGCCGCCTGTGTCCGGCAACGACGAAGGAAAAACGCACTCTTTCGTCATGAGATGGGAGACGATGTTCTCTGCGCGTCTCCCATATGACTTTGCCGACGAATAAGGCCGGGCGGACAATACGCCGAACGACGTTTCATCCAAGTGTCACATGCGCGATCTATCTGCGGCGTGAGCTTGGGTGATCCTGGTGCGAAGATGTCGTCGGTCCTCTGGGATTGCGGCATCTGCGCGCCCGCCGCTCCGCCATGTGCGCGGGTGTTCGGCCATGCGGGCTCACACGACATTCGCCGGATACCGGCGCTTCACCCACCGCAGAGTGCCCGCATGACCACGACGCCGCATGTCCTCGCGACCGGTCCGCTCCTCCAGGCCTGGACCGATGCCGGTGCGATCACGACGAACGACGACTGGAGCCGGGTGCCCGGCATCGTCGGCTACCTGGGTCAGAACGTCGCCACCAGCACGGGGGCCGATCCGCAGACCCTGACCACCAGTTCGAGCGCGTCCGACGACGTCGACGTCCTCGCCAACCAGACCAATCCCAACACCCTGAGCAACGGCGGTGTGGCCGAATTCGCCCTATCCGACCCGACCATCGCCCTGCAGGGCTCCGCCACGGCGGACGCGCCGAACCTGGTGCTCTACCTCGACGCCACGGGGCGCCGGGACGTGGTGGTCGCCTTCAACGCCCGCGACATCGACGGCTCGGCGGACAACGCGGTCCAGCCCGTCGCCGTGCAGTACCGGATCGACGGCGGCGCCTGGAAGAACGTGGCCCCCGGCTTCATCGCGGATGCGAGCACGCAGAACACCGCCACGCAGGTGACCCCCGTCAGCGTCACCCTGCCGGCCGAGGCGAATGGCGCGGCGGGGCTCCAGGTCCGCATCCTGACCACCAACGCCGTGGGCAACGACGAGTGGGTCGGCATCGACGACATCGCGGTGTCGAGCGAGAGCGCGGCGGTGACCCTGCCCACCCTGTCGATCGCCGATGCGCGCGTCGTCGAGGGCAATGCCGGCAACGCCAGCCTGACCTTCACCGTCACGCTGAGCGCGCCCGCCCCGGACGGCGGCGTCAGCTTCGACGTCGCCACCGCCGATGGGACCGCGACTGCGGGCTCCGATTACTCTGCCACGGTGCTGACCGGGCGCACCATCGCGGCCGGCGCCACCACGGCCACGATCACCGTGCCGGTGACCGGCGACACACTCGCGGAGGGCAGCGAGACCCTTGCGCTCCGGGTGGCGAACGTCGTCGGCGCCACGGTGGCGGATGGCGCGGCGATCGGCACGATCGTGAACGATGACGCGTCCTTCACCGTGAACGGCGTCGCGGTGTTCGATGCGGCGGCCTCGCTCCAGGGGAACCAGGGCGCCACCGCGACCACGCCGCCCACCGGCACCGACGCGCTGCAACTCGTGCGGCTCGGGAGCTACGCCACCACCAACGACCCGGCCACGACCGCCGGCGCCAATGCCGAGGTGGTCGCCTACGACCGCACCACGGCCAGCCTCTACATCCAGAACACCAACGAGAACCGCATCGAGATCGTCGGCATCGGCGCGGACGGGCAGATGGCGAAGTCCGGCGAGATCCAGCTCGCCACCCTCGAGCAGTACGGTGCGGTGAACTCGGTGGCGGTCTCCAACGGCCTCGTCGCCGTGGCCTACGCCAACGCGACCGGCGACCAGCCCGGCCGCGTCGCCCTGTTCGACCAGTCCGGCACCCTGCTGAAGTCGGTGACGGTCGGCATCGGCCCCGACCAGATCGTTTTCACCGCAGACGGCACGAAGCTCCTCGTCGCCAACGAGGGCGAGCAGTTCACCACCGCCAGCAACCCCGTGGGCAGCGTCTCGATCCTGGATCTCTCCGGGGGCGCGGCCGCCGCGATCGTCAGCGCCACGGTGGGCTTCGGCGCCCTCGACGGCAGCGAGGCGGCCTTGCGCGCCAAGGGCCTCGCGGTCACCGCCGGCAAGGCGGCCTCCGCCGATATCGAGCCCGAATACATCACCCTCTCGCCCGACAACCGCTTCGCCTACGTGACCCTGCAGGAGGTCAACGGCCTCGCGGTGATCGACCTCGCCAACCCGGGCACCGCGCCGATCGCGATCCAGCCCCTCGGGTCGGTGAACCATTCGCTGGCCGGTAACGAGTTCGACGCTTCCGACCGCGACGGCACGGGCAATACGGCCTCGATCCGCATCGCCAGCACGCCCGCCAGTACGCCGATCTACGGGCTGCTCCAGCCCGACGCCGCCGCCAGCTTCTCGGTGAACGGCGTGAACTACGTCATCACCGCCAATGAGGGCGACCAGCGCGTCATCGGCGGCAGCGACGATTCGGCGGACGTGGCGCGCCTCTCCAGCATCGCCAACACCCGCCTCTCCCCGGAACTACAGGCGCTGAAGGCCGACCCGGCCTATGCCCGCCTCAACGTCCTGCTGCGCACCGGCGATACCAACGGCGACGGCCTTATCGACCAGCTCCACACGCTTGGCGGGCGCGGCATCTCGATCTTCCGGCAGGAGGCCGACAACTCGCTGACCAAGGTGCGCGAGACCGGCGGCGAGTTCGAGAAGATCTTCGCGGCGCTGGCGCCCGAGCGCTTCAACAACGATCAGGTCGTGGCCAACACCCCCGACGACCGCTCCGACAACAAGGGGCCCGAGCCCGAGGGCGTCACCGTCGGCACGGTCAACGGCCGCACCTACGCCTTCGTCGGCCTGGAGCGCCAGAGCGGCGTCCTCGTCTACGACGTGACCGATCCCGAGACGGCGTCCTACGTGTCCTACGTGCCGCCGCTCGCGGGCGTCACCGCCGATCTCGGCCCGGAGGTGCTGACCTTCATCGCCGCCGACCGCAACCCCACGGGCACGCCCCTCCTGGTGACCGCCAACGAGGCCGGCGGGGGCGCGACCCTCTACGCCGCCCTGCCCCAGGGCTACACCCAGACCCTGGCCTTTCAGCCGGGCTCCCTCACCCTCGCCCAGGCCGAGGGTGACACCGGCACCACGACCTTCGCCTTCACGGTGGAGCGCACGGGCGGCACGCTGGGCAGCCTCGCCTTCACGGCGAACCTCGCGGGGGCGGACAGCGCCGACTTCGCCGGTGCGCCCACTCTGCCGGCCACCGTCTCCGGCACCATCCCGGCCGGCGCGACCTCGGCCGTCGTCACCGTCACGGTCCAGGGCGACACCCTGCCGGAGGCCGACGAGGCCTTCACGGTGACGCTGACCGGCGCCACCGCCAGCCAGAGCGGCATCACCGCCGCCCTGGCGACCAGCGGGACCACCGCCACCGGCACCATCCTCAACGACGACGTCACCCTGATCTCGGCCGTGCAGGGTTCCGGGAGCGCGAGCACGCTCGTCGGTCGCACCGTCACGATCGAGGCCATCGTCGTCGGCGACTTCCAGAACGGCGATGCCGACGCCAAGCGCAATCTCGGTGGGTTCTACCTCCAGGAAGAGGCTACGGACGCGGACGGCAATCTCCTCACCTCCGAGGGCGTGTTCGTCTACGAGGGCGCGGGCACCCTGCTGAGGGACGTCCAAGAGGGCGACCGGGTCCGGATCACCGGCGTCGTCGGCGAGTTCAGCGGCGAGACGCAGATCTCGGTCACCGACGCGGCCGGCCTCCAGATCGTTCAGGCCGGCGCTGTCTCGGCGGCGGCCCTGAAGGCCTCCGCGGCCTCGGTCGACCTGCCGGCCGCCGCCACGATCGGCACCGGCACCACGGCGCAGCCCGACCTCGAGCGCTACGAGGGCATGCTGGTCAAGCTCGGCCAGACCCTGACCGTCACCGAGCAGTTCAACCTCGACCGCTTCAACGAGATCCGCCTCGCTGCGGGAGCGCGCCCCGAGACCTTCACCAACGAGTTCGAGCCCGACAGCGCCAACTACGCGGCCTACCTCGCGCAGGTGGCGGCCCGCTCGATCACCTACGATGACGGGCTCAACGTCCAGAACCAGCCTGTCGAACTCCTCGACGGCTTCGGCCCGACCTACGGGACCGCCACCGCGCCCCGGATGGGCGACACCGTGACGGGGCTGACCGGCGTGCTCGGCTACGGCCCGGCCGGTGCCTACCGTGTCCGGGCGATCGAGGACGGCGACAACGCCTTCGCGCAGGCCAACCCGCGCACCGCCGCCCCCGACGATGTCGGCGGCAGCCTGAAGGTCGGCAGCCTCAACGTGCTGAACTACTTCCGGACGCTCGACAGCGACGGCAGCGCCTCGGGCGTGAAGACCGCCATCGGCCTCGACCCGCGCGGGGCCAACACCACGGCCGAGTTCGACCGCCAGACCCAGAAGCTCGTCACCACGGTGATCGCCTCCGGCGCCGACGTGTTCGGCCTCACCGAACTCGAGAACCAGTTCCAGCCCGGCAATCCCGGCAACGCGCTCGAATACCTCGTCGGCCAGCTCAATGCCCGGGCAGGAGCCGGCACCTACGACTGGGTCCGGCCGGGCGATCAGCTCGACCAGGGCCAGTTCCTCGGCGGCGACGCCATCGCGGTGGGCTTCGTCTACAAGCCGAGCAAGGTCTCGGTGGCGCTGAACACCACCATCGAGAAGCTCGACGACACGGATGTCCAGGCCTTCGATCCGGCCCTGCTCCAGCAGAGCACGATCGGCCACATCTTCAACGGCGCCAACACCAGCCGCGCCGCGCTCGCGGTGACCTTCCGCGAGACCGCCACCGGCGAGGACTTCACCGCCGTCATCAACCACCTGAAGTCGAAGAGCGGGGCCGGCACGGGAGCCGATGCCGACCAGGGCGACGGACAGGGCGGCTGGCAGCAGCAGCGCGAACTCGCCGCCACCGCCCTCAAGGAGTGGCTCGCCCTCAAGCCCACGGGTACGCCGGACAGCGACGTCGTCCTGCTCGGCGACTTCAACGCCTACATCAAGGAAGACGCCCTCGACGTCCTCAAGGCCGGCGGCTTCACCAACCTCGCCGAGGATCGCCTCGCCAACCCCTATTCCTACGTCTTCGACGGGGCCTACGGCGCCCTCGACCACGCTCTGGCCAATGGCAGCCTGAACGGTCAGGTCACCGGCGTCACCGAGTGGCACATCAACGCCGACGAGGCCGACGCCATCGACTACAACCTCGATTTCGGCCGCTCCGCGGCCTACTTCGACGGCCTGACGCCGGCCCGCGAGTCCGACCACGACCCCATCCTCGTCGGGTTGAGCCTCGACCAGACCGCGCCCCGCCTCCTGGCGGCGACGCCGGCCGACAACACCCTGAGCGTGGCCGTCGGCGCCAACATCGGTCTGAGCTTCAGCGAGGCGGTGCGCGCCGGCACGGGCGCCATCACCCTCACGGACGGCGCCGGCGACACCCGCTCCATCGCCGTCACCGATGCCAGCCAGGTCTCGATCAGCGGCACGACCGTGACCATCAACCCAGGCACCGACCTCAAGGCCGGCACCGCCTACGACGTCATCCTCCCGGCGGGCGCTCTCCTCGACGCCGCCGGCAACACCTTCGCGGGCCTGCCCCAGGACCAGCTCGATTTCACGACGGAGACCCCGCCGGCCATGACCTATACGCTCCAGATCCTGCACGCCTCCGACTGGGAGGCGGGTCTCCTCGCGACGCAGCGCGCGGCGAACTTCGCCGCCATCGTCGACAAGCTCGAGGATTCGACCCCGAACTCCATCACCCTCTCCACGGGCGACGGCTGGATCCCGAGCCCGTTCTTCATCGCCGGCGCCGACCCGCAGCTCGCCGCGACCTATAACGGCGTCTACAACCAGCTCTTCGGGCTCAGCGGTTCGGCCGCCTACACCAAGCTCACGGCCTCGGTCGGCCGGGCCGACGTGACCATCCAGAACATCATCGGCGTCCAGGCGGCGGTGTTCGGCAACCACGAGTTCGATTCCGGGCCCACCGAAGTTGCCAACATCATCGCGGCCAACCTCGGCACCACCGCCGGGAACGCCGACGACACCTGGGTCGGCGCCCAGTTCCCCTACCTCTCCACCAACCTGAACTTCTCCCGCGAAGCCGCGCTCTCGGGCCTCGTGAACGCGAACGTCGCGAACGCCACCTTCGCGCAGACCGGCCCGACCTCGACCCAGACCGGCACGGGCGCGGACAAGATCGCCAAATCCACCATCCTCGTGGAGAACGGTGAGAAGATCGCCTTCGTTGGCGCCACCACGCAGCTCGAGCCGCTGCTGACGACGCTCGGCAACGTCACGGTGGACGGCTTCAACGGCCAGGACAACATCGCGCTGCTCGCCGAGCAGATCAACGCCGAGGTCGACCGGGTCCTCGCCGCCAACCCGGACCTGAACAAGGTCGTCGTCGGCACGCACCTGCAGCAGCTCGCCAACGAGCAGGCGCTGGCGCCCCTGCTGCGCAACGTCGACGTGCTCATCGGCGGCGGCTCGCACACCCTGCTCGCCGATGGCGACGACCGCCTGCTCTCCGGCGATACGGCCGGCGGCACCTACCCGCAATTCTTCACCAATGCCAGCGGCCAGACCCTCGCCCTGGTGAACACCGCCTCCGAGTATTCCTATGTCGGCCGCCTCACCGTCACCTTCGACGATCAGGGCAACGTCATCCGCGACTCGGTGAACTCGGCTACCAGCGGCGCCGTGGCGGTGGACGACGCCACCGTGACGCAGCTCTACGGCTCGACGGCCGCCGCCTTCACCCCCGGCAGCAAGGGCTTCCTCGTCCGCGAGGTGATCGAGGGCCTGGATGCCAACAACGACGGCGTGCAGGAGACCGCCGGCATCGCCGACGTGATCCGCCAGCAGGACGGCAACATCCTCGGGCGCAGCAGCGTCTATCTGGAGGGCCGGCGCGGCGAGGTCCGCACCGAGGAGACCAACCTCGGTGACCTCTCGTCGGACGCGAACCTCTGGTACGCCAAGCAGTTCGATGCCGGCGTCACGGTCTCGATCAAGAACGGCGGCGGCATCCGCGACTCGATCGGCTCCTTCTCCACGGCCGGTGGCGGTACCGCCGAGCTTCCCCCCGCGGCGAACCTGTCCGCGGGCAAGCAGGCCGGCGACATCTCGCAGCTCGACGTCACCAACTCGCTGCGCTTCAACAACAACCTCGCGGTCGTCACCGTGACCGCCGCGGAGCTGGAGCGCGTCCTGGAGCACGGCGTCGCCGCCGTGGCGCCGGGCGCGACGCCGGGCCAGTTCACCCAGGTGGGCGGCATCTCCTACAGCTTCGACGCTACCAAGCAGGCGCAGACGCTGGACCTGAACGGCAATGTCACCCGCGAGGGGCAGCGCATCGTCTCGGCCGCGATCATCGACGCGGACGGGCGGATCCTCGACACCCTGGTGCAGGACGGGCAGGTGGTGGGCGACGCCAGCCGCGCCATCAAGGTGGTGACCCTCGACTTCCTGGCCACCGGCACCGCCACGGCGCCGGGACTGGGCGGCGACAACTACCCCTTCCCGGCCTATGGCGAAAACAAGGTCGCGCTGCGCGACGCCAGCCCGGTCTCGCTGCCCGACACCGAGACCTTCGCGGTGAAGGGCTCGGAGCAGGACGCGCTCGCCGAGTACCTCAAGGCCTTCCACGCCACGACGCCCTACGGCACCGCCGATACCGGTCCGGCCGGTGACCTGCGCATCCAGAACCTCGCCGCCCGCACCGACGCCGTGCTCCAGCGCGGCGTCGCCAACACCGGGGCCGACGGGGCCGACACCCTGCGCGGCACGGCCTTCAGCGACGTCCTCAAGGGCGGGGCGGGCGACGACATCATCTACAACAGCCTGGGCGACGACATCCTGATCGGCGGTTCCGGCCCCGGCGGCGCCAACCAGAACGACACGCTGATCTTCGCGACCGCCCTGGCGGATGCGCAGGTGACGCAGGCGGGCGGTTTCACCATCGTCACCGGGCCGGAGGGACGCGACGCCATCAGCGGCTTCGAGCGCATCCAGTTCTCCGACACCACGGTGGTGCTCGACGACGGCAACCGGCTGGTGGACGACCTCTTCTACCTCGCCCGCAACAAGGACGTTCTCGCCGCCGGCCAGGACGCGGACGCGCACTACGCCGCCTACGGCGCCGCCGAGGGCCGCGATCCGAACGCCTACTTCTCCACCAAGGGCTATCTCGCGACCTATACCGACGTCGCCAAGGCGGGCCTCAACCCGCTGAGCCACTACGACGCGGATGGCTGGAAGGAAGGCCGTGACCCGGGCGTAAACTTCGACACCCAGTTCTATCTCGCCCGCAACACGGACGTGAAGGCGGCCGGTCTCGACCCGCTGACGCACTACCTCGAATACGGTCAGGCCGAAGGCCGCGCCATCTTCGATGCGGTCGGCCTCACCGGCAACATCAAGGGCGGGTTCGACGCCGAGTTCTACCTCCTGGCCAACGCCGACGTGGCGCAGGTCGCGACCCTCGACGGCGGCGACACCCTCGCCTTCGCGCGCCAGCACTTCGACACCTATGGCTGGAAGGAAGGCCGCGATCCGAACGCGGTGTTCGACACCAAGGGGTATCTCGCGGCCTACGGCGACGTCGCGGCGGCGGGCATCAATCCGCTCGCCCACTACGACACCTACGGCTGGAAGGAGGGCCGCGACCCCTCCGCCGACTTCGACAGCTCGGAATACCTTGCGGTCAACGGCGACGTGGCGCAGGCGGGGCTCAACCCGATGCAGCACTACCTGCAGTACGGGCTGGTCGAGAACCGTGCCGTCCTCAACGACGGCACCTTCGGCTACGGCACCATCGCCTGAACCCGAGCACCGGCGATGCAGGGGGGCCGCGCCGACTGGCGCGGCCCCTTCGCGTTTCCGGGATGAATGTCGGGCATCCTTCGCTCACGAAAACGTGATGCGGTTCGGGCCGTGGATACCGGCGGGACAGCGTGCGTCGGAAGCGACGAAAGTCTCGGAAAGACTTGTAAAACCGGGGCCTTTTTCAGTCGATCTCCGGGATCGTCAGATCGTTCCGGTCCTGCTCTGCTTCCGAACGCCGCGTCGGATCCGGCTTGAAGCGCACCTTCCGCGCGCAACGTTCCAGGTCATGACGAACCACACGCCCGATTCCCCGGTTCTTTTCGCCCTGCCTTATCTCGGCGGCAGCGCCCGCGCGTTCGACGCGGTGGCGGAGCGGCTCGCCGGCGCGGTGACCTGCATCGCCCTCGACCTGCCTGGCTTCGGCGCGGACGCGGCCGCTCCCGGTGCGGATGTCGCTGCGATGGCCGATGCGGTGGTCGCCCGCATCCGTGCGGCCGCCCCCCGGCGCTGGCTGCTCGCGGGCAACAGCATGGGCGCCAAGGTCGCTCTCGCGGTGGCCCGTCGGGCGGAGGATGAAACCGCGGGCCTCGACGGGCTGGTGGGCCTCGTGCTCCTGGCCGGCTCGCCCCCCGCGCCCGAACCGATGAGCGAGGACAGGCGCGCCGCGATGGTCGCCTGGATCGACGCGGACGTCGCGACCCGGACGCGGGAGGCGCAGGCCTTCATCGAGGCGAATGTCTCCGCTCCCCTTGAGGCTGCGCGAAAAGCCGAGGCGGTGGCGGACGTGCTGCGCGCGAATCCCGAGGCCTGGAAGGCGTGGCTCACCGGAGGCGCCCGCGAGGATTGGAGCGGCCGCATCGGAATCCTGCGCAGCCCGGCCGTCATCCTGGCGGGTGCTGAGGATGCCGACCTCGGCGCACCGGCTCAGGCCGCCCTGACCGCGCCGCACCTCGCCCGGCACCGGCTGGTCACCCTGGAGGGCACCGGCCACCTCATCCCCCTGGAGCGCCCGGAGGCGGTGGCGGAGGCCGTGCTTTCGCTCCTAGCCGGGCCGGCGCACGAGGCGGTGTCCGCCCCCGTCATCCCGGAGGCCTACGCGGCGCTGATCCGCTCGGAACGCGTCAACGCACGCCTGCGCACGGCCTTGCTGCAACGGGCGCAGCCCGACGATTCGGCCTATCAGCCCCGGGCCCTCGATCCGGTCGGTCTCGCGATCCTGCGCGCGGCCTGCGCCCGGGTGCTCCCGCAGGATGGCGCGGGGTTCATCGACCTTGCCGCCCGCATCGACGCCCGGCTGGCGAGCGGGACCGGCGACGGCTGGCGCTTCGCCAAGCTTCCGCCCGATCCGGAGGCCTACCGCCTCGCCCTGCGGACCCTGGACGATGCCGCGCGTTCCACCCATGGCAGGCCCTTCGTTGTCCTCGACGCCGACGCGCAGGATGCCGTGCTCGGCAGTCTCGATGACGGCGCCGTGGCCGGCGCTCTCGATGCCGAGCAGATGGGCCTCTGGTTCGAGGATCTGCGCGCGGATGTGGCTCGCACCTACCTCGCCCATCCGGCGGCGCTCGCCCGCATCGGCTTCAGCGGCATCGGCGCCGGCGGCGACACAGACCCCCTGCCCGGGTTTCATGCGGTCGGCATCGGCCGGCGCGAGCCGTGGGAACCGCAAGCTGCCCCGGAGTCCGCCCGATGAACCTCGATGCGATGCGTCGCCACCCAACCGCGCAGGAAGTGGACGCGGTGGTGATCGGCACGGGCGCCGGCGGCGCGCCCCTTCTGTTACGGCTGGCCGAGGCTGGGCTCACCTGCGTCGCCCTGGAGGCCGGGCCGAACTTCGATCCGAAGCATTTCGCCTTCGACGAGACGCTCGCCGACGAGATCTACTGGACCGAGGAGCGCCTCAGCGGCGGCTCGACGCCCGAGGCCTTCGGCGGCAACAACAGCGGCACCGGTGTCGGCGGCTCGACCTTGCACTGGGGCGCCTTCACGCCCCGGGCCGATGCCCGCGACCTGTGCCTGCACACCGAGACCGGCGAGGGCGTCGACTGGCCCCTCGATTACGCCGAACTGCTGCCGTTCTACGAGCGGGTCGAAGCCTTCATCGGCGTCTCCGGGCCGCAGGCCTATCCCTGGGATGCGAGCCGGAGCTATCCGTTGCACCCCGTCGCCCGCAACGCGCCGGCCGAGATCATGGCGCAAGCCTGCGAGAAGCTCGGCGTGCGCTGCGCCGATGCGCCGGCGGCGGTGGTCTCCCGGGATTTCGCGCAAGGGGGCGGCGCGACGCGGCCCGGCTGCATCAATTGCGGCTATTGCCACCAGGGTTGCCGGACTGGCGCCAAGACCAGCATGGACGTCACCTATCTGCCGCTGGCCGTCCGGCACAGCGCCGAGATCCGGGCGGATTCGCGGGTCCACGGCATCGAGCGGGCCCGGGACGGACGCATCACGGCGGTGATCTACCGGCGCGACGGGGTCGATCACCGCCAGCCCTGCCGCAACGTCTTCCTCTGCGCCGGTTCGGTCGAATCCGCCCGGCTGCTCCTGCATCTGGAGCTCTGCAACGGCAGCGGACAGGTCGGGCGCAACTACATGGGCCACGTCGCCACGCAGGTCTGGGGTACCTTCGCGCCCGAGATGCGGATGAACAAGGGCTACCCATCCGCGCTCATCACAGAGGACATGGTCCGCCCGGCGGATGCGGATTTCGCCGGCGGATACCTCGTTCAGAGTCTGGGCGTCGTGCCGCTCACCTTCGCCAATTCCCTGGCGCGGGGCCGCAAGCTCTGGGGCCGGGCGCTCGCCGACCAGCTTGCCCGCTACAACCACATGGCGGGCATCGGCATCAACGGCGAGACGCTGCCCTGCGACGCCAACGTGCTGACGCTGTCGGACGAGGTCGATGCACTGGGCATGCGCAAGGCCGCGATCAGCTTCGGCTACGGTCCCAACGAACGGCGCCTGAACGCCCACGCCACACGCTTCCTCCAGCGAATCTGGGAGGCGGCCGGCGCCACCGACATCTGGACCCTGGAGCGCGTGGCCCACACCATCGGCACCTGCCGCATGGGGCGCGACGGTGACACGGCGGTGGTCGATCCGTTCGGGCGCAGCTTCGAGGTCCCGAACCTCTGGATCTGCGATGGTTCGACGTTCCCGAGTTCGCTCGCCGCCAACCCGGCGCTGACGATCATGGCGCTGAGCCTGCGCAGCGCGGAGGCGTTCCTGAAGGATGGGCGGTGAGTCCGGGCGCTCGGCCCGAAGTGCGCAGCATGGGCTCCATTCTGCGAGCCGGACATCCGAGGATCCCGCGGGCCTTCCGCAATTCGTCTACCCGCGCAGCTTCTGTCCGAGTGCCTGCGCGTGACCATGACCGTCGATCAGGTTGTGCTATGGCAGACCGACGAGGCTGCCGAGGCGCGCGGCCTGACCCGCTCGGCCTTCATCGAATCCGGCCTGGCCACCGTCATCGACGGTCGAAATCGCCGGACATCGATGGCCGCCACGCATCTTCCGCCCTCCGGGAGCACGAACGATCATTCCCGGAAATGATCGCGGACACCGTCTCTCGTGTCCTCCCGCGCTCTCAATACATCGGCGTCCCACCCGTGACCGGCACCAGGGCGCCACTCATGTAGCTGCCCTCCCGCGAGGCCAGCAGCACGTAGGCCGGCGCGAGTTCGGCTGGCTGTCCGGCGCGGCCGAGGGGCGTGTCGGCGCCGAGCGACTCGATCTGCTCCGGGCTCTTCACGATGGGCTGGATCGGCGTCCAGACCGGGCCTGGCGCCACGCAGTTCACCCGGATGCCCTGGGGTGCCAGCAGGTTCGAGAGGCCGATGGTCAGGCTGGCGATGGCGCCCTTGGTGGCGGCGTAGACCAGCATGGTCTTGTCGGCGATCTTCGCCTGCTGACTCGTGGAATTGACGATGGCCGAGCCCGGCTTCATGTGCGGCACGGCGGCCTGGGCAAGGTAGATCATCGCGAAGACGTTGGCCTGGAACGAGCCTTCGAGGTCCTCCGGCGTCACGTCGTCGAGGGCGTCGTTCACCACCTGCGCGGCGGCGTTGTTGACCAGGATGTCGAGGCCGCCGAACTCCGCCACCGTGCGGTCCACGAGGGCCCGGCAATGTACGGGGTCGCGCAGGTCGCCGGGCAGGAGCAGAACGCGCCGGCCCGCCTTGCGCACCCATTCGGCCGTGTCCTCGGCGTCCGTCTGCTCGACGGGCAGGTAGGAGATCGCGACGTCCGCGCCCTCGCGGGCATACGCGATCGCCACCGCGCGGCCGATCCCGGAATCGCCGCCCGTCACCAGCGCGACCCGGTCGGTCAGCAACCCCTTGCCGACATAGCTCGTCTCGCCGTGGTCGGGAGCGGGGCGCATCCGCGAGGTCAGTCCCGGCCGCGCCTGCTGCTGGTCGCCGGGGAAGGGCGGCCGGGGGCCGGCGGCGCGGGGATCGATGGTCATCGGGCGGGAGCCTTGCGGATTGGGGGGACGGACGGGCCGGCTCCGTGATCGTCCGGGCGGATGACCACGGAGCCGGCGGCCGCTCAGGCCGTGGCGTCGTCGGCTTCGAGGATGCCTTCGAGGTCGCCGGTCAGGGCGTCGAGCTGGTCGGCGGTCGCCAGGATCTTGAAGGTGGTGCCGTCCTCGGCTTCCACCGCGATCTCGACGTGATCGCCGACCTTGGCGGCGAGCGCCTGCTTGAGGGTGTAGGTCGTCACATCGGCGGTCTTGTCGGTGCTTTTGGCCATGCGCTGTGCGTCTCCTGTCGTGCCCGCTGGCAACGCGGCAGGGCGGGGGTCGGATCTGCGACCAAAGCTCCCGCCCCGCGCGGTCAGAGGTCCATCCCCGACAGGGTGGCGGCGGCCTGGATCAGGGCGAGGTGGGTCAGGCCCTGGGGCAGGTTGCCGAGATAGGTGCCGCTGACGGGGTCGGCCATCTCCGCATAGGTGCCGGAATTGCGGTCGAGGGCCGCCACCACGGCCTCGAAGGCCGCCTGCGCCTCCTCCTGCTGGCCGAGCAGCGCCCGGGCCTCCACGAGCCAGAACGTGCAGGCGAGGAAGCAGCCCTCCTCCGCATCGACGCCGGTGTAGCGGTAATGGTAGGGGCCGCGCCCGAGTTCGCGGTCGATCGCCCGGCAGGTGCCCGCGAGGCGCTCCGGGTTGCCGAAGCGGAAGCGCACCGCCAGCGTCAGCGAGGCATCGAGCTTCTCCGTGCCCGGATACATGACGTAGGCCTGCTTCGCCTCCGACCAGCAATGGGCGTCGATCCAGTCCGCGACCCGGTCACGGGACCGGGCCCAGCGGTCCCGGCAGGCGCCGGGCAGATGGCCCCCGTCGGCGAGTTCCACCGCCCGCGCCAGGGCCTGCCAGCAGCTGATCTTGGAGCCCGTGTAATGCTCCGCCTGCGGCAATTCCCAGATGCCCGCATCCTTGAGCTTCCAGGATTCTGCGCATTGGTCGGCGAGTTCGGCGAGCAGTGCCCCGGTGCGCGGGTCGAGCATGTTGCCCTCCGCCACGAAGCGCGCGGCGGTCTCGAAGATGTCGCCGTAGATGCCGTGCTGGTGCTGGCCCGTGGCGGCGTTGCCGGTGCGCACGGGACGCGAGCCGCGATAGCCCGGCAGGTCGATCTCCTGCTCGGGCGGCACGCGCCCGCCGGCCAGGGTGTAGAGAACCTGCGCCCCGTGCTCGCCGATATGGCGCATCAGCCAGCCCAGGGCCGCATTCGCCTCGGCCTGCGCGCCCAGCCGCAGGAACGCCTTGATGACGTAGCCCGCATCCCGGATCCAGGCGTAGCGGTAATCGTAGTTCTTGGAGCCGCCGATGCCCTCGGGCAGGGAACTCGTGGCGGCGGCCGCGATCGCCCCGGTGGGCGAGTAGAGCAGCAGCTTGAGCGCCAGGGCGCTGCGTTCGACCTGCTCGGCGTAGCGGCCACGATAGGCCAGCCGCTCGGTCCAGTCCCGCCACTCGCCGCAGGACACGTCGATGCGCCCGTCGATCTCGGCGATCGGGGCCACCACCAGGGGCTCGTTCTCGGCCGCCACGATGGCGACCAACTCGCGCTGGCCGGCCTCCACGGTGAGGTGCCCGGAGATGGCGTGGTCGTTCTCGTCCTCGATCCGGACGCCCTCACTCGTCCGGAACAGGCCCATCAGGCCCGCGACGTGGAAGGCGGTGCCGTTGCTGTTGGCCGAGAGGTAGGGCGCCGCCGTATCGCCGCGCGTCCCGAACACCAGCGCGACCCGGAACGTCACGCGGCCCTCGATGCCCTCGACCCGGCGTGCGAGTTCCGCCCAGGGCAGGCGCCCGGCCGGGCCGCTGTTCAGGCTCTCCACGAGGCGGGCCCGCCCGGTATCCGTCGTGAAGACGGTCTCGTGGACGTTGCTGCCGGCGCGGTAGCCGATCTCGGCGGTGAAGGGCGCATCCGGGGTGATCGCGAAGTAGCCGCCCCCCTCCGGGCTGAGCAGGCGGTCGAACAGCGGCGGCGAATCGAGGTTGGGGCAGCACCACCAGTCGATGGAGCCGTCCGCTCCGGACAGCGCCACCGAACGCCCCTCCCCGATGGCCGCATAGGCTTCGATCGGCAGATGGCCGTCCATGCGCGCGACCGGACCGCCCTGGCGGGGAAAGGGTTTCAGCACGGCTGTGGCGACCTTCGGGCGTCGGGAACGGAGGCGATGTCGTCGGCCGGGCGCGAGTCGGTGAACCGGCGTGCCGGGCACGATGTTCGACGCGGATCGGCCCGGATCCTCGAAAAAGGGACGGTGCACGAACCGCTGCGGAAGACCGCCGTTCCCGGCGCGGCTTGCTTCATGTTGACACGCCATGCGGGAAGCCAATCCGCAAATGTGTCTCCCGGGCTGCAGGTGCGTGTCTCCGCGCACGCGGAGAATGAACGCTCATTGACCAGTGAATGAACATTCAATAGTGGTGGTGGCAGGGGATGGGTCGTCGTTCGGAGGATGCCATGCGGCAGATGCACCAGGAGTTCCGGTTCGAGGCCGTTGCAAGCGTACGGAGCCGCGCGGCCGCGCGCCTGATGCTGCGCCGGGCGCGGGCGTTCTGCGCGCCGGAGCATCTCCTCCTCGGCGCGGTCCTCGTGCTCGGCTGGGCCGCCCTCATCGCCTGGACCGGCAACGGCACGGTCGGCTGGCAGGCGCGCCTCTGCGCCGATGCCGACGCGACGCTGGCCGCCTGCCGCGCCGGCGCCCCGGACGGAAAGGTCCTCTAGGATGGCCGCCCCGGTCGCGACTTTCATCGACGCGCGGGGCAGTCAGGCCGCGCGCCGGGAGCAGATCCTGGACGCCGCCTGCGCCTGCTTCGTGCGTAACGGCTTCCACCGCACCACGATGCAGGACCTCGCCCGCGAGGCCGGTATGACGGCGGGCAACTTCTACCACTACTTCCGCTCGAAGGAGGCCCTGGTCCTCGGCCTCGTCCAGCGCGAGCGCGAGGGCGGCGCCCTCCTCGTCACGCAGTTGCAGCGCGAGGGTGACCGGCGCAGCGCGCTGTTCGGCGTTCTGGGGCAATATTTCGGGGCGCTGACCCGGGAGGCGGCGGTGCTGCGCCTGGAGATCTGGTCGGAGGGCACCCGCAACGCGGCCATCGCGGCCCTGACGGCGGAGACCGAGGCGGAGGCGCGGGCTTGGTTCGAGGAGACCTTCGCAGCCCTCGCCACCGCGCCGGATTGCGACCCGCCCGCCCTCTACGCCCTGGTGGCGCCTCAGCTGAAGGGACTCGTCCTCAGCCGGGCCATCCTTCCCGATTTCGACACGGGGGCCGCGATCGCGCAGATCCAGGCCCTGATCGAGGCCGGTCTGGCAGGCCGCCTCCCCCGCACGCCCGATGCCGCCCAGGAGCTCCAGCGATGATCCCGCCGCGCGTCCGTCTCGCCCTGCTGGCCCTTTCCCTGGGGCTACCGACGGGGGCATCCTTCGCGAATCCCGCTACGCCCCCCGCCCGGGCGAGCCTCGTGCCCGCGATCAGCGTGGTCGAGGCCAGGCGGCGTGAGGTCGTCGAGACGGTGGTCGTCACCGGCACCCTGGTCCCCCGCGACGAGATCCTGGTGACGCCGGAGATCGAGGGCTACCGGGTCACGGAGGTGCTGGTGGAGGAAGGCGCGCGGGTGGCGCGGGGCCAGGTGCTCGCCCGCCTCTCGCACGACCTCGTCGATCGGCAACTTGCCCAGCAGGCCGCCCTCGTGGAGAAGGCGGACGCCGCCGTTCCCCAGGCCCAGAGCAGCATCGAGCAGGCGGAGGCCGCCGAGACCGAGGCCCGCCTCGCCTTCGACCGCGCTCAGCAGCTCCTCAGGACCGGCAACGCCACCGCCGCCATCATGGAGGGCCGCACCGCGACCCTGCGTCAGGCCGAAGGCAAGCTCGCCTTCGCGCGCAATGGCTTGCGCATCGCCCGGGCGGAGCTCGCCCAGGCCCGCGCGGTGCTGGACGAACTCAAGCTGCGCCTCGCCCGCACCGAGATTCGCGCGCCGGAGGCCGGTATCGTCAACCGCCGCACCGCCCGCGTCGGGCTCGCCGCCTCGGCCGCGGCCGAGCCGCTGTTCCGCCTCATCGCACGGGGCGAGATCGAGCTGGAGGGCGAGGTCATCGAGACCAAGCTGCCGCGCCTGCGCGAGAATGCCCCGGCCTGGATCGAGCTCGGCGACGGCACCCGCATCCCCGGCACCGTGCGCACGGTCTACCCGGAGGTCGACAAGGCCACGCGCCTCGGCAAGGTCCGCGTCCGGCTCGAGGCCGATCCGCGCCTGCGCATCGGCACCTTCGCGCGGGGCGCCGTCGAACTCGCCCGCACCCGGGGCGTGACCGTTCCGCAGGCCTCCGTGCTCTACGGCGGGGGGACGCGCAGCTCCGTGCTCGTGGTCACGAACGACGTGGTGGAGGCCCGCGCGGTCCGCACCGGCCTCTCCGACGACGACGACATCGAGATCCGCTCCGGCCTGAGTGACGGCGAGCGCGTGGTCGCCCGCGCCGGCAGCTTCCTGCGCGACGGCGACCGGGTCCGCCCCGTGGCGCTCGCGGCACCGGAGCCCGCCCTCGCCGCAGGCCCCTCCCCGCGCGAGACCGCGGACGCCGGAACGCCCTGAGCAGGTGCCGCGCGCGGGTGCGTCCCTCATCCGGGAGAGGGGGACACGCGGGCCGCATCCACGACCCGTGAACCGGCGCGCCTTCCAAGAAGGGGCGGCGTGATCCGCCGGACAAGCCATGAACCCTGAACGCAATTCCCGCCGAGTCGCCGCATGCGCCTGAACATCTCCGCCTGGGCGATCCGCAATCCGATCGCACCCCTCGTCCTGTTCATGGTGCTGATCGTGCTCGGGCTGGTCAGCTTCCGCAGCCTCGCGGTGACGCGGATGCCGAACGTCGACGTGCCGATCGTGTCGGTGACGATCACGCAGTCGGGTGCCGCGCCGTCCGAGTTGCAGACCCAGGTAACGAAGTGGGTCGAGGATTCCATCGCGGGCGTGCGCGGGGTCAAGCACATCACCTCGGCGATCACCGAGGGCTCCTCCGTCACCACCGTGGAGTTCCGCCTGGAGGTGAACACGGACCGGGCCGTCAACGACGTCAAGGACGCGATCTCGAAGATTCGCATCAACCTGCCCCGCACCATCGACGAGCCGGTGATCCAGCGCGTCGAGATCACCGGCCTGCCCATCCTGATCTACGGCGTGAAGTCCCCCGGCATGAGCCCGGCCGAGCTGTCCTGGTTCGTGGAGGACAAGGTCGCGCGCAGTCTCCAGGGGGTGAAGGGGGTGGGCGGCGTCGAGCGCGTGGGCGGCGTCGCCCGCGAGATGCGCGTCACCCTGCTCCCCGACCGCCTGCTGGCCCTCGGCATCACGGCGGCCGACGTGAACCGGCAGCTGCGCCTGACCTCGGCCGACATGGCGGGCGGGCGCGGCGAGGTCGGCGGACGCGAGCAGTCGATCCGGACGCTGGCCGCATCGCGCTCGCTGCGCGATCTCAAGGCCACCTCCATCGTGCTGCCCGGCGGCCGCAAGGTCCGGCTGGACGACCTCGCCACGCTCGAGGACTCCATCGAGGAGCCCCGCACCTTCGCGCGCTTCAATGCCGAGCCGGTGGTGGCCTTCGCGGTTTCGCGCGGCTCGGGCGCCAGCGACGCTGAGGTCGCGGCCGGCGTCGAGAAGAGGATCGCCGAGTTCAAGTCGGCCTATCCCGACATCCAGTTTGAAACCATCGATTCCTCCGTTTCGGCCACCATCGGCAGCTACGACTCGGCCATGCACACCCTGATCGAGGGGGCGGCGCTCGCCGTGCTGGTGGTGTTCCTGTTCCTGCGCGACTGGCGCGCGACGCTGATCGCGGCGATCGCCCTGCCGCTCTCCGTCTTCCCGACCTTCTGGGCGATCGACGCGATGGGCTTCACCCTCAACGGCATCAGCCTGCTCGCCATCACGCTGGTGACCGGCATCCTCGTCGATGACGCCATCGTGGAGATCGAGAACATCGTCCGGCACATGCGGCTCGGCAAGTCGCCCTACCGCGCCGCCATTGAGGGGGCCGACGAGATCGGGCTCGCCGTCGTCGCCATCACCGCGACCCTGATCGCGGTGTTCGCACCGGTCTCGTTCATGGGCGGCATCGCGGGCCGCTACTTCATGCAGTTCGGGCTCACCATCGCGGTCTCGGTGTTCATGTCGCTCCTGGTGGCGCGGCTGATCACCCCCATGCTCGCGGCCTACTTCCTGCGCGACCACGAGCACCGGGAGGAGCGCGAGGGTTGGGTGATGCGCGCCTATGGACGCCTCGTCGGCTGGTCGGTGCGCCACCGCTTCATCACCCTGATCGTGGGGGTGGCGCTGTTCGCCGGCTCCCTCGCCTCCACAGGCCTGCTGCCCTCCGGCTTCGTGCCCAAGCAGGACAACGCCCGGACGCTGTTCATGGTGGAACTGGCGCCCGGCGCACGGCTGCCCGACACCATGGCGGTCTCGGACCGGGTGGTGGCGCGCATCCGCGCCCTGCCGGAGGTGGTCTCCGTCTTCGTCGACGGCGGCCGGCAGGCCGGCGGCAAGCGCGAGACGCGCCTCGCCACCCTCATCGTCAACCTGACGCCGAAGAACGCGCGCGCGCGCAAGCAGGCCGCCATCGAGACCGAGATCGCGGGTCTCCTCGCTGAGGAGCCCGACATCCGCTCCTGGACGCTGCGCGACGGCGGCCAGCGCGACCTCGCCCTGGTGGTGGGCGGCCCCGACGCCGAGGTGGTCGCGGAGGTCGCCGCGCGGCTCCAGCGCGACATGGCGGCGATCCCCCATCTCGTCTCGGTGATGTCGACCGCCCCCCTCAACCGCACGGAGGTTCGAATCCGGCCGAAGGCGGGGGCGGCGGCCGATCTCGGCGTCTCCACCGACACCATCGCGGAGACGGTACGGGTCGGCACCATCGGCGACATCGGCCTCAATCTCGCGAAGTTCAACGCCCCTGACCGGCAGGTGCCGATCCGGGTGCAACTGCCCGAGAGCGCACGGGGCGCGGTCTCGCGCCTGGAAAACCTGAAGGTGCCGGCCAAGAACGGGGCCGCGGTGCCGCTGGCGGCGGTCGCCGATATCGAACTCGACCAGGGCCCCGGCGCCATCGAGCGCTACGACCGGGTGGTGCGCGTGGCGGTGGAAGCCAACATGGAGGGCTCGGATGCGCTGGGCTCGCTGATCGCCCAGGCGCTCGCGACTCCGACCGCAAAGAATCTGCCGCCGGGCGTCACCATCCGCCAGACCGGCGACGCCGAGATCATGGCCGAGGTGTTCTCGGGCTTCCTGATGGCGATGGGGGCCGGGATCATGATGGTCTACGCGGTGCTCGTGCTGCTGTTCGGCTCGTTCCTGCAGCCGCTGACCATCCTGTTCTCGCTGCCGCTGTCCATCGGCGGCGCGATCCTGGGGCTCCTTCTCCTCAACATGCCGATCTCGATGCCCGTCGTGATCGGCATCCTGATGCTGATGGGGCTGGTGACGAAGAACGCGATCATGCTGGTGGATTTCGCCGTCGAAGAGATGGCGCGCGGCGTTGACCGGGTCACCGCCATCGTGGATGCGGGCCGCAAGCGCGCCCGGCCCATCGTGATGACCACCATCGCGATGGCCGCCGGCATGGTGCCCTCCGCCATGGCCCTCGGGGTCGGCGGCGAGTTCCGCGCCCCGATGGCCGTGGCGGTGATCTCGGGCCTGATCGTCTCGACCCTGCTCTCGCTCGTGTTCGTGCCGGCGGTGTTCCTGCTGATGGACAGCCTCGGCGCCGTCCTCGGCCGCCTGTTCGGCCGCTTCGTCGGAGCCCGCGACGAAGCCGCTCCGGACGCGCTGCCCCACGCGGCCGTCCCGCATCCCTGACGCCAGACCTCACGGAGGGGCCGATCCCGCCGGTCCCAGTCGGGGTCACGCGATGCGATCGTCCTCCGTCCGGGCTCACCCGGTCGGCTGGAGCCTCGAATCCACGAGGCCGGCCGCGACGCGCAACGACGGAGTGCCGAGGGGACCGGCCTGCAGCCGCGTGACCAGGGCCGCGAGTTCGTCGGGTGCGTCGGCGAGGTCGGGCAGGCCGAAGGCGCAGTCGAGGGCGGGCCGAATACTGCGCAGGAAGCTCGGCGGCGTCGGATCGCGCGTCGCCGCCTCCCCGTCGGCCCGCGGCCACAGGAGCGTTCCGAAGGTGTCTGTCGCGAGGGCGAGCATGGCGTCTTGTGGGGTGCGAGGCACGCCTCGGCGCAGCGGCGGTCGACCGGCTGGGATCGACCGCCTCGCGAAGGCCGCCCAAGCTAAGCCGTATCACCTGAACCGGAGTTGAAGCGGGGCGGGCTTTCGGCAGTCCGTTCCGCACGACGGGTAAAACCCGTCCCTGCAAAGGCCCGCTTGACCCGACGGTCCTCGCGCCCTCAGGCCGTGCGTCCCGCACGCGCCGAAGCCTCCGCCCGGCGGACGAGCGCCAGGGCCAGTCCCGCCGCCACGGCATCCTCGGTCAGGCCCCGCGCGAAACCGGCGGCCGTGCGGGACGTGGGCCCCCGCGCGGCGCGTCCGAGGAAGGTGCCGAGAACCGCCCCCGTCAGTCCCGCCACGGCCCCGCCGATGGGAGAGGTCCGGCGCCCGGAGAGCGCCGCCCCGCCCGCGGCGCCGATCGCCAGGCGCGCCGCGAAGGACGGGGGAATCCTGCGATCCGGCGCGAACGGCATCTTGTCGCCCGCCATCTCGCCGAGGGCAGCTGCGAGGGTCAGACCCCGGGCCACCGGACCGGCTGGAATCCACCCGGCCCGGGTCCCGCCCGGCGCAGCGGCCTGATGCGCGGCAGCGGCATGGGTCAGCACGGCGCAGGCGGTCATGCTGCGCAGGCCCGTGACGAAGCCGAGGCCGAAGGCGGTTCCGAGATCCTGCATGCTGTCGTTCCTGTCCGCCCGACGCGGAGCCGCGAGGGGGGGCCTCACGCGACCCCATGCCGGCGCAGGCCACCGGGTTTCCAACCGGCCCTCGCGGGAAAGGTTCGGCGGGCAAGGGGCGCCGCCCGTGGTCGGGACGTCCGACCTCGGCCTGTCCGGTGCCGGATCGCCCCTGTCGAATCGTGCCGCGCCCTCGGACTCTCGACGTCTTCGCTGTCATCGAGCCGCGTATCGGCTTGGCCGCCATCATCGTACGCTTCGAATGGCGAATGCTTCGCGTGAGGATCATGCCGCGGGACGGCCCTGGTCTCGCCGGTCTCGGGCATGGCCGGCGTCACGCTCGGGGTGCAAGGCTCAACCTGCAAGGCTCAATGTGCCAGGCTCAGCGAGCCTGACAGTTCATCGCCCAGATCACGCCGAAAGGGTCGCGCAGCTGCGCGTAGCGGTCGCCCCAGAACATGTCGGTCGGCGGCATCAGCGGGGTCGCGCCCGCCTCCAGGGCGCGCGCCCACCACGCCTCGATATCCTCGACCATCAGGGTCATGGTGTAGCCCTGCGGCGCCCGCAGCGGATGGCCGTGCTCCGGATAGGCATCCGACAGCATCAGCGACGAGCCGTTGACGTAGAGGTGGACGTGCATGGTCCGGCCCTGCTCGTCGGGCGGGATTGCGCTCGCGAGTTCCGCCCCGAAGGCGCGGACGTAGAAATCGGCGGCCTTCAGGGCCCCGTCCAGGGCGAGATAGGCGACGAGGCCACCTTTCACCGGGACGGGGCCGTGCTGCGCGTCGGTCGTCGTGCTCATCGGGGCGTCTCCTCGCCGCCGGTCCTGGATCGCCGGCCTTTCTGCTTGCGCAAGGACACATCAAACCGGCCGGTTCCGACAGGGGGAAGCCGCGTGTTTTTCGGGGTACGCCCCTCGCCACCGAAGACCCGCCGCCCTGCCCGCGCGTGCGCCCCCTCCCCCCGCAGGCTCCAAGGCGGCCGGGACGCGCACGGGCCGCATTAACCAAAAATCAATGTCCGGTTTGGTCCGCGTTCAGATTGGATGGACTCTAAGGTATGCAGTCAATCCCTACTGCCGCGAGTTCGATGACTGCATCCAACACCGCTCCGATCTCCATCGCGACAACCGACGAGGCCGGACCGATCGACATCAACTCCGCGATCCGGCGTCACCTGGGTGCGGAGTTGCAGGAATACTTCGGTCGATCCGCGGTCGAGGTCCTGCCCGAGCGGCTCGCGCACCTGGTCGCCCGCCTCGATGCCGCCCTCGCGGCGTCGGGTCAGGCGGACCTCGCGGGGTTTCGCGACGACATGATCCGGGCGATGCCGGCACTGCGCGCCTTCGCTTTCTCCCTGGTGGGCGAGGGCAGCCGGGCCGACGACCTTGTGCAGGAAGCCCTGGTGAAGGCCTGGGCCAACCGGGATTCGTTCCGGCCCGGCACGAACTTCAGCGCCTGGCTGTTCACGATCCTGCGCAACCAGTTCTACACGGAGATCCGCAAGCGCCGGCGTGAAATCGAGGATGCGGACGGAAGTCACGCGGCCACGCTCACCGCCCTGCCCGAGCAGGAGGGCGTCGTCACCCTCCAGGCCCTGCGCGCGAAGCTGGACCAGATCCCGGAGCTCCAGCGGGTCGCCCTCATGCTGGTGGGGGCCGAGGGCTACACCTACGAGGAGGCCGCCGAACGCCTGCAATGCAAGGTCGGCACCGTGAAGAGCCGGGTCAGCCGGGCCCGCGCCTATCTCGCGGACCTCTTCGCGCTCGACGAGACCGGCCCCTGGAAGGCCCTGCCCTGAGCCGGCCGCTCACTCCCTCGGACGGCGCACGGCCCGGCCGGCGACGATGAGCGACAGGCCGACATTCAGCACCGCGACGGCCAGCATCAGCTCCAGGAGGACGTCGAGCCCGAACCACCCCGCGAGGGTGCCGCAGGCGAGTGGCGTCGCCGCCTGCCCGAGGAGCGGCATCCGGGCGAGGCGCCCCATCACGGCGGCGTAGTCGCCCTGGCCATACAGGGTGAGCGGCAGCGTGCCCCGCACCACCGTGCGCATGCCGTTGCCCACGCCGTAGAGGACGATGCCGAGCCAGGCGAGGCCAGGCGCCGCCACGAGGATGACGAGGCCGAGGCCGACGCTCCCGCTCGACACCAGCAGCGCCCAGACCGGGTGCGCGCGGCGCCCGAACACGAGCTCGAGGATGCGCGCGCCGACCTGCGAGGGCCCGATCAGGGCGCTCAACGCCACCGCCGTGCCGGGGGCGACGCCCTTGGCCTGGAGAATGAGCAGCAGCTGCACCGAGATCGCCGTCATGATCACCGCAGCGCTGGTGAAGGTGACGGCGAGGATACGCTCGCCGGGCAGCGGCCCCTGTCCCGCGGGGCTGACGAGGGGGGCGGCCCCCGCCTTCGGCGCGGGAGCGCCCCCGGCGCCGGTCCCGCGGGGAAGTGCCCAGGCGAAGAGCGGCACCACCACGAAGGCGGCCAGACCTGCATAGACGAGGCAGGTGCCGCGCCACCCCACCGCGCCGACGAGGAAGCTCGAGGCCGGCCAGCACAGGGTGATGGCAAAGCCCGAGGCGATCGCGATCTGCGTCATCGCCCCGCGCGCCGAGGCGCCGTAGGCCTGTCCGATGGCGGCGAAGAGCGGGTCGTACAGGGCGCCCGCCATGCCGATGCCGAGCACCACCCAGGCCAGCAGGAAGGCCGGCAGGTTCGGGCTCAGCGCCAGGAGGACCAGCCCCAGGGCGATGACCAGGGCACCCGCCATCAGCACCGGGCGGCCGCCATGGCGGCGGATCCGGCGTCCGACCCAGGGCGAGAGCAGGCCCGAGACCAGGATCGCCAGGGACAGGGCACCCACCACCGCCCCCTGCGGCCAGCCCGTCCCCTGCACGATGGGGTCGGCCAGCACCGCCATCAGGAAGAAGGTGCCACCCCACAGCAGGATCTGGGTGATGCCGAGTGCCGCGTTACCCGCCAGGGTCGGGGCGTGCTGCGGCGCCGGGGATGGATGGGACACGGGGTGGATCTCCGCGTTCGGTGGCGGGGGACGGGCCCGCGTGTTTGTCGCCAATCGGGCCGTCAGGGAACCCACCCCCGGGTTCCGCGCCTCGCCGTGGAACGGTCCGGCTTCCCGGTCGCGCGGGTCCTGGGGGGCGTGGCTGCGCGACGCGGGCTGCGGCGTCCCCCGGCAGGGGAGCCATCCGGCCAGGGCGACGAGCGCCGTCCGCAGGACGGGCGGGCATGACCACGAGGCCGATCCGCATGGGCCGCCGGGTGATCGTCTGGCCCCGAGCCCTCGGTGCAGGCAGCCGAAGCAGGGTGGCGAGGCAGCCGACGGTCGTGGATCGACCCGGCCGGGCGGATGAGGCCGGGGTCCCTCGACGACCGGGTGGTGGATGTCCCCGAGGGATCGTTCCGGTGAACGCTGCTCGCACGGGAGCGGCCGACCTGCCGGCGGACCGCTACAGTGAGCGCGAAGCGCACGACCCGGATCGCCGCGCGGCGGTCGCGGCCGATAGCGGCTTCGCGCCCCGTCGAACCGGGTCTCGCCGCCCCCCGGGCCAGGGTCGGGGAAAGCGAGGTCTGGCGTCAGCCCGCCATGGCGCGCATCTCGCTCACCCCGTCGTGAAGCACGTATCCGCGTCCCCAGACGGTCTCGATGTAGTTCTTGCCGGAGGAGGCGTTGGCGAGCTTCTTGCGCAGCTTGCAGATGAACACGTCGATGATCTTGAGCTCGGGCTCGTCCATGCCGCCGTAGAGGTGGTTGAGGAACATCTCCTTGGTCAGCGTCGTACCCTTGCGGAGCGAGAGCAGCTCCAGCATCTGGTACTCCTTGCCCGTCAGGTGCACCCGCGCGCCCGAGACCTCCACGGTCTTCTGGTCGAGGTTCACGATGAGGTCGCCGGTGGTGATCACCGACTGGGCATGGCCCTTCGAGCGCCGCACGATGGCGTGGATGCGCGCGACGAGCTCGTCCTTGTGGAAGGGCTTGGTGAGATAGTCGTCGGCGCCGAAGCCGAGGCCCTTCACCTTGTCCTCGATCCCCGCCATGCCCGACAGGATCAGGATCGGCGTCTTGACCTTGGCCACGCGCAGGTTGCGCAGCACCTCGTAGCCCGACATGTCGGGCAGGTTCAGGTCGAGCAGGATGATGTCGTAATCGTAGAGCTTGCCGAGATCGATCCCCTCCTCACCCAGGTCGGTGGTGTAGGTGTTGAAGCTCTCGGACTTGAGCATCAATTCGATGCTCTGCGCGACAGAGGCATCGTCCTCAATCAGCAGCACGCGCATGGGCTAGATCCTCCAAAGATTGAGACTTCCTATACGGTCACTGGCAACAAACCGTTAATGCTCGCCGCCCACGAAGGCGGTCCGGAAGAAAGGCACGGAGGCGAGGCCGATCCCGCGTCCGGGTCTGAGTCCGAACCAGCACAGAACCCTTGGGGAAACCGAAAACCCCTGGACGTGAACAAAAAACATATCTTATCAGTTGATAATATCTTCTCTCAGGAGAAACCCTGAATCAGGGCCGGTGTATGCAGCCATTCATCATCCATGTTCGCGTCCAGACCGACGGTGGAACGCGTACGGACATCCTCCGCTATGCGGTCCTGGCGGCGAGTTCCGAGGAGGCGCTGGAGCGGGTCAGCAACGGGCTCGCCTTCGGCGACCGGGCCCTGATGTCCGACGAGTGCCTGGATCCGGACAAGGCGGCGTCCCTCTCGCTGGCGGCCGGGACGGCGCGCCTGATCGCGTGAGGCCCGAGACCTTCGCCGGGTCGAACTGAACAGGCGCGCCTGCCTCCGGTTGGCCCTCAGCGCACCGCGATTGCGACGAGAGGTCATGGATCAGCCTGTTTCCACGTCGGCCCGGGACGGAGACGTGCCTCGGCGCGACCGGGGCGGCCTGTTGCGGGTCCTCAGCAAGGGGGTGATCACGGGAGCGGCCGACGACGATCCCTCGGCCATCGGGACCTATGCGAGCGCAGGCGCCCGGTTCGGCCTGGGATTCCTCTGGATCGCCCCCGTGGTCCTGCCGATGATGTACGCCGTCGTGTACCTGTCGGCCAAGCTCGGGCAGGTCTACGGCAAGGGCCTGTTCGCCATCGTGCGCGACCGCTATCCGCGCTGGGTCCTCTACCCCCTCGTACTCGGGGCATTCACCGGCAACGTCATCGAGGCGGCGGCCAATCTGGGCGGCATCGGCGCGGCCCTGAACCTTCTGGTCCCGGTCCCGATCGGCGTCATCGTGGTGGCGGCGGCGGCCACGATCCTGGCCTTTCAGCTCTTCGGCTCCTACGCCCTCCTGCGCCGCCTCTTCCGCTGGCTGGCGCTGGCCCTCTTCGCCTATGTCGCGGCCGCCCTACTGGCCCGGCCCGATCCGCTGGAGGTCCTGCGCGGCACCTTCGTGCCGCGGATCCGATTCGATGCGGAGTTCCTGTCCATGGTCGTCGCCTGCATCGGCACCTCGCTCTCGGCCTACATCTACACCTGGCAATCGAACCAGGAGGTCGAGGAGGAGATCGCGCAGGGCCGCCACAGCCTCCGGGCGCGCAAGGGCGCGACCGACGCGGAACTGCGCGGGACCCGCCGCGACGTGATGGTCGGGATGCTGTTCTCGAACCTGATCCTCTATTTCATCATCCTTTCGACGGGGGCGACCCTGCATCCGGCCGGGCAGACCGAGATCGACAGCGCGGCCCAGGCGGCGGCGGCCCTCGAGCCCCTGGCGGGGGTCGGTGCGACGTACCTGTTCGCCCTGGGCGTGGTCGGGGTCGGCTTCCTCGCGGTGCCGGTGATGACCACGGGGGCGGCCTACGACCTCGTCCAGGGGGTCGGCCGGACGGGCAGCCTGCACGCGCGTCCGGGGCAGGCGAAGCTGTTCTACGGCACCATCGCGGCGGTGACGGTGCTCGCGGCGGCGCTCAACTTCCTCGGCTTCAACCCCATGCGCGCCCTGGTCTGGTCGGGCATCGTGCAGGGCTTCTCGGTCCCGCCCCTGCTCCTCCTGATGATGCTGATGACGAACGATCGGGCAGTCATGGGCGACCGTGTCAACGGCCGCCTCACGAACGTCCTGGGCTGGATCACCACGGCCGTGACCTTCGCCGCCAGCCTCTGCCTCATCGCGACCTGGATCGTCTGACGCCGCCCGCACCCGGTCAGAGGGCGGTACCGCGAGCCCTGCACCCGACCCGATGTCAGGCCACCGTCCGGGCCGCCGGATCCAATGCCTCGCGCAGCAGGGCGGGGGTCCGAGCCCAGGGTTCCGTCGCGGTCAGGTGCTGGATGCGGCCCTCTCCACCATCCTTGATGCGTCGAACCTGCTCCGCGCAGCCGCAGAATGCCTCCACGCAGGTCGGATCGAAGTGCCGGCCGGCATCGGCCCAGATGCAGCGCAGGGCCTCGTCGAAGGGCATCGCCGCCTTGTAGGGCCGCTGGCTCGTCAGGGCATCGAATACGTCGGCGACCGCGACGATCCGGGCCGCCAGCGGAATGCGCTCGCCGGCGAGGCCGTTGGGATAGCCGCCGCCGTCCCAGCGCTCGTGGTGCGCTTCGGCGATGGCGGCGGCCAACTGGATCAGCTCCGACGAACTGTTCCCCAGGATACGTCCGCCCACCGAGGTGTGGGTCTGGACGAGGGCGAATTCCTCGGCGTCGAGCCGGCCCGGCTTCAGCAGCACTCCGTCCGGGATGGCGACCTTGCCGACATCGTGGAGCGGGGCCGCGAGGTAGAGGGCGCGGCAGAAGCCCGGATCGAGGCCCATGGCCTCCGCGATCAGCTGGCTGTAGCGCGCGACACGCCAAGTATGCTCGCCCGTATCGTTGTCCCGGTACTCCACCGCCAGCGAGAGCCGGAAGATCAGTTCCGCTTCACGCTCCTGCAACTGCCGGGAGGCCGCTTCGATCTGGCCGTCGAGCCACGCCGCCTGCTCGGCGAGCCGCCGCACGGCGCTCGCGAGCTGAACCAGGTTGTGCAGCCGAATGCCGAGTTCGACATTCGTCATGCCCTTGCTCAGGAAGTCCGTCGCCCCCGCCTTCAGGGCGGCGATCCGCGTCGCCTCGTGGTCATCCCCCGTGATCATGACGATGGGGGCCTGCTCGTAATGTGGGATGCGCCGCATCTGCTCGATGAACGCGATGCCGTCCATCCCCGGCATCTCGTAATCGACGATGATGAAGTCGAAGGCACTCACCTGCGCCTTCGTCAGGGCGAGGTAAGGGTCCTTGACCGCTGTGACCGTCACGTCGTGCTCGCCCTCGATGATGCGGCTGAGCCACATCAGCGTCGTCGAGCTGTCATCCACCAGTAGCGCGTCCATGACCTGTTTCCGCCGTCTTGAGGCTTGGCCGCTGCCGGAACCGGCCGATGCCAGGGCTTCGCGCCGCCGCAGCGGCTGCGATGCATGTTCGATGCGCAGCGCCCGATCTGTGCGCCGGGTTCGTCCGCCGCCCGCGCGCGGGGGAGGCGGACGCCGACGGCGAGGGAAAAGGCGGAGCCGGAAGCGTGGGAGAGGCCGTGCCGGTCCGGACCACCGTGGGCGCGGTCGATCGAAGGACCGCATTCGTCCGTCGCGATCGGTACCGTCGAGGGGCCGGGAACCGGCGGACATTCAAGACCATCGTCATTCCGCGCGGGAATCGGAGTTGAGACGGGATGATCGTGCAACCCGCTTAAAGATTCGTTGTGCGGGTTCACGGACCCCTCAGTCCGCGCGGGTCGCAGGCGATGTCGGCGGGCGCGCCCTCCAGGTCCGCGAGTTCGCCCTCGGTCGCGGGACCGGACGTGGTGCTCTGGTCCCGACGCGTCCGCCGAAGGCTTCGGGGCCGATCACGTCAGGTCGGGGCCCTCGTGCTGCGCACGAACCCTCGGCCGCGCTCTCACGCGCGAGAGGCGGCGGGCGGAGCCTGCGATGTTCCGATGGGGAAGTGTTATCGCGAACAGGGCCTACGCTCGGAGCGCAAGCCAACCCATCCAAGCCGAAGGCACGGTGTGATGGGTTCGTATCGTTAAGTTAGTATGATGGCGCGCCCGAAAGGATTCGAACCTCTGACCCCCAGATTCGTAGTCTGGTGCTCTATCCAGCTGAGCTACGGGCGCCTGCGACCGGGTGGCTCGTCGTTGCCGCCCCGGTGTGAGCGGGTGTTTAGAGGCTCCTTTTTCCGCTGGCAACCCTGGCCGGACAAGTTTTTCGCTCGGGATGTCCGGGACGCCGGCGGACGCGCGGGCGGAAGCATCCGGGCAAAGCCGCCGGCCGGGGCTGCGCATGCGGCTCGGCGGGTAGGCATCGAGGAACGGTAGCCCGGAACACCGAGAGGGGAATCTCCTGCTTCATCATTGCGCCTGAAGGGATTCAAATAGTTTCCTAGGTAAAAGACCGGGAAGCTTGGCTCTGCCTCCTGATCTGTCGGGAGCAATCTTGGCTCTACGGGCGATGGTCTTCTGCGGACGGTGTTGGCATGACCCGTCCGGGAACGCTTTGCAGGGTCGCGGAATTGAGATGGACTTCCGTTCGTCTCAGATTGCCCAAGGAGAATGCCGTGAAACGGTCCCTGACCACCCTCGCCCTCCTGTCGCTCCTCGGCGCGAGCCCGGCCTTGGCCCAGACCACCGTGACCGGCACCCCCGCCCCCGACGCGAAATCCAGCGCCACGTCCGGTGGCCAGGAGGCGGTCACCCGCCCCAACACGGACAAGCCCGATGCCACACAGCCGGGCACGACCCGGGCCGCCGCGAATGCGAAGCTCGAAGAGGGCGCCAACAGCTTCACCGAGGCCCAAACCCATCACCGGCTGACGGAGGCCGGCTACAAGGACGTCAAGGGTCTGACCAAGGACGACAAGGGCATCTGGCGCGGTGACGCGGTGCTCGATGGCAAGCCGGTCAAGGTCGGCGTCGATTTCAAGGGCAACGTCGCCGCGCAGTAACGGCGCCGGCACACGAACCGTCCCAGCAACAGGAGGTTTCCATGGCACAGCAGACCATCACCGCCCTCTACGACGATTACGATGCCGCGAGCACGGCCGTCACGCAACTCGAGGCCGCGGGTATCCCGCATGCCAACATCAGCATCGTGAGCAGCAACGAGGGCGACCGGCACTCTGGTCGTCTGCAGACCACCAACGAGGTCGGTGGTACGGACCACGGTGAGACCGCCGAGAAGGCGTCCGGCGGCGCGGGAACAGGGGCCACTCTCGGGACCGTCCTGGGCGGTGCCGCCGGTCTCCTCACGGGCCTCGGCCTCCTTGCCATCCCGGGCGTCGGTCCGGTGGTGGCGGCGGGATGGCTCGTCACGACCCTGACGGGGGCCGGGATCGGCGCCGCCGCCGGCGGGCTCGCCGGTGGCTTGACCGGTGCGGGCTTGAGCGAGGCCGACGCCCACACCTACAGCGAGGGCGTGCGGCGCGGTGGTACCTTGGTGACGGTGCGGGCCGAGCAGGCTCAGGCGCCGCGCGTCATGGATATCCTGGAGGAGCACGGCTCGATCGACGTCGACGAGCGGGCTCAGAACTGGCGTGCCGAGGGTTGGACGGCTCCGCAGGCCGCCGCCGCCACCTCGCCGGACGCGATCCCGGGCAACGCCCTCGGCGGCGGCGTCGAGGGTCGCAACCGCGTGCGCGCCTACCCGAACACCCCCGTCTGATCCGTACGACGCCCGACGGGCGCGGATAAGGGGCAAGACCCCGGGGCTCGCTGGGCCCCGGGGTTTCGTGGTGCCCGTAGACGGCGGATGGAGCCTTCGCCGCGCGGGGAAAGAGGTTGGTTCGCGGGCTCGATAATTCCGAGGCACGTGCACGAACGATCCCAGCTCTCCCTGAAGCCTTCCAGGCCCCAGGCCGGGCGTTCACTGTCTCGTGTTCCGGGATGGGTCGTGCGAGCCCGCGACGGCCTGCCTCCGGAGGATGAACCTTCGACGGAGGAGAAAAGGTGGGTCCCGGAGCCGAAGCTCCGGGTTCTGTTTCGACGGTTACCCTACCGCAAGATGCTTACGCCGCGAGGCGGGCATCCATGACAACGTTATCGTTGGCATTTAGAGTTTTGGCCAAATGCTCGAAACAGGGGTTGCCTGCGTCGAACCGGTCGAGTCCTTACCGACAGCCGCATCGTCCCGCACCGAAGTGCGCGCGAACTCGCGATCCCTTTACCGCCCAGTCGATCCTATTTCGCCCCCATCAGAAGACCGCCCGCGCATGCGCCGATGGGCTTTTGGTGGAGGCGCCGGAGTACTGCCCTCCGGGTCCTGAAACGTTATTACGAACCGGTCATCAACCGCAGGACTGATATAGGCGATACCGGGGCTCGGGTCCAGCAGGCGCGTTATCCCGCCGCATCGCCTTGCGCTACATACCAGTCGGCATAAGCGGTGTTGCGGGCCATGTGCCGGTTGAGGTCGGGGGCGCCGTCTTCCCACCAGACGGGTCCGCGTTCGCCGAGCCCGTGCTTGGCGGCATCGACGGCGGCGCGGGCCTCGCGCAGCGCGACGGCATCGTCTGCGGCCTTGGCGGTCTTCACCGCGCGGCGCGCGTCCATCAGGGCGGCGACGAGAGCCTCGCGCCGGGCGGGAGCGAGATCGGGGCGGGTCCGGCGCCAGAGCCGTCCGCGTACCACGATGTAGCGGCCATCCGGCGTCGCCAGGGGCGGAGGGCGGCTATCCGACCGCGCGGCCACGACGATGGGCCTGCTCCTCGATCAGGGCTTCCACCGCCGCGATCGTGTTCTCGAGGTCGGCGACGCGCCTGAGCATGCTGTCCGGCGGAAGCATGTCGATCTTCGCCGCCTCGATGATGAGGGTGCGCTGGGCATCCTTGAGGCGTTCGAGGAGGGATTCCAAGTCTGACATGCCATGGGCTTTAGCGGATGCCCGCCCCGGCCCGCAATGCGCGCCGGGGCGTTGCCGTCAAGATATCATCCGATGCCGTCGATCGTGATCACGAAGCCGCTCGCGCGGACCCGGCACGGGAACGGGTTTTCGAGGCCCCGGCTCAGTTGGGATGAAACACCACCTTCACGCAGCCGTCCTTCTTGTCGCGGAAGGTCTTGTAGAGGTCGGGTCCGTCCGCGAGGTCGGCGGAGCGGTGGGTGATCAGCGAGGTCATGTCGAACTTGCCCGCCTGGATCAGCTTCGTCAGCGTCTCGAGGTAGCGCTTCACGTGGGTCTGGCCGCTCTTCATCGTCAGGCCCTTCTGTACGATCGAGCCCATGTTGATCGGCAGCGGGCCGCCATAGACGCCCGGAACCGAGACGATGCCGCAGGGGCGTACCGCCTTGATCGCCTCCGCAAGTACGTAGGGGCGCTCGGTCGAGGTCAGCTTCTCCTGCAGGGTGCTGAGAACCCCGGCGATGCCGTGGCCGGCGGTGGCCTCCATGCCGACGCAGTCGATGACGCCGTCGGCGCCCTCCCCCTTGCTGATCTCCTTGATGCGCTCGAACACGTCCTCCTTCATGAAGTCGATGACGTCGGTGGCACCGTATTTCCAGGCCAGCGCGATGCGCTCGGGCACCGTCTCGATGGCGATGATGCGCTCCGCACCCATGATCTTGGCCGACTGGATCGCGAACAGGCCGACGGGCCCGGCGCCCCAGACCGCGATGATCTCGCCGCCCTTGATCTCGCAATGCTCGGCGGCCTGCCAGCCGGTGGGCAGGATGTCGGTGAGGAACAGGACCGATTCGTCGTCCATGCCGTCCGGCACCTTCATCGGGGCGACGTCGGCCATCGGCACGCGTACGTACTCCGCCTGGCCGCCGGCATAGCCGCCGGTGAGGTGCGAGTAGCCGAACAGGCCGGCCGTGGTGTAGCCGAACTGGGCGGCCGCCATCGCGGCGTTGCGGTTTGAGCGCTGGCAGACCGACCAGTTGCCGAGCCGGCACTGGCGGCATTCACCGCAATTGATGTTGAAGGGTACGACGATCCGGTCGCCCTTCTTGAACTTGGTGAAGCCCGCGCCGACCTCGACGACCTCGCCCATGAACTCGTGGCCGAGCACGTCGCCGCTCTCCATGGTGGGCATCTGCCCGTCCATGAGGTGGAGGTCCGAGCCGCAGATCGCGCAGGACGTCACCTTGATGATCACGTCGCGCGCATCCTCGATCCGCGGATCGGGAACCGTGTCGCAGCGGATGTCGCCCTTGCCGTGCCAGCACAATGCTTTCATCGCGGATCTCCAACCGGCCGGCGCCGGTTCGCGGCGCGCGGGACTCGGAACGTGTGTGGGGAGGGAGGACGCCGGAACGTCGGAGGCGATGCGGGGCCTCCGGGCGGGCGTAGCGGGAACGGGCGTTGCGGGCCTCGGGAATGGCCCCTCGCCGAGAAGGTCGCCGATCCTCGACATGTTCCCTGTCGAATTCCCTGGCGAACGAGGCGCTCCGGCGAACCGGGCCCCGGAACGCCCGCCGCGTCGCGCCCGTTGGCCCTGCGATCCCCGGATGGGGGAGACGGATTCGCCGCATGCTTCTCTTCGCCCTCGCCGTCACGCTCCTGGCTACCCTCGGGTTGATCGCCGTGCGGCGGCGGCATGTGGGGCGCCTGACCTCCTTCGCGACCCTGGTGGCCGCGATCATGCTGATGATCTGGCTGCAGGATTCCGGCCTGCTTCCCGGCATGCAGGGGCCGTTGAGCGGCGAACGCGCCCGCACGAGCCTCGATGCGCCGTAACGGCCGCTGGCGTCACAGCGTCTCGCGGCTGTCGCTGCGTCGCGTCGAATGCCATGGACCGTTCCGGCGCATCGTGCGTTCACAGCACGGCCCGGGCTCGTGTCTTGCTCGGGTGCCAGCACCGCTCCCGCCCGTCCGATGATGCGACGGGCGGGAGCGGTGCTGGCGACGAGCGAGGGGTTCAGGGGTCATGGCGAAAATCCTGCTGGTGGAAGATCACGAGGAGATCTGGGACTTCCTGTCCCGCCGGCTGAAGCGGCGCGGCTACGACGTCATCCTGGCCCATGACGGCGAGTCGGGCGTACAGCAGGCGCGCACCAGCCGCCCCGACGTCATCCTCCTCGACATGAACCTGCCGATCCTAGACGGCTGGTCGGCGGCGCGCGTGCTGAAATCCGGCAGCGACACGCAGGGCATTCCGATCATCGCGCTCACCGCCCATGCCATGTCGGGCGACCGCGACAAGGCGATCCAGGCGGGCTGCGACGACTACCACCCCAAGCCCGTGGATTTCTCCAAGCTGCTGACCCAGATCAGTGCGGCGGTCGGCCCGCAGGCGCCCGCGACCGCCTGAGCGCCCCGCTCCCGCCACGACGAATCCGTCCCTGTCCGCCCGATGCGTGATCGTCGGGCGTCCGCGTCGCTCACCCTGACGAGACCCGAACAGACCGATGAGCGCCGATCCCATCACCGCCCGTCTGCTGCGGCAGGCGATGCCGGTCTTCACGACCCTGGCATCCTGCCTCCTCGTCATCACCATCGCGGCGGCGCTCTATCTCGGGCGCGACATCCTCGTGCCGGTGACGCTGGCGATCCTCCTGAGCTTCGTGCTCGTGCCGGGGGTGCGCCTCCTGCGCCGCATCCGGGTGCCGCGGGCGCTCGCCGTCCTCGTCGTGGTGCTGACGGCCTTCGGGGCGCTGACGGGGGTCGCGCTGCTGATCGCCAATGAGACGGCCCAACTCGCTTCGGACCTGCCACGCTACCAAGTGACGATGCGCGAGAAGATCGCGGCGCTCAAGGAGACGACCGCCGGCAGCGGAACCCTGTCCCGCATGGTCGACATGGTGCAGGATCTCAGCGCCGAACTGCAGCCGGAACTGAAGGCGACGCCGCCCGATGGAGCCGCCGGCACAGCCACCCATCCGCTCCACGTCCAGATCGCGGCGGCCAAGGCCGGGCTGTTCGGCACGCTCGGCACCCTCGTGGGGCCGATCCTGCATCCGCTCGCCACCACCGGCCTCATCCTCATCTTCACGATCTTCATCCTGCTCCAGCGCGAGGACCTGCGGAACCGGGCGATCCGGCTCGCCGGCACGGGCGACCTGCGGCGGACGACGGCGGCCATCGACGATGCGGTCGGGCGCCTCAGCCGGTTCTTCCTGGCGCAGCTCGGCCTCAACATCGCCTACGGCGTGGTGATTGGCCTCGGCCTGTGGTGGATCGGCGTGCCGAACCCCATCCTGTTCGGCGTGCTCGCCACGGTCTTCCGCTTCGTGCCCTACGTGGGCGCCGTGATCAGCACCGTGCTCCCGCTCATCGTGGCCGCGGCCGTGGACCCGGGCTGGACCATGGCGATCGCCGTCGCCATCCTGTTCCTCGTGGTGGAGCCCATCGCGGGCCACGTGATCGAGCCGCTGCTCTACGGCCATTCCACCGGCCTCTCGCCCATCGCGGTGATCCTGGCGGCCACCCTCTGGGCCTTCCTGTGGGGGCCGATCGGCCTCGTGCTCGCGACCCCGATCACGGTCTGCCTCGTGGTGCTGGGGCGCCACATCGAGCGGCTCTGGTACCTCGACGTCATCCTGGGCGACCGGCCGGCCCTGTCGCCGCCCGAGATCTTCTACCAGCGCATGCTGGCGAACGACCCCGCCGAGGCCATCGATCAGGGCCGCATGTTCCTCAAGGCCCGCGCCCTCGTCACCTACTACGACGAGGTGGTGCTGGCCGGCCTGCTGATGGCGCAGGAGGATCTCTCGCGGGGCACCCTCGACCGGACCCGGCAGGACGCGGTCGGCACCGCCCTGCGCACCGTCGTGTCGCGTCTCGGCGCCTTCCCGGTGCGGCGCAAGCTCGGCTCCGGCAGCGCGACGGCGGGGAATTCAGAGACGTCGGCCGCCTTCGACGCCATCGGTCCCGACCGCCAGGTCGCCGCCGTGGTGATGCGTCCGGCCGATCTCGCGCCACGCTGGCAGGCCGCCCGGCCCGTGCTCTGCGTGTCGAGCCGGGGCCCGTTCGATGAGGCGGCGACGCTGATGCTCGCCCAGATCCTCGGCCGCCACGGCCTCGCGGCGGACGTGATGTCGATGGCGGACCTGCGCCGGGGCGAGCGGCCGGCGGACCTCTCCGGCATCGCGCTGGTGTGCTTCTCCTACCTCGAGCCCGTGAGCCTCTCGCAGATCCGGCTCAACGTGCGCCAGGCGCGCCAGGCCATCCCGGGCGTCCGGGTGCTGGTCGGGTTCTGGCGCGAGCGCGACCCCGCCTCCATCGACCGCCTGCGTCGGACGCTCTCGGCCGACGTGCTCGTGACCACCTTGAACGGCGCCCTCGACGCAGCTCTGACCTTCGCCAAACGGGGGTGAGGCCGTGTCGGCGCGGGCCGGTCATTTGACATCCCTCCGGGCTTGACCCACTTCTCCCCGGCGCCGACCCCCTCTCCGGACGGGTGGCGACGCCCCCCCGCACAATCTGCGATCGGTCGTTGCTGCGGGTCAGGCTCTGACGAGAGGCTAGAATCCGCACATGAAAGTCGTCGTCGTCGAGTCGCCGGCCAAGGCCAAGACGATCAACAAGTATCTCGGCCGCGACTACGAGGTTCTCGCCTCGTTCGGCCATATCCGCGACCTGCCCGCCAAGGACGGCTCCGTCGATCCGGAGGCGGACTTCCACATGCTGTGGGAGCTCGACGACCGGGGTTCGAAGCGCGTCTCCGACATCGTCAAGGCGCTCAAGGGCGCCGACGGCCTGATCCTGGCGACCGATCCGGATCGCGAGGGCGAGGCGATCTCCTGGCACGTGGTGGAGGCGCTGACCGCGCGCCGCGCCCTCAAGGGCATGCCGGTGGAGCGCGTGACCTTCAACGCCATCACCAAGGCGGCGGTCGAGACCGCCATGCGCCAGCCCCGGCAGATCGACCAGGCCCTGGTCGACGCCTACCTCGCGCGCCGGGCGCTGGACTACCTCGTCGGCTTCAACCTCTCGCCGGTGCTGTGGCGCAAGCTTCCCGGCGCCCGCTCGGCGGGCCGCGTGCAGTCGGTGGCGCTCCGCCTCGTCTGCGAGCGCGAGCGCGAGATCGAGGTCTTCAAGCCCCGCGAGTACTGGTCCCTGGTGGCGACCCTCACGACGGAGGCCGGCGCCACCTTCGAGGCCCGGCTCACGGGCGCCGACGGCAAGCGCATCCAGCGCCTCGACGTCGGCTCCGGCGACGAGGCGGCGGCCTTCGCGCGCGACCTCGAACTCGCGACCTTCCAGGTCGGCAGCGTCGAGGCCAAGCCCGCCAAGCGCCACCCCGCACCCCCTTTCACGACCTCCACCCTGCAGCAGGAAGCATCGCGAAAACTCGGCATGGCGCCGGCCCAGACCATGCGGGCGGCCCAGAAGCTCTACGAGGGCGTCGAGATCGACGGCGAGACGGTCGGCCTCATCACCTACATGCGGACCGACGGCGTCGACATGGCGCCGGAGGCCATCGAGGATGTCCGTCGGGTCGTTGCGAAGGAGTACGGCGAGCGCTACCTGCCGGGTGCACCGCGGAAATACAGCGTCAAGGCCAAGAACGCGCAGGAGGCGCACGAGGCCGTGCGCCCCACCGACATGAGCCGGCTGCCGAAGACCGTGGCCCGCACCGTCGATGCCGAGCAGGCCAAGCTCTACGAGCTGATCTGGACGCGCACCGTGGCGAGCCAGATGGAATCGGCCGAGCTGGAGCGCACGACGGTCGACGTCGTCGCGCAGGTCGGCCCGCGCAAACTCGACCTCCGGGCGACCGGTCAGGTCGTGAAGTTCGACGGCTTCCTCACCCTCTATCAGGAGGGCAAGGACGACGAGGAGGACGAGGACGGCAAGCGCCTGCCTCCGATGACGGCCGGCGACCCGTTGAAGCGCGAGCGCATCGCCTCGACCCAGCACTTCACCGAGCCGCCGCCGCGCTATTCCGAGGCCAGCCTCGTCAAGCGCATGGAGGAGCTCGGCATCGGCCGGCCCTCCACTTACGCCGCCGTGCTGCAGACTCTGCGCGACCGCGAATACGTGCGCATCGACAAGAAGCGACTGGTGGCCGAGGACAAGGGCCGCCTCGTCACCGGCTTCCTCGAGAGCTTCTTCAAGCGCTACGTCGAATACGATTTCACCGCCGAACTCGAGACGCAGCTCGACCGGGTCTCGAATGCCGAGATCGACTGGCGCGAGGTGCTGCGCGATTTCTGGCGCGACTTCTCCGCCGCGATCTCCGGCACCAAGGAGCTGCGCGTCACCGAGGTGCTCGACGCACTCAACGACCTGCTCGGTGCCCACATCTTCCCCGAGAAGGCGGATGGATCGAATCCCCGCACCTGCCCCACCTGCGGCGCCGGTCAGCTCTCGCTCAAGCTCGGCAAGTTCGGCGCCTTCGTGGGCTGCTCGAACTATCCCGAGTGCAAGTATACCCGCCAGCTCGCGGCGACCGGCGTGGACGGCGACGGCGAGGGCTCGTCCGAGAATGGCGGACAGCCCGGCACCCGCGTGCTCGGCAACGATCCCGTTTCCGGCCTGCCCGTGACGGTGCGCGACGGTCGCTTCGGCCCCTTCGTCCAGCTTGGCGAGGCCTCCACTGAGAAGGAGGCTCCGAAGCCCAAGCGCTCGTCGATCCCGAAGGGCACCAGCCCGTCCTCGGTCGACCTGGAAATGGCGCTGAAGCTGCTCTCGCTCCCGCGCGAGGTGGCCCGTCACCCCGAGACCGGCGAGCCGATCCTGGCCAATCTCGGCCGCTTCGGGCCTTACGTGCAGCACGGCAAGATGTACGCGAATCTCGGCCGCGACGACGACGTGCTGGAGATCGGCGCCAACCGGGCCATCGACCTCATCGTGGCCAAGGAACAGGGCGGGGGCCGGCGCGGGCCGGCGGCCGATCCGGGCCGTCCCCTCGGCGAGCATCCGGAGACCGGCAAGCCCATCGTGGTGAAGTCGGGCAAGTACGGCCCCTACGTCACCGACGGCACCACCAACGCGACGCTGCCCAAGACCATGGCGGCCGAGGCGGTCGACCTCCCGCAGGCGCTCGAACTGATCGCCGCCCGCGAGGCGGCGGGCGGTGGCAAGAAGAAGGCTCCGGCGCGCAAGGCGGCGGGCGCGAAGGCGTCGCCGAAGAAGGCGGCGGCCAAGACGCCCGGCAAAGCTGCCAAGGCCGAAGCTGGGGAGGACGGGGCTGACGGCACGCCCGTGCCTAAGAAGGCTCCCCCCAAGAAGACCCCAGCGAAGAAGACCCCTGCGAAGAAGGCCTCCGCCAAGGCGGCGGCCGATGGCACCGCCGGTGCGGAGCCGGCCGCCGCCACGACGCGCAAGAAGGCGTAGCCCGGAGGGCGTCGGGGCGGGAGCCCCGTCACACCGGTGCCATGCGGGACGGGTAGCGGGTTGGGTTCGCCAACCTGCTACCGGATCCGACCCATGACCGAACCGACGCGAACCCGCTCGCAGGCGGCGGAAGCCGCCGAGGATGCCGGCTCGAACGCCAGTGCCAACCCGACCTTCGGCGACGTGGTGGCGGCGCGCTTCGACCGGCGCGACCTCCTGCGCGGGCTGCTCGGCGTCGGGGCCATCGCAGCGGTGGTGACGCCGCGCGCGCTTGCCGCCGGCTCGGCGCAGGCTGCGCAAGGCCCGGGAACCCGCTTCCCCTTCGAGGAGATCGAGGCGGGCTCGGACGCGCACCACCACGTCGCCGCCGGGCACGATGCCGACATCCTGATCCGCTGGGGCGACCCGGTCCTGCCGGGTGCCCCGGCTTTCGACCCGCGCAACCAGTCGGCGGCCGCGCAAGGCCAGCAGTTCGGCTACAACAACGACTTCGTGGGCTATTTCCCGATGCCGGGGGCAGCCGACCCGGCCTCTCACGGGCTGCTCGTGGTCAACCATGAATACACCAACGAGGAACTGATGTTCCCGGGGCTCGGCCGCCAGGACACCAAGGCGGTCTTCCAGGGCATGACCCGCGACCTCGTGGACATCGAGATGGCGGCCCATGGCGGCTCGGTCATCGAGATCCGCCGCCAGGACGGCAAGTGGGCCGTGGTGCCGGATTCGCGTTATGCCCGGCGCATCACCGCCCAGACGCCGATGACGCTGACCGGCCCGGCCGCCGGCACCGACCGGGTGAAGACCTCCGCCGATTCCACGGGCCGCGCGGCGCTCGGCATGATCAATAACTGCGCCGGTGGCACCACGCCCTGGGGGACGTGGCTGACCTGCGAGGAGAACATCAACTACTACTTCTCCGGCGCCTTGGCGAAGGACTCTCCGGAAGCCACGAACCACAAGCGCTTCAACCTGCCGGCCACCGCCTATGCCTGGGGCCGCTTCCACGAACGCTTCGACCTCGCGCGCGAGCCCAACGAGCCCAACCGCTTCGGCTGGGTGGTGGAGATCGACCCGTTCGACCCCACGAGCGTTCCCAAGAAGCGCACGGCCCTCGGCCGCTTCAAGCACGAGGGCGCCGCGGGCATCGTCGCCAAGGGCGGGCAGTACGTGATCTACCAGGGCGACGACGAGCGCTTCGACTACGTCTACAAGTTCGTCACCGCCGGCCGCGCCGACAGCGGCGACCGCGACCTCCTCGATTCCGGCACCCTGCACGTGGCCCGCTTCGACGCGGACGGGCGCGGCACCTGGATGCCGCTGGTGTTCGGGACGGCGCCCCTGACCTCCGAGAACGGCTTCCACAGCCAAGCCGACGTGGTGATCGGCGCGCGGCTGGCCGCGGATCGGCTCGGGGCCACCAAGATGGACCGGCCCGAGGATGTCGAGGCCAACGCCAAGACCGGCAAGGTCTACGTGATGCTGACCAACAACGGGAAGCGCAAGGCCGACCAGACCGACCCCGCCAACCCGCGCGCCGACAACCGCTTCGGGCACATCGTCGAACTCACCCCAGACGATGGCGACCACGCCGCCACGGGCTTCGCCTGGGAGATCCTGGTCCGCTGCGGCGATCCGGGCATCGCGGCGGTCGGCGCCACCTTCTCGTCGGCCACCACGAAGGATGGCTGGTTCGGCATGCCGGACAACTGCTCCGTCGACGGGCTCGGCCGGCTCTGGGTCGCCACGGACGGCAACGCGCCCTCGCGCACCGGGCGCAACGATGGCATCTGGGCCATGGAGACCGAAGGGGCCGGGCGCGGCACGGGCAAGCACTTCTTCCGCGTGCCCCACGGCGCCGAGATGTGCGGTCCCTACTTCACGCCCGACGACACCACCTTCTTCGTCGCCGTGCAGCACCCGGGCGAAGCCGACGAGGAGGACCCGAAGGCGGTGCCCGCCACCTTCGAGGCTCCCGCCACCCGCTGGCCGGATTTCGATCCGACGCTGCCGCCGCGCCCGGCCGTGGTGGCGATCACGAAGCGCGGGGGCGGACGCGTCGGTACCTGAGACCGCGCATCCTCGCCCGAGGAAAAGGCGAACTCCGGTCCCTTAGGCCTTCTTAACCAACCCTGTCCCATGTCATGGGGTCTGTTGCCTCGCGAGACACGGGTCTCTCGAGGTATCGGTTGGCCCGCCCTGTGCGGCACGGGGGCATGCCCCCGTGCCACGGGGTGGCGAACCCCTTTCTGTTTCCGGTTTGTTCCGGTATGGTCAGAGGATGAAGGCGAATGCTGCACGATCTCCCTCTGCGGTCCGGTCCACGAAGCCCGCGGCCGTCCCAGCCTCCGCGCGGAGCGCTCCGGTGAGCGACCCCGCGCGCGACCTCTTCGCAGGCGGCAAGGCGCCGCTCCCGAAACCGGCCGAGCGGCGCAAGCTCGACGCCGCGGTGGCGCCGCTCGCTCCTGTCCCGTCGGCGGAGGCCGGCTACGACGCGTCCGCCATCGAGGTGCTGGAGGGGCTGGAGCCGGTGCGCCGCCGCCCCGGCATGTATATCGGTGGCACCGACGAGCGCGCCCTGCACCACCTCTTCGCCGAGGTGATCGACAATTCCATGGACGAGGCGGTGGCGGGACATGCCAGCTTCATCGAGGTGGAGCTGGAGGAGAGCGGCCACCTCGTCGTCACCGATAACGGCCGCGGCATCCCCGTGGACCCGCACCCGAAATACCCGAACAAGTCGGCGCTGGAGGTCATCATGACCATCCTGCACGCGGGCGGTAAGTTCGACTCGAAGGTCTACGAGACGTCCGGAGGCCTGCACGGCGTCGGCATCTCGGTGGTCAACGCCCTCTCGGACGAACTCGAGGTCGAGGTCGCTCGGAGCCAGACGCTCTATCGCCAGACCTTTTCGCGCGGCCATGTGCAGGGCCCCCTCGAGACGGTGGGCCGGGTGCAGAACCGGCGCGGCACCCGTGTGCGCTTCCACCCCGATGCCGAGATCTTCGGGGCGCTGAAGTTCGACCCCCGCCGCCTGTTCAAGATGGCGCGTTCGAAAGCTTACCTGTTCGGCGGCGTCGAGATCCGCTGGCGCTGCGCCTCTGCCCTCCTGGAAGGCCTGGACGACGTGCCGGCCGAGACCGTGCACCGCTTCCCCGGGGGCCTGCGCGACTATCTCGCCCGCGATCTCGAGGGCAAGGAACTCGTCACCGACGCGATCTTCTCCGGCAAGATCACCAAGCCCGGCGGACATGGCTCCCTCGAATGGGCCGTGGCCTGGATGGTCACCGACGACGGCGTCTCGGCCTCCTACTGCAACACGATCCCGACCCATGAGGGCGGCACCCACGAGAGTGGCCTGCGCGTCGCCCTGCTGCGGGCCCTGCGCGAACACGCCGAGCGCGTGAACCAGGCCAAGCGCATGACGGCGGTGACCACCGACGACGTCATGGCGACCTGCGCCTCGATGCTCTCGGTGTTCATCCGCGAGCCCGAGTTCCAGGGCCAGACCAAGGACAAGCTCGCCACGGTGGAGGCCTCGCGCATCGTCGAGACGGCGATCCGCGACGCCTTCGACCATTGGCTCGCCGCCTCCCCGGCCCAGGCCAACAAGCTCCTCGACTGGGTGATCGACCGGGCCGAGGAGCGCCTGCGCCGGCGCCAGGAGAAGGAGGTCGCGCGCAAATCCGCCACCCGCAAGCTACGCCTGCCGGGCAAGCTCGCCGATTGCTCCAAGGCGGGCATGGCCGGCTCCGAGATCTTCATCGTCGAGGGCGACTCGGCCGGCGGCTCGGCGAAGCAGGCCCGCGACCGCGCCACCCAGGCCATCCTCCCCCTGCGCGGCAAGATCCTGAACGTGGCCTCGGCGAGCCGGGACAAGCTCGGTGCCAACCAGCTGATTTCGGACCTGACCCAGGCGCTCGGCTGCGGCACCGGCAACGCGTTCCGCCTGGAGGACCTTCGCTACGAGAAGGTCATCATCATGACCGACGCCGATGTCGACGGCGCCCACATCGCCTCGCTGCTGATCACGTTCTTCTACCGGCAGATGCCCAAGCTCATCGACCGGGGGCATCTCTACCTCGCGATTCCCCCACTCTATCGCCTGACCCAGGGCGCCAAGACGGCCTATGCCCGCGACGACGCCGACAAGGAGCGGGTCATCAAGACCGTGTTCAAGGGCGCCAAGGTCGAGATCGGCCGCTTCAAGGGCCTCGGCGAGATGATGCCCGCGCAGCTGAAGGAGACCACGATGGACCCGAAGAAGCGCACGCTCCTGCGGGTCGAGGTCCTGGACGAAGCTCGCGCCTCCACCGGGGATGCGGTCGAGCGGCTGATGGGCAACAAGCCGGAGGCCCGCTTCACCTTCATCTCCGAGCGCGCCGCCTTCGCGGATGGGGCGGAACTCGACATCTGATCCGGCGTCCGCTCGATCGAAGCGGACGCCGGATCAGATCAGCCCACCGTAGGGCTCAGCCGGAGTTGGTATCAGGGCCGAACGGGTCCACGCTTCCGAAACCCCGGAGGCGTGGACCCGCGCATCCGTCGATCGGTCCACGCCTGATCATAATAAGAAAAAGCCCGGCTGCGAGGCCGGGCTTTTTCAGGGTCGAGCAGGCCCTCGCGCGACCCGATGGATCGCGCGAAGTGCCGGAGCGGTCGGCTTAGTACGAGCCGAACTTGTAGTTCAGGCCGGCGCGGACGACGACGAACTCGTCGGAGCGACGGTTGTTGTAGCCCGTGGCGACGACGCCGGCGGTGTTGACGTTGAAGGTCGAGCCGGTGGCGGCCGAGTAGGCGAACACGCCGTTGTTGGCGTTGTCGCGGTCGAGGTTCACGTACAGGCCTTCGACCTTCAGGGTAACGGCCGAGGACTTGAAGAAGTTCAGGAACGAGTCGGTCGGCAGGGCGTACTCGATGCCGCCGCCGGCGGTCCAGCCGGTGCGGAAGTCGTTGCGGCTGCTGTTGGGCAGGCCGAAATCGTTGCCGCCGCCGCCGCCGTAAGCGAAGCCGCCGGTGCCGTACACGAGGGTGCGGTCGAAGGCGTAGCCGAGGCGACCACGGACGGTGCCGAAGTAGTCGAGGCCCGACAGGCCGTTCGGGTTCACGAAGGTGAGGTTGTTGACGTTGGCAGCGCCGATGAGCACGGCGTTGTTACGCTGCGAACCGAAGTCGACGTACTGGGCGTCGGCCTCGACACCGATCACGACACCGGAGCCCGGGGTGAACTGGTAGTTGTAGCCGATCTGACCACCGCCGACGAAGCCTTCGTTGCTGTCGCGGTTGTTGAAGGCGACGGCGCCGACGGCGCCGGGCGCGAACACGGGGGACGTGGCCAGCACCGTGGTGGTGCGGTTGTTGTCGCTGCCCGTGCCGAAGCCGTAGCCGGCGTTGATACCGGCGTAGAAGCCCGTCCAGGTGAAGACCGGCACCGGCACGAAGACCGGGGGAGCTGCGCGGCGCGGAAGGTCGGCGGCCGAAGCGACAGCGGTGAGGCCGGCGAGCACGGTGGAAGCGAGAATCAGTCTTTTCATTTTTACCTGGTCCTGGTTGGCGAGAGCCGGCGCGCTTGTAGTCCCTGGCCGCCGCGAGGTCTGTCGCTTTCCTGCAACAAGGCCACCTGTTAGGCCGTCAGGTCTCAAGGAAGGGTAAAGGTTAGCGGGCGGTCATCCTCGTCCTGGTGCGTCGGTGCCATCACGCACATTGACGTAAGCCTGAAGATCAGGTCGCATTTGTCTCGGGGTGAACGATTTCAAGACCTCAACGAAGGTTTTTCAGCACCTCGCCGAGCCTGCAAGATTGTACCGCGACGAGCGCGATGCGGATTTTTAATGCCTTGCCGAACCCGGGTGAACGGGTGAACGGCCGGAGGGGAAACGCGGCCTTAACTCTGATGCCGGAGGATGCGATGCGTGGTCCGCCCGGGATCGCCGCACGATGATCGCCATGCTTCCTCCCAGCCGCTTCGCCGACAGTCTCCGGGGCGTTGATCCCAAGTCCGGGGATCCCGTGTCCGGGGATCCAATGTCTGGGGATCCTCGGTTCCTTGACGGGGCTTCCGGGGCGATGCGCGACGAGCCCGCACCGCGATCGCCAGCGATGCTGCTGCCCTGGACGATCAAGATCTGCCTGACGCTCGGTCTCATCGCGGTGGGAGCGACGCATTATGTGTCCCGCGCCGTGGATGTCGGGGCGTTGCGCCAGCGGATGGCGCGCGCCGCGCCGGTCGATCCCGAGACCACGGGTTCCATCGGCGGGGCCGCCGCCCGCGTCACCCTCGATCCCTGCACGGTCTCCGGGTTCAGGCGCTGACGCGGTCCGCCCTGCGGATATCCGCGCGGTGTGCCGCGCGGCTCAGGCGGCTTCGGCCGGCGCCGTGAGGCCGCCGAAGCGGCGCTCCCGCCCCGCGAAGGCCCGGAGCGCGCCGGCGAGGTCGTCCGCATCGAAATCCGGCCAGTGCCGCTGCGTGAAGTGCAGTTCGGCATAGGCGCTCTCCCAGAGCAGGAAATCCGAGAGACGCTGCTCGCCGCTGGTGCGGATGACGAGGTCGACATCCGGGACCGCGCGGCCGCCCGGCCCGAAGCCGCCGCTGACGCGCTGCCCGAATTCGGCGGCCGAGGGGGTGCCCGGGCCCGCCAGCCCGACGGCGGCGGCCAGGATCGCGGCGCGGCCGGAGTAGTCGATGGCAACGCGCAGGTGCAGGGCGGTGGCGTCCGCCGTCAGGGCCTCGGCCCGCTCGATGGCCTCGGCGATGCCCTCGGGAAGTCGGTCGCGGCGGCCGATCACGGTGAGGCGCACCCCGGCCCGGGCGAGGCGCCCCGCCTCCTCCCGCAGGTAGGCGCGCAGCAATCCCATCAGGGCCGTGACCTCGTCCGGCGGCCGCCGCCAGTTGTCGCTGGAGAAGGCGTAGAGCGTCAGCGTGCCGACGCCCTGGCCGGGGGCCGCATCCACGACCCGCCGGATCGCCGCGATACCGGCCTTGTGGCCCAGAGGCCGGGGCAGGCCGCGCGCCGTGGCCCAGCGCCCGTTCCCATCCATGATGATACCGACGTGAATCGAATTCGGCAAAGGACTTTGCATCGTAGAGTTTCCTGGCAAATGAATGTCGGCCTTCGTGCGTCGTGCCCGAGTCGGACGTCACGCCGGCCGGGGCCGGCCGACGGGCCTTGCGTCGTCCGCATGCCCGGCCGCCTCGGCCGCGTCGCGCACCACGCCCTCCAGCACGGCGAGATAGTCGAGGAAGCGTCGACGCCCGGCCGCGGTGAGGACACAGGTGGTCTGGGGCCGGTTGCCCTCGTAGCCCTTGCGGATCTCCACGAGGCCGGCCTCCTGCAGCACCTGGAGATGCCGGCTGAGGTTGCCGTCCGTGAGGCCGCAGAGTTGTTTCAGATCGGCGAAGGCGAGCCCCTTCGGATGGGCGATCAGCGAGGTGAGAAGGCCGAGGCGGGCCTTCTCATGGATGACCCGGTCGAGCCCCTCATACGCGAAGGGCGCAGGCGTGACGGTCGCCTCAGCCTTCGGCATGGTCGGCCTCCGGCGCTGCGCGGATCACCAGGGCCATCAGGCCCTGGCCGATGGCGAAGGGCAGGCCCATCGACCAGGGCGAGAGGCTGCGGGCCTCGCTGGTAACGACCAGCACCGTCAGGCCGGCGAGGAGGTACCAGGCGCCGACCAGCGCGACTCCACGCGGCATGACACGGATACCGGCGAAGATACCGAGGCTGACCAGCACCTGCCACAGGCCGGGCAGCAGCCAGAGGCTCTCGGGGGCGACCCGCGCCAGCACCAGGGCGAGGAGCGCCCCGGAGGCCCCCGCCGGCAGGAACTGCTCCACGGCGTCGTGGATCATCGCATTGCCGAGGCCGCCCGTGTGGCGGCGGGCGCGGGCCCGCATCTCGGCGCCGATCAGGCCGACCGCGCCGCAGGCCGCGACGATCCAGCCTCCGAAGAAGGCCAGCGGCTGCGCGTCGGGCTCGGCGAGCAAGAGCGTCTGCGCCGTGGCGGTGGCGAGCGCCAGTCCGGCGGTGGCTGCGAAGGCCGCCGGCCCGTAGCCGCTGAAGGCCGTGCCGCGCGTCAGTTGCGAGCGGATGGCGACGATGTCGGCAAGCGCCCTGTCGAGATCGGTCACATCGCACCTCCCTGGCTCTGTGATGCAAAGCATACGGACTCGCAAAGTGGATGCAAGCGGTTTCTTTGCGGTGCAAAGTGGATGCGTCCGCGGCGAAGGTGCAGGATCCGGGGTCAGCCGCCCGCCAGGAGAGCCGCGAGCGCCGGGGAGAGGCCGGTGCTCTCCAGGGTGGGTGCCGCATCCACCGGCCTCCCCTCCCCGGCCGCCGCGAGCACCGCACGGGTGCCGGCTTCCACCGAGCACAGGACCGGGACGGGTACGGCGGGCTGGATGCGGTGTGCGAGTCCGGCCAGCGCTGCACCTCCGAGGATCACGACCTTCGCCCCATCCGCCTCGGCGCAGGTGCGGCAGGCGGCCGCGAGCCCCGCGAGGGCGGCGTCGGGGTCGGCGGCGATCTCACCGCCCGTCGGCGCCACCGTGCGGACGCCGGACAGGTGGGCCCCGAGGCCGAGGCCGGCAACGAACTCCGTCAGCATCGGCCCCCACAAGGCGCCGCCGGTGACGATGGCGAAGCGCCGGCCTCCGGCGGAGGCCGCACGGCAGGCGGCCTCCGCCATGCCGACGACGGGCACCGGGGAGACCTCGCGCAGGGCGGCGAGGCCTGGATCGCCGAAGCAGGCGAGATAGACCGCGTCACAGCCCGCCACGTGCCCGGCCAGGGCGTCGAGGGCCGCGTGCCCCGCGATGGCCGCGGCAGCGCGGCTGGCGATGTAGCGGGCGCCGAACCGTCCGGTCACGGGTACGAGGGTGTTTCCAGGCCCCGCGAGCGCCCGGACGTGCCCCGCCACCAGGTCGGTGACGGCCGGGGTGGTGTTCGGGTTGATGAGCAGGATGCGCAAGGCGGCTGGACCCTCGTTGCCGGACGGAGGCCCCTTCTCCCACGCAAGCTCCTCGCCAAGGCACGAACGCTTCGCCGGGCAGCGGCCTGCGGATAAGGGGCTTCGAACGGGATTCCCGCGATTGACACGGCAGCGCAAGGGCCTAAGTGTCCCCGCAACGCGTGTGCGCGGCGGGTCGTGTGTCGAAACCGCCCCTGATTCCAGCCGTCGCCGTGTCGATGTCCTCCGCGCCGGTCGGTCCATTCCCGCGCGCAACGGTTCTCATTGCATATGTCTTTTGCCGACCTCGGATTGAGCGACAAGGTCCTCCAGGCCGTCACGGCGGCCGGCTATTCCGAACCCACGCCGATCCAGGCCCAGGCCATCCCCCACGTCCTGGCACGCCGCGACGTTCTCGGCATCGCCCAGACCGGCACCGGCAAGACGGCGGCCTTCACGCTGCCGATGCTGACGCTGCTGGAGAACGGCCGCGCCCGCGCCCGCATGCCGCGCACGCTGATCCTGGAGCCGACCCGCGAACTCGCCGCGCAGGTGGTGGAGAATTTCGACCGCTACGGCATCAACCACAAGCTCAACGTCGCGCTGATCATCGGCGGCGTCTCCTTTGCCGAGCAGGACGCCAAGCTGATGCGCGGCACGGACGTGCTGATCGCGACGCCGGGTCGGCTCCTCGACCATTTCGAGCGCGGCAAGCTGCTGCTCACGGGCGTCGAACTCCTCGTCATCGACGAGGCCGACCGCATGCTCGACATGGGGTTCATCCCCGACATCGAACGCATCGTGAAGATGGTGCCCTTCACGCGCCAGACCCTGTTCTTCTCCGCCACCATGCCGCCGGAGATCGAGCGGCTGGCCGACATGTTCCTGCACACCCCTCAGCGGATCGAAGTGGCGCGCCCCGCCTCCACCGCTTCCACCATCGTGCAGAAGCTGGTGGCCACGGGGTCCGAGGGCCACGTCAAGCGCGACATCCTGCGCCGGCTGATGCGGGGCGAGGCCGACCTGAACAACGGCATCATCTTCTGCAACCGCAAGCGCGACGTCGCGCTGCTCCAGAAGTCGCTGGCGAGCCACGGGTTCAATGTGGCGGCGCTCCACGGCGACATGGACCAGCGCGCCCGCACCGTTGCGCTGGACGCCTTCCGCTCCGGCGAGGTGCCGCTGCTGGTGGCAAGCGACGTTGCGGCGCGGGGCCTCGACATTCCGGCGGTGAGCCACGTCTTCAATTTCGACGTGCCGCACCACCCGGAGGACTACGTCCACCGCATTGGACGCACGGGTCGCGCCGGCCGCGCCGGCCATGCCTTCACCCTGGTGAGCCGGGCCGACGAGCGCTCGCTCCACGCCATCGAGGCCCTGATCGGTCAGCCGATTCCGTGGGCCGAGGGCGACCTGGCCTCGGTGCCCGAATCCGCGCCGTCCGAGGACGAGGAGTCCACGCGCACCCGCTATCGCGGCAAGGCCGCCAGCGGCCGACGCCTGCGAGGGGGAGCGGGCGGCAGGGCCGAGAAGCCGAGATCCGAGCGGGCCCGCTCGGATCTGCCGAAGTCGGACGCCATCCAGGGCGCCGAGTCCGGGGCCGCCAGGGCCGAGGCGGACGCGCCCGAGGGCAAGACGGAGCGCCGGCCCGCGAAGCGGCCCGGGCGGCAGGAAGGCCGTCCCGGCAAGGTCGCGGCACGGCGCAGCGCGCCCGAGCGTGAAGTGGTGGAGGTCGAGCGCGACGGTACGTCCGCCGCCCCCGCGCCGCAGCGAGCCCCCCGGCCCGAGCGCACGGCCGAGCGTTCGCGCGACGAGCGCCGTCCGCCGTCCCGCCGCCGCAACGACGAGGACGAGGGTGATACGCCGATCGGCCTCGGCTCGCACGTGCCGGCCTTCCTGCTGCGTCCGGCCGTCGTCAAGCCGTCGAAGTAGGCACGGTCCCGCCCGCCGGGTCTCCGGTACGGAGCAACCCTTAACTGCATCTCCACGAACCGGCGTCTATCTTCCGGCGATGCGGGGACGCTCCGCCCGACGAGGTCGGGCGGATGGGACGGTTGGACGAACGATGGACGGCAATCACGGCGATCGCGACCGGAGCTTCGCGCTGGCCGAGCGCGTCAGCGCACTGATGCGGGATTACGGCCCCTCGGCCGAGCCCCGTTCCTACGCCGTCTGGTATGCTCACGTCTCCGGCGCGCAGCCTCGGATGAGCGAGGCGGTCAGGCGTCTCACGGCGGAGTCCGGGGGCCTGACGACCCAGGACGTCGACGCGCTCTACGAGGCCCATCTCGATCCGACGCGTCTCTCGGTCGCCACCGAGCAGGCCAGCCACAACGTCCTGTCGGAGATCGCGGGGGTGATGGAGGTGCTGAACCTCTCGCTCGATTCCACGGCACAGTACGACGCGTCGCTGCGCACCCTGGCGCATGACCTCGACGGGACCGCGTCGAAGCCGGCCAGCGTGCACAAGGTGGTCGCGGCCCTGGTGGCGACCACGCGGGAGGTCCGGGCCAGCAACCGCACCCTCGAGGCGCGGATGCGCGAGAGCCGCAGCGAGATCGAGGCCCTGCGCGCGACCCTCGAGGCGACGCGGCTCGAGAGCCTCACCGACCCGCTCACCGGATTGTCGAACCGCAAGCATTTTGAGGACAGCCTGTGTCGGCTGGTGCAGGACGCATCCGCAGCCGAGCCTGCCTGCCTGATCGTGATCGACGTCGATTCGTTCAAACGGTTCAACGACGTCTACGGCCATATCACCGGCGATCAGGTCCTGCGCCTGGTGGCGGGCGTCATGCGCGAGCAGATCAAGCCCCGCACCGTCCTGGCCCGGTTCGGGGGCGAGGAATTCGCCATGCTGCTGCCGAACACTGGCCGGGCGGCGGCTTGCGCCATCGCCGAAGCGGTTCGCACCAGCGTAATGGCCCGAGACCTCGTGAAGCGCTCCACCGGCGAATCGCTTGGCAAGATCACGATTTCCCTCGGGGTGGCGATGCACCGGCCGGGGGATACGGCGGTCTCGCTCCTGGAACGCGCCGACCAGTGCATGTTCAAGGCCAAACGCGACGGCCGAAACCGTACGGTCGCCGAGGCCGAGGAGCCCCTCCCGAACGTCGCCTGACGTTCGGGCGCGACCGCGCGGAGCCTTTTGCGTCAGGCGCCCGCGTGCACCATCTCCGGGTTCACCGGAGTGATCGCCACGGATTCCCCACAGCCGCAGGCGGAGGTCTGGTTCGGGTTGTTGAACACGAACTGCGACGACAGCTTGCTGGTCTGGAAATCCATCTGCGTGCCGAGCAGGAACAGCAGCGCCTTCGGGTCCACGAAGACGGTGACGCCGCGATCCTCGACCCGGTCCTCGCCGGGCTTCTGCGCCTCGGCATATTCCATGGTGTAGGACATGCCGGCGCAGCCGCCGTTCTTCACGCCGACCCGCAGGCCTGCGATGGGCCGATCGGCATCCGCGATGATCGCCTTGATGCGCTCCGCCGCCGCGTCGGTCAGCGACAGAACCTTGAACTTCGATGCCATGAGGTCTCTCCGACGGCCGGGTTCAAGGCCCGGGCAGGTGAGGATGATGGGACCTGCTTAAGATAAGGATCGCAGGGGCCGCGGTCCATCCATGGACCGTGCATGGATAGCCGTCGTCGACGCGGGCCAGTCCCGGTGCGTCGGGATCGCGCCAGCGCGGGCCGACAGTCCGCTACCACATGTCCAGGGCGACGCGGGCCTCGTCGGACATGCGGCTCTGGTCCCACGGCGGGTCGAACACCATGGTGACGGCGCAGGACTGCACGCCCGGCACGGCGGCCACCGCCGTCTCGACCCAACCCGGCATCTCGCCGGCCACGGGGCAACCCGGCGCGGTCAGCGTCATGTCGATGGCGACCTTGCGGTCGTCGGCGATGTCGACCTTGTAGATCAGGCCGAGCTCATAGATGTCGGCCGGAATCTCGGGGTCGTAGACGCTCTTCAGGGCGACCACGATGTCGTCGGTCAGGCGGTCGAGCTCCTCGGGCGGGATCGCCGAGTCGCTCGCGATGGTGGGGGTGTTGGCCCCACCCGTGATGGCTGCGTCGCTCATGGGTCTGTCCTCGTCTCGGCCGCGATCTCCGCGCCGTGGAATAAGCGTCAGGCGAACATCATCTCGGCCTTGGCTAGGGCCTCGGCGAGGACGTCCACCTCCTGGGTCGTATTATACAGGCCGAAGGAGGCGCGACAGGTGGAGGTTGCGCCGAAGCGGGTGAGGAGCGGCATCGCGCAATGCGTCCCCGCCCGGATCGCGACGCCGTAGCGATCGATCACGGTGGCGATGTCGTGGGCATGCGCCCCCTTCATCTCGAAGGCGATGACGCCGCCCTTGCCCTTGGCGGTGCCGATCATGCGCAGCGAATTCATCGCGCCGAGGCGCTCCTGGGCATAGGCGAGGAGCGACGCTTCATGCGCCGCGATCCGGTCGCGCCCGACCCCCATCATGAATTCGAGGGCCGCACCGAGGCCCACCGCCTCGATGATCGCCGGTGTGCCGGCCTCGAAGCGGTGCGGCGGGTCGTTGTAGGTGATGCTGTCCTGGCTGACCGTGCGGATCATCTCGCCGCCACCCTGATATGGGGGGAGCCGCTCCAGCCATTCCCGCTTGCCGTAGAGGACGCCGATCCCGGTCGGACCGTAGACCTTGTGGCCGGTGAAGACGAAGAAGTCGCAATCGAGCGCCTTCACGTCGATGGGCCCATGCACCGCACTCTGCGCCCCGTCGAGGAGCACCGGCACGCCGTGCGCATGGGCGATCCGCACGATTTCGGCCGCCGGCGTCACCGTGCCGAGCACGTTCGACATGTGGGTGATCGCCACCATCTTCGTGCGCGGCGTGAACAGCTTCTCGTACTCCTCGACGAGGAAGTTGCCGGCGTCATCCACGGGCGCCCACTTGATCACCGCACCGCGCCGCTCGCGCAGGAAATGCCAGGGCACGATGTTGGAATGGTGCTCCATGATCGAGAGGATGATCTCGTCCCCCTCCCCGATCTGGCCGAGCAGGCCCATGGAGGAAGCCACGAGGTTGTAGGCCTCGGTGGCGTTGCGGGTGAAGATGATCTCGTCGGTGGAGTCGGCGTTGAGGAATTGCCGCGTGGTCTCACGCGCGCCCTCGAAGCCTTCCGTGGCGGCGTTCGCCATGAAGTGCAGTCCGCGATGGACGTTGGCGTAGCCCGTCTCCATGCAGTTCACCATGGCGTCGATGACCGCACGCGGCTTCTGCGACGAGGCCGCGTTGTCGAGATAGACCAGCGGCTTGCCGTAGACCTTCTGCGACAGGATCGGGAACTCGGCTCGGATCGCCTGGACGTCGTAGGGGGTGTTCAGGACGGGTGCGTTCATGGCGATACCTGTTGGGTGTCGGACGTGCGCGACCCTCCCCCTCTGCGGGGAAGGGTCTCGGCAGGGTGCGTTCAGGCTCGCGCCTTCAGCCACGCCTCGATGGTGCCGATCAGCGCCTCACGGGCGCCCTCGTGGCTCACCGACTCGATCGCCGCCCCAAGGAAGGCCTGCACCAGCAGGCTCTCGGCTTCCGCCTTCGGCAGGCCGCGCTGCATCAGGTAGAACAGCAGATCCTCGTCCAACGCGCCGCAGGTGGCGCCGTGGCCGCAGGCGACGTCGTCGGCGAAGATCTCCAGCTCGGGCTTGTTCATCATCTGGCCGGCATCGGACAGGATGAGGCAGGCCGACATCATCTTGCCGTCGGTCTGCTGGGCGGCCTGCTGGACGATGATCTTGCCCTGGAACACACCGGTCGCCTCACCGTCCACCACGGTCTTGAACAGCTCGCGGCTGACCCCGCCGGTGGCGGCGTGGTCGGCGAGGAACGTGGTATCGGCGAGCTGCTTGCCGTTCAGCATGGCCGCGCCGTTCACCACCGCGCGGCCGTCGGCGCCGGCGAAGTTCAGGTAGACCTGATGGCGCGAGAGGACGGCGCCGACGACCACGTTGACGGTCTCCACCGACGCAGCGGCGCCGAGCTTCACCGATAGGGTCGACAGGGCCACGGCCTCGCGCCCTTCCGCGTTCAGGCGGGCGTGCCGGAAGGTGGCATTGTCCGCCACCGTCACGTCGAGGGCGTCGTTGGGCTGGTAGGCGATGCCGTCCGGTCCCTCGTGGCTCTCGAGCACGGTGATTTCCGCGCCCTCCCCCAGCGTCACCAGTCCGCGGGTCGCGGTGGAATAGGCCTCCGTGCCCGTGCCGATGAAGCGCAGGTGCAGCGGGGTCTCGACCTTGGCGCCGGCCTCAACCGCGATCAGGACGCCGTCCGCCAGGAAGGCGGTGTTGAGCTGGTAGATCGCGTTCTCGGCGGCCTGACGTACGGGCGTCAGCCGGTCCAGGAGCGCGTGGCCCTCGGTGAGCGCCTGAGTCAGCGGGGTCACGGTGACGCCAGCCGGGATACGACCGAGGTCGGATTCGTCTTCGATCAGGTGGCCGTTGACGAAGGTGAGGCGCACGGCCTCGATGCCAGCAAAGCCTTTCGCCTCTTCAACCGCCGCCTTGGCGGTGCCAGCGGATGGCATCTCGGCCGGATGGGCAGCATCGCGAAATGCCGAGCGCAGGTCGGTGTACTTGAACGCCTCGACGCGGCGGGTCGGCAGGCCGACCGCCTCGAAGTAGCGGAAGGCCTCCTCTCGGGCGATGGACACGCCCGTAGGGTACTTCATCTTCGTGGCTTCGAAGAGCTTGGAGAGCCCGGTCTCGGCCGCGGTGCGGAGCGGGGTGATGTCGGCCATGATCAGGCGGCCTCGCCCGTGCGGTACTCGGCGTAGCCCGAGGCTTCCAATGCCTTGGCGAGGTCCTTGTCGCCCGACTTCACGATCTGGCCCTGCGACATGACGTGAACCACGTCCGGCACGATATAGTCGAGCAGGCGCTGGTAGTGGGTGATGACGAGGAAGGAGCGCCCTTGGGCGCGGAGCGCGTTCACGCCGCCGGAGACGATGCGCAGGGCGTCGATGTCGAGGCCGGAATCGGTCTCGTCGAGAACGCAGAACTTCGGCTCCAGGAGCGCCATCTGGAGGATCTCCATGCGCTTCTTCTCGCCGCCGGAGAACCCGACGTTGAGGGCGCGCTTGAGCATCTCCTTGTTGATCTCGAGCTTCTCGGCCGCGCCGTTCACCTTGCGGATGAAATCGGGCGTGGAGAGCTCGCCCTCGCCGCGCGCCCGGCGCTGAGCGTTCAGCGTCGCCTTGAGGAAGGTCATGGTGCCGACACCCGGGATCTCCAGCGGGTACTGGAAGGCCAGGAACACGCCGGACGCGGCGCGCTCGTCGGGGCTCATCTCCAGGATGTTGACGCCGTCGAGCAGGATCTCGCCGTCGAGGACCTCGTAGTCCTCCTTGCCGGCGATGACGTAGGACAGGGTCGACTTGCCCGAGCCGTTCGGCCCCATGATGGCGGCGACTTCGCCGTCGTTCACAGTGAGGTTGAGGCCGTTGAGGATCTGCTTGTCCTCGATGGCGACGGTGAGGTTCTTGATTTCGATCATTGCAGCAAAGTCCGTTCTAAAACTTGAAACGCGGAGCGACCCTCTCTCCTCTGCAGGGGAGGGTGCCTGCGGAGCAGGCGAGCCGGGACGAAGTCCCGCATCAGGGGGCGACCTCCTCGGATCGCGCGCTCCCCTGATCCGACCCGCTTCGCGGGCCACCTTCTCCCACAGGGGGAGAAGGGAAAAACCGCCCTACCCCACCGAGCCTTCGAGGCTGATCGAGATCAGCTTCTGGGCCTCGACGGCGAACTCCATCGGCAGCTGCTGCAGCACGTCGCGGACGAAGCCGTTGACGATGAGCGCGGTCGCCTCCTCGTTGGAGAGGCCGCGCTGCTGGCAGTAGAACATCTGGTCTTCGGAGATCTTCGAGGTGGTGGCCTCGTGCTCGAACTGGGCGGAGGCATTCTTCGACTCGATGTACGGCACGGTGTGCGCGCCGCACTGGTCGCCGATGAGGAGCGAGTCGCAGTTTGTGAAGTTGCGCGCGCCCGTCGCCTTGCGGTGCGCCGAGACGAGGCCCCGGTAGGTGTTCTGCGAGCGCCCGGCCGAGATGCCCTTCGAGATGATCCGGCTGGTGGTGTTCTTGCCGAGATGGATCATCTTGGTGCCGGAATCGACCTGCTGCATGCCGTTCGACACCGCGATCGAGTAGAACTCGCCGCGGGAATTGTCGCCGCGCAGGATGCAGGATGGATACTTCCAAGTGATCGCCGAGCCGGTCTCGACCTGCGTCCACGAGATCTTCGAGTTCACGCCTCGGCAATCGCCACGCTTGGTCACGAAGTTGTAGATGCCGCCCTTGCCCTCGTTGTCGCCGGGGTACCAGTTCTGGACCGTCGAGTACTTGATCTCGGCGTCATCCAGGGCGACGAGCTCGACCACGGCGGCGTGGAGCTGGTTGTCGTCGCGCTTCGGGGCGGTGCAGCCTTCGAGGTACGAGACGTATGATCCCTTGTCCGCGATGATCAGCGTGCGCTCGAACTGACCGGTGTCGCGCTCATTGATGCGGAAGTAGGTCGACAGCTCCATCGGGCAGCGCACGCCCGGCGGGATGTAGACGAACGAACCATCGGAGAAGACCGCCGAGTTCAGGGTCGCGAAGAAGTTATCGGTCACGGGCACGACCGAGCCGAGGTACTTCTTCACGAGGTCCGGATACTCGCGGATGGCCTCCGAGATCGGCATGAAGATCACGCCGGCCTTCGACAGTTCCGCCTTGAAGGTGGTGGCCACCGAGACCGAGTCGAACACCGCGTCGACGGCGACCCGACGCTCGGGGGCGATGCCCTCCAGCACCTCGACCTCGCGGAGCGGGATGCCGAGCTTCTCGTAGGTCTTCAGGATCTCCGGATCGATCTCGTCCAGGGACATCGCCGCCGGGCGCTTCGGGGCCGCGTAGTAGTAGATGTCCTTGTAATCGACCTTGTCGTAGGAGACCCGGGCCCAGTCGGGCTCCTGCATGGTCTGCCAGCGCTTGTACGCGTCGAGGCGCCAGGCCAGCATCCACTCGGGCTCCTCCTTCTTGGCGGAGATGAAGCGGATCACGTCCTCGGAGATGCCCTTGGCGGACTTCTCCATCTCGATGGTGGTCTCGAAGCCGTACTTGTACTGGTCGAGGTCGATCGAACGGACCCGGTCGATGGTTTCCTGCACTGCAGGCATTAGGCGTCTCCTGACATGCCCGGCGTCAAGGGCCGGGTGTTGGTGAGATGGCTTGGGAATTCGGCGCTCACGCCGCGCGCCCCTGCCGTCGATATAGGGTCTCCAGCACGCGTTCGCAGGCGGCCAGACAGCGCGCCACGTCGCTTTCCGTGCTGTTCCACCCGAGGCTCACGCGCAGCGCCCCTGCGGCCAGCGCAGGGGACACCGCCATGGCCGCGAGCACGGGTGAGCGCGCGACCTTGCCGGAGGCGCAGGCCGACCCCGACGAGAGCGCGAGCCCGGCGAGATCCAGCGCCATCAGCGCCGTCGGAGCGTCCAGCCCCGGCACGGCGAAGCACAGGGTGTTGGGCAGGCGCGGAGCGCCCGCGCCGAACACCGTGAGGTCGGGCGCGCGGGCGCGCAGGCCCAACGCGATGCGGTCGCGCATGGGGGCGAGGCGGGCCGCCTCGGCGGGCTCGGCCAGCTCCGCCGCCACCCCGAGCCCGACGATCCCGGGCAGGTTCTCGGTGCCGCCGCGCAGGCGCCCCTCCTGGCTGCCGCCGCGCAGCAGGGGCTCGCTCAGGCCGACCCCCTCCGCCAGCACCAGGGCGCCGATCCCCTTCGGCGCGCCGAACTTGTGGCCCGACAGGGTCAGGGCATCGAGCCCGAGGCCCGCGCAATCGAGGGGGATCTTGCCCACCGCCTGGACGGCATCGGAATGCACCAGGGCCCGCCCATGCGCCCGGGCCAGGGCCACGATGGCGCCGAGCGGCTGGATCACCCCGGTCTCGTTGTTGGCCGCCTGGACCGAGATCAGCACACCCGTCTCGGCGTGGCGCGCCAGCAGGGCCGCAAGGACGCCGAGATCGACAAGCCCGGCCGTGTCGACCGGGATCAGGTCGACCGCATCCGCCGGGAAGCGGTGCCCGGCCGCGATGCACGGATGCTCGGTGGCGCTCATCAGGAGGCGCGTCGGTGCGGGTTGTCCCGCCCGCGTCAGGGCGCCGGACAGGACTGCGTTCGCCGCCTCGGTTCCCCCGCTGGTGAAGACCACGCGGCCCGTGCCCGCCCCGACCCGGCGCGCCACGGCGTCGCGCGCCGCCTCCAGGGCCGCCCGGGCCGCGCGCCCTTCCCCGTGGATCGAGGAGGGGTTGCCGACCAGGGTGAGCGCCTGCGCCACGGCCGCCGCCACCTCGGGCCGAACCGGCGAGGTCGCGTTGTGGTCGAGATAGACGCGGGGCGAAGTCATCCGGGAAAAACCACTGGCGGCGTCAAGGGCGGAAGCGACAAATCCTTGCTTTTGCCCCCCACGATCATGTTAAGGCCCGGGCACGATACGTGTTCCGGTCGCCCATCGCGGGGAACGCGCCGATCCGAAGCAGGCTCGAACGACGCTTGTTTAGAATGATTCTAGTCAGCTAGAATTATTCTAAGAGCGCTTTTAAGTTCGTCGCCGGCCGAGTCAAGGCAGGCCTCGCGGCTTTGCCCCGGCATCGGATGCGCGCGTTCCCGGCGTTTGGCGCGACCCTCGTGACGGGCCCGGCGGGCTCGCCGCTCAGGAGTTTTGATTCCGATGCCCGAGGTCATTTTCACCGGTCCGGCCGGCCGTCTCGAAGGGCGCTATCAGGCCCCCAAGAAGAAGGGCGCGCCCATCGCCATCGTGCTGCATCCGCATCCCCAGTTCGGGGGCACGATGAACAACCAGATCGTGTACAACCTGTTCTACACCTTCGCCAATCGCGGCTTCGCGGCCCTGCGCTTCAACTTCCGCGGCGTCGGCCGCAGCCAGGGCGCCTTCGACCACGGCACCGGCGAACTTTCCGACGCCGCCTCGGCCCTCGACTGGGTGCAGTCGGTCAACCCCGAGGCCCGTGCCTGCTGGATCGCCGGTGTCTCGTTCGGCTCGTGGATCGGCATGCAGCTGCTGATGCGCCGCCCCGAGATCGAGGGCTTCATCTCGATCGCCGCCATGGCCAACCGCTACGACTTCACCTTCCTGGCCCCTTGCCCCTCCTCGGGCCTGTTCGTGCACGGCTCCGAGGACCGGGTCGCCCCGGCCCGCGAGGTGATGCCGGTGATCGAGAAGGTGAAGACCCAGAAGGGCGTCATCATCGAGCACCAGATGGTCGAGGGCGCCAATCACTTCTTCGACGGCAAGGTCGACGAACTGACCCAGACCGTCGACACCTACCTCGACAAGCGCCTCGGCCCGAAGGACGAGCCGAAGGCCTGAGACGGCCTCCGTCGCCGAGGTCGTGCACGAAGGTCGTGACGGAATCCCCCGAGAGCGACGCGCCGCACAGACCCTGTCCGGGCCGGGCGGCGCCCTCCCCTTCACCGATGCGGAACGAAGTTCGGTGACGGGGATGCCGATCCGCTTCCGGACGGCGGATTGAAGGAAGTCGACGCTCACCACGCGGGTGGCGCAGGACGACCCTGTGCCGACAGCGAGCGTCGTCCCCGTGGTGGGGGACCCTGCGCATCAAACCTCGATGAGACGTTCGCCACATCGACGGCGGCGTCTGCAATCCCGCAACCCCGATGCCAGCCGCCTGGCGTCGGATGGCTCAGAGGTCGAGGGTCACGCACCCCCGAGCGCGCGAGACGCACGGGGTCATCCGATCCTGGCGCTTCGCGACCGAAAGCACCGCATCGCGGTGGATCACCGCGCCGTCGCGGTAGCCGCACTCGCAGGCCCCGCAGACTCCGAGCTCGCACGAGGAAGGCTGGGAGACGCCGTACTCCCGCAGGACGTCGAGGAGCGAACGGTCCGCCGGCACGGGGAGCACGGCGCCGGTGGATGCGATGCGTGCCTCGAACGCCTCGGGTACGAAGGTCTCGTCCGAGACGGCGCCGAAGTGCTCGACATGAACCTGCTCGGACGGCCAGCCCTTCGCGTCGAGGGCAGCCTGGACCGCCTCGGTGAGACGCCGCGGGCCGCAGGCGTAGACGTGGGTGTCCACAGTCGAATCGTGCAGGAGCGCGGCATCGAAGCGCCGGCCTTCGTCGGAGAACCAGGCCTGCAGGCGATCGCCGCAGACGGCACGGACCTCCGCGAGGAGGGGCGCTTCGGCCGCGGAGCGCGCGCAGACGTGCAGCGCGAAGTCGGCCTCGTCCGCCGCGAGCGTCCGGGCCATGGCGAGGAGCGGCGTCACGCCGATCCCGCCCGCCACGAGGACGTGCCGCCGTGCGGCGGGTGCGAGGGGAAAGTTGTTGCGGGGCGCGGAGATATCGACCGCCGAACCAACGGCCAGGTTTCCGTGCACCCAGGCCGAACCCCCGCGTCCCGCATCCTCGCGCTTGATCGCGATCTCGTAGCGACCGCGATCGGTAGGGTCGCCGCAGAGCGAGTACTGGCGCACGCGTCCATCCGGAAGCCGAAGGTCGACATGGGCGCCGGCCGTCCAGGACGGGAGTTCCGGCCGTCGCGGATGAACCAGGGTGAGATGCAGCACGTCGGGCGTCGTTGCCACCGCCGCCGCGACCTGCAGCTTCATGACCAGGCGTGCGCTCACGAGCTAGTCCACCATCTCGATCGTATCGCCGACGCGGATGATGCCGCCGCGCTCGATCCCGCAGTTCAGGCCCGAGCGGTTGTAGAGCGGCAGGTAGACCGGCTGGCCCAGCAGTTCCTCGAGATACTTGCAGGGGAAGTTCAGCCGTCCGCCGCGCAGGATCACCTCGCCCACCCGAAAGCGTCGACCCACGAGGTGGTTGAGCGGAACGCCGCGGACCGTGAGGTTGCGGCGGTGGTCGATGGGCGCGATCTGGATGGGGCCGCCCTGGAGCGGCGGATCGTTCCGGTTGATCGCGTCCAGCGCCTCCTGCTCGATCAGGGTCACCTCACGGGTGTCGGGCTTGGGCGAATAGGTGCCCGACCCGAGATAGTAGCGGTCGCCCTCGATGCCGCGCCCGGCGACGCACCGGGCCTCGGTGCGTTCCTCCATCTCGTAGCTCGCCGCCGAAGCCGTATGGATGTTGAGCAGCGCGCCCCGCCATCCCGTCGCGCCGCCCGGAACGCCGACCGCGATCGAACCGGCGGGATGGGCGAAGGCCTCGACCATGCGCGGTGGCGATGCGTCCGTCATCGCGCGGTCTCCGGCCGTGTCGCGAGGGCGATGGCTTCGATCTCGACCAGGGCGTCACGGGGCAGCCGGGCGACCTCGATCGTCGAGCGCGCCGGGGCCTCGCCGGGGAAGTGCTCCGCGTAGACCGCGTTCATGGCGCTGAAGTCGTTCATGTCCTTCAGGAACACGGTCGTCTTGGCCACGCTCCCCAGGCTCGCGCCGCCCGCTTCGAGAACCGCCGCGAGGTTGGCCAGCGAGGCCCGGGTCTGCGCCGCGATGCCGTCGGGAAATCCGCCCGTCTCCGGGTCGATCGGGAGTTGCCCGGAGGCGAAGACCAGATCGCCGACGCGGGTCGCCTGGGCGTAGGGACCGGCGGCCGGAGCAGCCTTGTCCGTCTTGATGATCGTCCTGTTCATCCATCCTCCTCGGAGCCGGCAGGGCTCCCGAACGCGTCTACGATACTAGAGAATTTTCCACTGTGAAGGAGCCGAGAGCGGCGATTCTTACCCACGGCTTCAGAAAGCGCCGATCCCGTCGCTCAATCGATCTGCCGCCGCGCGGTTTCGGGCGACAGGAACGCGGCGGTCAGCGTCACGCAGGCGAGCACGATCAGGTAGATCGAGATCGGCCAGGTCGCGCCGCTGCTCCAGGTCAGCAGGGCGGCGGCGATGAGCGGCGTGAAGCCACCGCTCAGGGCCGCCCCGACCTGGAAGCCGAGCGACGCGCCGCTGTAGCGCAGGCGCGCATCGAACAGCTCCGACATCCAGGCTGCGCCCGTTCCGAACATGATGCCCTGGCCGAAGCTCAGCGCCACCGCGACGGTGAGCGTGATGATGGTCGGGTCGCGGGTGTCGAGAAGCTGGAACAGCGGGAAGGCGAAGACGATGGAGAACAGGCAGGCGGCCACGAACAGCGTACGGCGCCCGTAGCGGTCCGAGAGCCACCCGAAGACCGGGATCGTGAAGAGTTCGATGATCGCCGCGATCAGGATGCCGTTGAGGATGACGCTGCGCGGCAGGCCGAGTTGCCCCGTCACGTAGGAGATCGAGAACACCGTGACGATGCTGACATAGGCGATCTCCGACACCTTCAGCCCGACGGCCTTCAGGAAGGTGCGGGGATGCTCGGTGAGGATCTCGACGACCGGGATCTTGGCGAAGGCGGCCCGCTGCTTCACGCGCTGGAAGGAGGGTGTCTCGTGCAGGCGCAGCCGTATGAAGAGCCCGACCCCGACGAGGACGGCACTGGCCAGGAACGGCAGGCGCCAGCCCCAGGCCAGGAACTCGGCCTCCGGCATGAGCCCGGCCAGTGCGAAGGCCCCGATGGAGAGGATGACGCCGAGCGGATATCCGAGCTGGACGATGCTCCCGAAGAAGCCCCGTCGATGGGCCGGCACGCTCTCGACCACCATCAGGACCGCGCCGCCCCACTCCCCGCCGATGCCGATGCCCTGGACCAGCCGCAGGGTGACGAGCAGGATCGGCGCCCAGACGCCGATCTGGGAATAGGTCGGCAGGCAGCCGATCAGGAAGGTGCCGAGGCCCATGATGATGATCGTCAGGGACAGCATGGCCTTGCGGCCGATCTTGTCGCCGAAATGACCGAAGACGACGCCGCCCAGGGGGCGTGCCAGGAAGCCGACCGCGTAGGAGCCGAAGGCGGCGATCGTCCCGACGACGGGGTCGATGCTCGGGAAGAACAGCTTGTTGAACACCAGGGCACTGGCCGTGCCGTAGATCAGGAAGTCGTACCACTCCACCGTGGTGCCGATCACGCTCGACCAGACGATCTGTCGTCGGTCCGCGAGCGACACCTCATTCCGGTCGAGACCGGCCTCGACCTCCACCGCGATCGCCGCACTGGCCATGATGTTCAGCCCTCCACCAATCTGGAGAAATTTCCACTGATGTGGAGGCAATCGGCGTGCCAGATGCGGGATCGCTCTTCCGACGCGCCGAGGGCGTGCAACGTCGGGCGCGGCGGCACGCCCCGCGCCGCGCGGGCCGGGACGCGGCGGATGGAGCGCGTGCAAACCGCGGCACGATCCCCTATTCAGGGGCAACGCTGACCCGCACGGCCATGCTGCCGGTCTACCGGGGGATGGGAGTGGATGACGGCATGTCGGTGAGGGAGATGGTCGTCCCGGCGCAGATCGCGGCGGAGGCAAGTTCTCAGCTCTACGTGTCCGAGGAGATCCGCCGCCGCCGCAGGGAGCTCCACCTGTCCCTGGAGGCGCTGGCGACGCGATCGGGCGTGAGCCGCTCGATGATCTCGAAGATCGAGCGTGCCGAGGCGGTGCCGTCGACCGTCGTGCTCTCGCGCTTGGCCGAGGCGCTCGGGGTGACCTTCTCGCGCCTGATGTCGCCCGCGACCGAACTCGAGGTCCTGCTGATCCCCGCGCGCCGCCAACCCATCCTTCGGGACGAAGAATCGGGCTACCTGCGGCGATGCCTCTCGCCGGTGCTACCGGGCCGGGGCATCGACCTGGTGCTCAACACCCTGCCGCCCGGCGCCAGCACGGGCGAGTTCACCGCTCATCGCCCCGGCGTCTCGGAATACATCTACATCCTACGCGGCCGCCTGCGCGCCGTGATCGGCGACCGGACCGTTATCGCGGAGACGGGGGACAGCCTGTACTTCGAGGCCGATGCCGGGCACGCCTTCACCAATCTCGGGACGGAACCCTGCGAGTACATCCTGGTGATCGATCCGTCCCGCGCGCGGTAGCGAGGCGGTGCCCGCATCCCCGTGCCGGACCGGGCTGTTCGATCGCGGGCACAGGACCGGATCACACCGTCAGAGGGGCATCGGGAAGCATGTGATGGTCCGGGTGCCACGCTCCGGCGTGCCGCGCGCCACCCGTCCGCCGAGCTGCAGCGCGAACCCCTCCACGAGGGTGAGACCGAGGCCGCCCTCGCGCGGCGGTCCCAGCCCCTTCCCGTCGTCCTCGACCGTGAGGCATATCTCGCCGAGGTCCGGATGCTGCTCGATGACGACGCGGATCCGGCCCGTGCCGTCCTCGTCGAAGGCGTATTTCAGCGCGTTGGTGACGAGTTCGTTGACGATGAGCCCGGCCGGCACCGCCCGGTCCAGGGGCAACGTCGCGTTGCCGTCCACGACCTCGATGGTCACGCCGTCCCGGCCCGGATCGATGTTGGCGCACAGGGCCCGGACATAACCACCGAACTCGACCTCGGCCCCGCCCTCGCGCATCGAGAGCTGGTCGTGCGCCAGCGCGATGGCGTGCACCCGGTCCATCACCGTGCCGAAGCGCTCGCGCACGTCCGGCGCCTCCACGTAGCGCCGCTGGAGCGTGAGGAAGGACAGGATGACCTGAAAGTTGTTCTTCACGCGATGCTGGAGCTCGCGCAGGAGCATCTCGGCGCGCTCGGCGGCCCGCGCGTTCTCCGCGAGGACCTCCGTGGTCCTGTCCTGCGCTTCCTGGCGCTGCATGGCCATGCCGAGCAGGTTGGCGAACGCGGTCAGGAAGCCGATGTCGGCCTCGTCGAACGTCCGGGGCTGGTCGGCATCGACCTCGAACACACCCCAGACGCGGCCATCGAACATGATCGGCACGTTGACGACCGAGATGATCCCATGATCGCGCAGTGTCGGCGAATAGCGGAAGTCCGGGTCGTTCGGCAGGTCCTCGATGACGACCGGAGAGGCGGTCTGCAGAGTGCGGCCGGGGGGTGAAGCGCGGTCGATGGCCAGCGAGACCTGTCCGACCACGCCCGGCTTCCAGCCGACCCCCGCCTCGACCAGGAGGTCGCCCGGGTCGGTACGGTAGCGCATGATCTTGATGCGCCGGACCTGGAACGCCCGGGACATCAGGGCGGTGGCGTGCTGCATCAGCCGTTCCCGCGACAGGGGCTCGGAGGCGATCCTGGCGAAGGCGCCCATGATGCGCTGGCGATCCAGGACGCTTTCCAGGCGCGCCTCGGGTGTCATGTCGTTCGGCATGCTCACGGCGGCGCCCGAGGTTGAGGATGGCCACCCCGCACCCCGGCGAGGATGATGCACCCTGCCCGAGCCCGGGAATCCCGGCACTCACATCGAGCAATCCGACCCGTGCCCGCCCGGGACCCTCCGGCGTCAGCGCCGCCCGTTATGGCGCGGGATGGCCAGCGCCTCGATGAAGTTGACGATCTCCCTCTGGCGATGGGCTTCGTCCGTGACCTGGTCGTCGAGCCCGAGCCGCCACGCGAGGTCGCGCCTCCCGGGCTCGCTGTGGAGGGCCTCGACGAGGTCGGCCTGATCCTCGACCTCGCGCCGGGAGCGTGCCAGGCCGCTCTCCACCAGATCGTCGGCTTGGCGGCGCAGCGCTCCGGTCACCTCGTCGAGGCCGATCTCGGGGTGGTATTGGACGCCCCAGAACGTGCCGCCGTCGTGCCGGATCTCCGCCGCCTGCACCACCGTGGCCCGGTTGGACGCGAGCAATGTGGCGCTGTCCGGAAGGCTCTCGACCTCGTCGGTATGGATGCTGGGCGCGTCGTAGGCGGCGGGCCGCCCCCTGAGCAGGGGGTGGGACCTGCCGTCTCCGGTCGGGACGATGCGACGGGCGAACCCGGCCTCGGGCCCGTTCCGGTTCCGCCGGACCGTGCCGCCGGCGGCGACGGTGGCGAGCTGCAGGCCGGCGCAGGATCCGAGCGAAGGCGTCTCCGAGGCGAACAGCGCGCGCATGAAGGCCAGGGAGCGCCGGACCTCCGGCGTGTCCTCGTACAGGGACAGGGGCGATCCGGACAGGAAGACCCCATCGTACCCGGCCAGGGTCTCGCCCGCCGGAAGCCCGCCATCGGCGTCGGCCGGGGTGATGCGGTGGCACGTGCAGCCGGGCGCGAGACGCTCCAGGATCTCGACATAGGTCTCGCCGGATGAGCGCCCGACACTCTCTCTTCGGGTCTCGCGGGCGTCCGGTGGTTCGGTCTCCGCGACGAGGAAACGCAGCCGTGATGTCGATGCCTGCAAGGGATCCGTACTCCGGGGACCTTGTCCCGGGGACCCGAACCGGTGGCGACGGCACTCGTTCCGCACCCGGCGAACCTGCCGCAGGGCGCTTCGGCCGCGTTCGGAGTGTTCCGCTGCGCAATCCCGGAAGCCGCTGAGCGACAGACGCAGGCAGGACCTCGCCGACCGGGACCAGACCATCGTCGTGGAGCGTGCCGGGAAGGTCGCCCCACGTTGGGAAGGACCGACGCCGATCCGGGGGAGCAAACCGTGGCCATGGGATTTGTACCCCCGGGCGCCGCGGCCTTCGCCGTCGAAGCCCGGGACCACCCCAGGGAATGCATGTCCGAGACCCATGACCCGAACGGCTACGTGTGGACGCTCGCGAGCTTCACCGACACCATCCACCGCGGCGGGGTCGCCCTCTGGGCCTGGTCGCCGACGCGTCGGCTGGCCCAGCTCGATGGGCTCTGCCAGGAGTTCTGGGAGACATCCGATTCCATCGTCCCCATCGACGACCTCTTCGCCCGCGTGAACCCTGAGGACCGTCACACGATGATGCTCGATTGGGCGGCGAGCGAGACCGAGCCGCAGCCCTACAGCTTCGACTTCCGCATCGGTGCCGGCCCAGCTGCGCGCTGGGTCTCGGCCCGTGGTGTGGGCGGGGAGGCCGGCAAGGTCGGCGATTGGGTCCAGGCCATCTTCCTCGACGTCACCCGACAGAAGCGCGCCGAGGAAGCGGAGCGGCTCCTGACCGCCGAGCTCGCCCACCGCGTCTCGAACATGTTCACCGTCGCCCGTTCGCTCACGGCGATCGTCGCCCGCGGCGCCACCTCGACCCCAGACTTCGCCGAGGACCTCTCCAAGCGCTTCGGCGTCCTGCACGAGGCGACCGCCCTGGCGACGCGGGCGCAGATCGGGGACCAGGGCATCGTCCGGCTGCGGACCCTCGCCGAGCGGATCCTGTCCCCTTACCTGAATGGCGGCAACATCGGGATCGACATCGATGACGCCGCCGTGGCGGCCCCCGGCACGGTCAACGACTACGCCATGATCCTGCACGAGCTCGCCACCAACTCGGCCAAGTACGGCGCCCTGTCCGGCGGGGGAACCCTGACGGTGACGGGTCGCGTCACCGGCGACGCCCTGACGCTGGCCTGGGTCGAGGAATCCGCGCCCTCCGGGGCGGTCGCATCCGATGGCGGCGGTTTCGGGTCTCGCTTGCTGCGGCAGACCATCGAGCGAAGCCTCGGCGGCAGCTTCGTGCGCGAGATCGGCGGAACGGGCCTGCGCTTCGAGATGCGCGTGCCGGCTGCCTGAACCTTCTCCCGCGACGAATATCCGTCTCGGCCACCCCCCCATCTCCAGGAAAACCGACATGGCCCACGTCCTCGTCATCGGCGCCAGCCAGGGCATCGGCCTGGAGACCGTGAAGGCGGCCCTGGCGGCCGGCCACCGCGTGCGGGCCTTCGCGCGATCCGCCGCGGATATGCCGCTGTCGGGCGAGGGCCTGGAACGCTTCCCCGGCGATGCGGTGGACGCCGGCGACGTGGCCTCCGCCCTGGAGGGGATCGACGTCGTGGTGCAGGCGCTGGGCGTTCCGGCGAAGAACCTGCTCGGACCGGTGACCCTGTTCTCGGACGCGACCAACGTGCTGGTGCCGGCCATGGAGAAAGCCGGAATCCGGCGCATCCTCGCCGTCACGGGCTTCGGTACGGGTGACAGCCGCGATGCCATCGGCCTGCTCCAGCGCGTGCCCTTCCGCCTCGTCCTGGGGCGGGCCTACGACGACAAGGACGCCCAGGAGATGCGCATCCGCAGGAGCGGTCTGGACTGGACCTTCGTCCGGCCCGGCGTCCTGACGCCCGGCCCGGCAACGGGACGCTACAAGGTCCTGACGGAGCCCTCCTCCTGGCGGAACGGCCTGATCTCACGGGCGAACGTGGCGCACTTCATTGTCGGCGAGATCGACACGCCGGGCCATGTCGGAAAGGCGGTCGTGCTCGTCGGATAGGTCCCAATGTCGGCTCGGTGTGCCCATCCGCGACCCGGAGCGGGGAACGTACGCTGGCGTCCGATACCGCTCTGGGCTCCGAAAGAAACCTTTGTTGCGCGGCAACCTCTCGTCCGGGCGCGCCTTTGGTTCATATGACTTTGCCTTCCTCGTCCGACGCTCCCTGTGCCCTCGTCGTCGACGACGATGCCCTGATCCTCATGGACGCGACCAGCATCCTCGAGGACGCCGGGTTCGAGGTCCTGGAAGCCATGAATGTCACCCAGGCGATGACGGTGCTGGGTGAGCATCACGACAGGGTGGATCTGCTGTTCACCGACGTGCAGATGCCGGGGGACGGGGATGGGTTCGACCTCGCGCGTCGCACGGCCGAGAAGTGGCCCCACATCGCCATCGTCGTCGCTTCGGGTCACGTCAAGCCGGGAGACGACGACCTGCCCGAGGGGGCGACGTTCATCGACAAGCCGTTCAGCTCGAATCTGATCCGCCATCACGTCCGGATCACGATGCCCGCGGAAAAACATCCCGGGCCGCTCCGGAAGTAGGCTCCGGCGCCGTGGTCCGAACCGGATCGGACGAAGACCAGCGAACCGCCGACCGTACCTTCGACGCGCGGTCGCCGCGGCACGATCGAGATGGCGGTACGCTTCGAGCCTCCCCGCGATGTCGTGCTCCGGTTCGACCTCGCCGGGACGGGCCTGGGTGCCTCTCGCGCCGCGCCGTTGACAGGGCGCGGGGCGGCCCGTCTTAGTCCCCCCGCGACGATGGATCGAACCGTATTCGGAAGTCGTCGGGACACCCCGTTCCGGTGGCGGCGTCCGAATGCGGACGATGAGAAGAAAACGGACGGCACGGGGCATGGTCGACCGAAGCGTTGGGATCGAGGCGCGCAGGCATGCCGCGCTGGCCGGCTACGACATCCTCGACACGCCCGCCGAGGCCGAGTTCGACGATCTCGTGAAGGTGGCGTCCGAGGTCTGCGGCATGCCCGTCTCGCTGATCTCGCTCCTCGATGGCGAGCGCCAGTGGTTCAAGGCCGAACTCGGCTTCGACCAGAGCGAGACGCCCCTGTCCCAATCGATCTGCGCCCTCACGGTCCGACAGGATGACGTGTTCGAGATCGAGGATCTGACGCGTGACCCGCGGACCTCGGCAAATCCGCTCGTCACGGGTGGGCCCGAGGTTCGGTTCTACGCGGGCGCCCCGCTCAGGACCGCCGATGGCGTCGCTCTCGGTGCGTTGTGTGTCCTCGACACCAAGCCGAACAAGCTGACGACGTCGCAGGCCTTCGTGCTGCGCACGCTCGCGCACCAGGTCGTGACGACCCTGGAGCTGCGACGCTCCATGCGCCTGCGACGGGAGGAGGACCGGCGTAACAAGGCCATCCTGGAAAGCGCCATCGACTACGCCATCGTCTCCATGGACCTGAAGGGCCTCGTGACGAGCTGGTCCCCGGGGGCTGAACGGATCCTCGGCTGGTCCGAGGCCGAAATGCGAGGCCGGCCGGCGGGGGTGTTCTTCACCGAGGAGGACGTGGCCGAGGGCATCCCCGAGAAGGAGATGGGTGCGGCCCTTCTGCACGGGCGCGGCGCCGACGAGCGCTGGCACCTGCGCAGGGACGGGACCCTGTTCTGGGCCAACGGCGAGATGATGCCGCTGATGGACGAGGGCGGCCGGCACGAGGGCTTCCTGAAGATCCTGCGGGATCGTACGGCCGAGCGGAACGCTGCCGCCAAGGAGCAGGCGGATGCCGCGTTCATGCGCGGCGTTCTCGCCTCCTCGGCCGACTGCATCAAGGTGCTCGACCCCGACGCCCGGCTGACCTTCATGAACGAGGGCGGCCTCGCCGTGATGGAGGCCGACGCCTTCAGCCAGGTCGAGGGCCGCGACTGGACCGGGTTCTGGCAGGGACAGGCGCAGGCGGACGCCAGGGCGGCGTTCTGGACGGCCCTGTCGGGGGGCACGGGGCATTTCCAGGGACCCGCCGAAACCCTCAAGGGTACGCCGAAGTGGTGGGACGTGCAGGTCACGCCGATCCGGGGGGCTGACGGTCGGCCCGAGCGCCTGTTGGCAGTCTCGCGCGATATCACCCGGCAAAGGGCCTCCGAGCAGTCGATCGCGGAGAGCGAGCGGCGCTGGGGCCGCCTGTTCGAAGGCATGCAGGAGGGCTTCTTCAGCGGCAAGATTCTTCGCGATGCTTCTGGGCAGGCAACGGATTATCGGTTCATCGAGATCAACCCGGCCTTCGCGGCGCAATCCGGACTGCCCGTCGAGACGGTGGGACGCACCGTGCGGGAGGTCATCCCGGGTATTCCCGACTGGCTGATCGAGACCTACGCCCGGGTGGTCGATACCGGCACCCCGGAGGTGTTCGACATCGCGGTGCCCGAGCTCGCGCGCGTGTTCGAAGTCCGCGCCTATCGCGAGACGGAGGACCGCTTCGCCGCGATGTTCATCGACGTCTCCGAGCGCAAGCAGGCCGAGGCCAGGCGGACCGCCCTCGCGGAGCTCGGCGACCGCCTGCGCAACACGGACGACAAGGCCGAGATCGCACGGGTGGCGGCCGGGATCCTCGGCCGGACGCTGGGCCTGTCCCATGCCGGTTACGGGGCCGTGGACCACGACCGGGAAACCATCGCCGTCGGGGAGGGCTGGACCGCCCTCGGGTTGACCAGCATCGGCGGGGTGCACGGGTTCCGGGATTACGGCACTTACATCGACAACCTCAAGGCCGGTCAGGCCGTGGTCATCGACGACGTCGCCAGGGATCCCCGCACGGCGGCTGACGCGGATGCGCTCTCGGCCATCCACGTGCAGGCGCTCCTGAACCTGCCGCTGATGGAGCACGGCCGGTTCGTCGCCCTGCTGTTCGCCCTGAAGGTCGAGCCGTATGCCTGGACGCCGGAGGAGATCAGTTTCGCCAATAACATCGCGGACCGGACTCGGGCCGCGCTCGCCCGGATCGAGGCCGAGGAGCGGCAGCGCACGCTCAACCTCGAACTCGGCCACCGCATGAAGAATATGCTGGCCATGGTCCAGGCCATCGCCACGCAGACCATGCGCAATGCCACCGATCTCGACACGGCCAAGGACGTGCTGGCCGGGCGCCTCATCGCCCTCGGGAAATCCCATGACCTGCTTCTCGGCGGCTCCATCGGTTCGGCCCCCATCGGGACCGTTGTCGAGGGCGCCCTGAGGAGCCACGAGGACAACCCGGGCCGCTTCGTCGTGGAAGGGCCGACCTTCACCGTCGGCGCCAAGGCGGCGATGTCGCTGTCGCTGATGCTGCATGAGCTCGCGACCAACGCGGCGAAATATGGCGCGCTCTCGACGGCCGAGGGCAAGGTATCGGTGACCTGGGAGGTCCGTGACGAGGGCGGCGAACTTCGCTGCGCCCTGCGCTGGTCGGAAGAAGGCGGGCCCATCGTGGTCCCCCCGACGCGCACCGGCTTCGGGTCGCGCCTCATCGGCCGCGGACTGGCCGGCAGCTTCGGCGGGGAGGTCGACCTGACCTACCCGATCACCGGCGTCGTCTGCACCATCGATGCGCCGCTCGGCGGCCTGCAGGCCGAGGACGCACCGCCGGCCCACTAGAGCCCTTCCCAGTCGCGTTGCGATGAGGGTCAGCCCTGAATCTCGCTGCCGATGCGCCTTCCTGTTCCGAGCCGGTATCCGCTTCGGCGAAGAGCGCGCCCGGCAGGGGTAAGCCTACTGGACGTCGTCCCCGGGTGGCGCGTCGAGCCGGCGCAACAGAGCGCAGAGGTCATCGGAGGGCGGCACCGACGGCATGGCGTCGTACATCGCGCGCAGGGTCCGCCCGAGATGGCGCTCGGTGGCGTTGCGGGTCGTCGTATGAAGCCAATTGCTTTCGAAACGGGGCACGGCATCCTCGCCTTCGGCGTCCGACATGGGGTGTCCCGGCGATCGTGCCTGCTCCGGGACTGCGATCGGCCAGGTCCGTCGGAGCCGAGGCCGGCATGCGCAAAGTCCGTTGGTGTCCCATGGTTCCGGAAATATCCGCGATGCCCGCCGCCGCGCGCGTGGGCGCTGGTGCGGAACGGCGAGAAGGGGCGGTCGAGCGTCCTTCCGTTCGCGTCCGCGCCTGAGCCATTCGCGTCCTGCTGCCCTGATCGTCGCCGAACCGCAGTTCCGGCTCCTCGGCGCAGATTGCGGCGAGGAAGTCGATGAACCGTCGCACGCGGACGGGCATGCGCCGTCCGGCAGCGGTGACCGCGTTGATGGGAAAAGACGGGGGCGCATACGCGTTCGGAACCTGGACGACTGCGCCCGAGGCCATCTCACGCGTGAACAGCCAACTTGTGGATCGGCGTCGCATCATGACCCTGGCAGAGGTGTTCCTAACGCCTTAATAGGACGAGTAAATCTAGGTTTTTCGTGGGGTCACGATCGGCGCCGATCGTGACCCTCCCTCCAAGAAATTTTTGGCGTCATTCGCAATGACTTAAGCAGAGTTTCGGGAGGGATCAGGCTTCAATGCCGATCCACATCCTGGCCGCCGCCATGATCCCCGCCTGACGGGCTCGTACGGAAGCAACGAAGCAGGGGCTCGCTCAGGCTTGCCGTTGAGCCGACAAGGGCACGCCCGGCACGATGATCGCCGGCTCATTCGAACGGCGCGGTCCAGGCGGCGGACCTGGAGGCGGGCTGCCGGGACGAGCCACGTCGGGACCTCCGGACAGGACCACGCCCTGGCGATCCACACCCACGATCAAGGTGGCCGCGTAATGATCGGCGGCCTCCTTCACGTCACAGAACGCCAGACGGCCCGGGTCCATTCGCGCAAGCATATCCGTGCTGTTATACGTATCGCGGGCCTGCGATCGACCGCGATAGGCCGAAACGTTGGAGAATAGGTACTCGCTCAACGCGTCTGGGAAATAGGTCTGGCCCATGAGTACGTTGCGGTCATCCAAGAACACCTTGAAATGGATGTGCGGCGTGCGTCCGGGATAGTAGGCAGGGTAAACCGTGCGGAACACGACCTGCCCGATTGCATCCGTCACTTGCGTGCCGCGCAAGAACGTCCCGGCCGACCCGGATCCGCCGGGTCCTCCCGTATAACCCGAGTACTCGCCATCGGCACCGGCACTCCAGATGTCCACCCGCGATCCGCCGAGAGGTGTGCAGGGCCCGGCTTCGAGTATGATCATGCGAAGCACCAATGGGACCCCTGGACGTCCTTCCGTCACGTCTGACCGCACGAGATGCGGATCGAAGTAGAAGGGCCCCTCGACCGATTGCGGGGTCAGAATGCATGATCGCCCTGAAGGTGCGAGACCCGCTCCCGCCGCGCCGCCGCCGATCACGGCGAAGGGCAGGACGACGGCGGCACCGAGCGCCCGGCGTCGGTTCAGGTGGGAATCAGGCTTGAGTGCATCGTCCATATCTTCAATCTAGACGAGAAATGCACGAAATCATGGCGTGCACGGCCACCCTCAGGACACGCGGTGCGTTCGACCCAGGATCCTCGGGGGATCGGGGACCGTCGGTGCCTCCCTGACGGAACCGCGTCGATTGCCGCGCTTGCATCCAAATCCGGGGTTGGTCGCGGCGACCGCCTGCCGCGGCGCGCGGGAGAGGAGGACCGAACGTCCCGCGCAGTCCAGCGATTGGCAATGTGGATCGGCGTCAAATCATGACCCGAGCAGAACGGAGCAGGATCGGTCGGCTGCCGAGATATCCTCGGGCAATCCCTCCCCGTACTCCACCGCGTCGGGATCGACTTCGTTGATCCGCCTGCCGGGCGGGGCCCAGCGCGGCGTCACGCTGGAGCCCGGCCCTTGTGTGTTCCGCCGACGCGTCGGCCCTCGCTGTCGAGGCCGGCCGAAACCGAGCCGCCGTTCACGGGGACGGACGGTTCGGCCTCAGCCGGCGCTTGCAGGGGCTGGGTTTGCTGCCAACCGTTCCGTGATCACCAACAGAGCCTTGGCGGCCGGGCCGGAGGAGGCTGGGTTCTGCCCGGTGATCAGGAGGCCGTCCTCTACGACATAGGGCTGCCAGTCGGAGACCTTGCTGTAGTCGCCGCCGAGCCGCCGCAACTCGTCCTCCACGAGGAACGGCACCACCTGCGTGAGCTGGACGCCATCCTCCTCGGAGTTCGTGAAGCCCGTCACCTTCCGGTCGCGGACGAGCGGAGCGCCGTCCTCGGCCGTGACGTGCCGCAGGACGCCCGGCGCGTGGCAGACGAGGGCGACGGGCTTGCCGGCTGCAAGCGTCGTCTCGATGATCCGCCGGGAGGCGGCATCCTCCGCCAGATCCCAGAGCGGACCGTGACCGCCCGGGTAGAACACCGCGTCGAATCCGTCCTGCGTCACGGTATCGAGCGGCACCGTCCGGGCAAGGGCGGCCGTCGCCTCGGTATCGGCCTCGAGGCGGTGCGTCGCCTCGGTCTGGTTCGCCGGCTCGTTGCTCTTGGGATCGAGGGGTGGCTGGCCACCCTTCGGCGAGGCCAGCACGATCTCCGCGCCCGCATCCTTGAAGACGTAGTAGGGAGCGGCGAGCTCTTCCAACCAGAAGCCGGTCTTGCGGCCGGTATTCCCGAGCTGGTCGTGCGAGGTCAGAACAATGAGGATCTTCATGTCGGTGGCTCCTGGTGATGCGGTCCTGAGGGGATCCGACTGGCTGGACCATCTTTGAGTAGACCAGTCGGCTTGAAAGCTGGCGCGATGGAGAGCGGACACGCTTCCGTCAGTCCTCGGGACACCCGAGGATGCGCCGCGTCGTGGCCATCGCCGCCTGGAACGGCGCGTCCGTGCGGTTGATCTTCGCCATGAGGCTCGCGCCGAGCCAGACGTGATACAGTGTCTCGGCAGTGATAGGCGGCTCGTCCGCGACCTTCAGCGAACCCTCGGTGATGCCCGCCGCGATGGCGGCCGACAGCCGGGCGAGGATCCCCGCTGTCCCGCTCTTGAGCGCGAGACGCATGGGTTCGGAGAGGTCGGAGACCTCTGCCGCAAGCTTCACCGCGAGGCACTTGCGCTGATAGTCGATGCTCCCCTGCGTCGCTTGCCACTTGCCCCAGTAGTTCATCAGGCGCTCGGCATGGGTCAGGCCGGGCTCCGCGAGAGTGGCGTCGATATCGGCGAGGTAATCCGCGAAGTAGTCCGCCAGCAGCGCCTCGCCGAAGGCCTCCTTCGAGCCGAAGTAATGGTAGAACGACCCCTTCGGCACCCCGGCCGAAGCCAGGATCTCGTTGAGGCCGACGCCGGAGAACCCCTTGGCACCCACGATGCGGTGGGCGGTGTCGAGGATGCCTTGTCGGACGTCGGTGTTGCCGTTGACCTGTGCCATGACCCGGATATAACCCTGATTAGACCGGTCGTCTAGAGACGTCGCGACATTTTTCGGAGCAGGCCGGCACTCTGAGTCGGGCAACGTCAGGCCGGCAGGAGGCCGGGAATGCCGTCGCTCTCGATCTTCGCTGGCCGGCATCCCGTGGCCCGGAGCCGAAGTCCGGGAATCGTCGGTTGTGTGATGATGGCGGAACGAGCGAAAGGCGCTGGGGCGCTCAATTCAGTCGGCGAGGTTACGACCTCTGCCGCAGGCAAATGGTATCCGACGTTGCCGAAACAACGACCTCCCCTCCCCGATCATGCCGCATGATCCGTCTGGGGAGATTTGAGCATCACCCTGCCGTCGATCAGGAAATCGGCTCCCGCCGCTTCCAGCGACTTGGCGAGAACATGCAATGTCAATTTCTGTGGCGAGCGGCCGGATTCGATGCGGGTCACGGTCGCGCGACTGACACCGGCAGCTTCGCTCAATTGAACGACGGTGAGGTTCAGAAGCTTCCGTGCACGCAGGATCTGGGACGGTGTCGGCAGCATGCGGTCTACGAGCCATGGGTTGCGGTAGCGAGCAGTCGAATTGCTCATGACAAGGGTGGTTTACTGCTCGGTATTCGAATTTCATCACGACATAGATAGTATCTGAGTCGTGTCTGCGTGTGCGGTCAGGCTACGGACGTTCCGTTGAACCTGTGTTTCACGCCCCTCGAACGTCCTGAACGAGCCGGGCGATGAGCGCGGCCGCCGGCATTTCCCGAGCCAGGGGGGCACCTTGCCCGGCCCAATGTGCCGCGGCGGCATCGCTCCCCCGGCTCGCAGCGGCTGCGTGGAGGATTTTCGCGGCATCGTACGCGAGCGGGTAGGCACAGGCCGGCGGACAGCCGGGGGCGATGCCGTGGAGGATCAGGCGGTTGGTGAGACCGCGCGCAGGGCGGCCGGAGATCGCCGTGGTCAGGCGGGTATCATAGGCTCGGTCACTCCGGAGCGCGGCGCGGTAGGCTTCGTTGGCCGCGCTTTCCGGGCACAGGATGAACGCCGTGCCCAGCTGCGCACCCGCAGCGCCCAGTTCGAGTGCCGCGCGGATCCCCCGCCCGTCCATGATCCCACCGGCGGCGACCACCGGCAGGCCGGTCCGCCGCACCAGCAGGCTGACGAGGACGGCGGTGCTCAAGCCCGGGTCATGGGCTTCGGTGTCGAACGTGCCGCGATGCCCACCAGCCTCGATGCCCTGGGCGATGACGATGTCGATGCCGGCGGCCTCGATCAGGGCGGCCTCATCGGGATTGGTCGCGGAGGCCATGGTCCGGATGCCGGCCTCGCGCAAGGCGGACAGGCGGCTCGAATGCGGAAGTCCGAAATGGAAGCTCACCACCGGTGGCCGGGTCTCCAGCAGCAGCGCGAAGGCTTCCTCGTCGTCGAGGTGGCTCTTGTAGATCTCGTTGAGGGTTTCCGGAACGGCGGCATCGAATTCCGCGAACAGAGGCGCGAGGTGCGCGAGCCAGGCGGCTTCGCCCGCCGGATCGCGCCTGGCGGCCGGATGGCAGAAGACGTTGACGTTGAACGGTCTGTCGGTCCGGGCGCGGGTCTCCTCGATCATCCGTCGCGCCTGGCTCACCGTGCTGGCCCCGATGCCGATCGAGCCCAGACCGCCGGCGTCGGAGACGGACGCCGCCAACTCCGGCGTGGAGACGCCGGCCATCGGGGCCTGCACGATCGGGTGAACCACCCCGAGCAGATCGATTAGGCGCGCCATCTGAGACATGTGGTCCAATCCTTTCAGCGACGGGATCGCTCGTCGCCGATCCCTGAATCGAGGGAATCGAACGTCACCGTGACGTCGGACCAGTCCGAGGCGCGGCCGCAGGCCGTCACCGTCGTTCGCATAAGCCGTGGTGCGAGGCCTTCGCCCAGGGGTGGCTCCGCGTCGTAGTCGATCGTGTCCTCGTCGAGCGCAGCGACGATCTCGCGGACCCGCGCCGCGACGGCATGCGCGCCGACCGACTTCGCGAACAGCGTGAAGATCATGGCCGCATCCCTGGCGTGGCCCCATCGCGGCGCAGGCAACCGAGTGGGCTGGCATGTAGTCGACCGAGGCGGTCAGGTATAATGGTTCCTACAGATGCCCCCCATCGGAAATCCGGATGCCTTGGCCACGGGATCGTGCCGACCACGGCGGATCCCGTGGTCGGCACCTGCAGGCGGTCGGCGGATCAGGCGGCCTGCTGCTGGAGGTCGAAGCGTTCGCGGTCGTTGGCGGCCTGAGCGCTCCTGTCGAGACGGGAGACAAGCCAGCAGGTCGCGAAGGCCAGCGGCAGTGTCACCAGCGTCGGCGGGTCCATGGAGAACAGGGGCGCCGGATTGCCCAGCACCTTCACCCAGACCGCCGGTCCGACCAAGGTCAGTCCAAGGGCACTCAGGAGCCCGACGGTACCGCCGGCCACGGCGCCGGCCGTCGTCAGTCCACGCCAGTAGAGCGCTAACAGGAGGACCGGGAACGTCGAGGAGCAGGCCACCGCGAACGCGAGGCTGACCATGTAGGCGACGTTCTGACCCTTGAAGGCGATGCCGAGGCCGATGGCGACCAGACCGAGCACGAAGGTCGCGATGCGTGAGATGCGCACCTCGCTCTTCTCGTCGAGGCGCCCGCGGCGGATGACGCCGGCGTAGAGATCATGGCTGACCGCCGAGGCGCCGGCCAGCGTCAGGCCGGAGACCACCGCCAGGATCGTCGCGAAGGCCACCGCCGAGATGAACCCCATCATCGCGTTGCCGCCCACCGCATGGCTGAGGTGGATCGCCGCCATGTTGCCACCGCCCCGCAGCGCGCCGCCCACATCGATGTAGGCCGGGTTGCCGGCGGTCATGACGAGCGCGCCGAAGCCGAGGACGAAGACCAGGGCGTAGAAGTAGTTCATGAACGTCGCCGCCCAGAACACCGATACGCGCGCCGCCCGGGCATCCGGCACGGTGAAGAAGCGCATCAGGATGTGCGGCAACCCGGCGGTCCCCAGCATCAGGGCGAGGCCCAGCGACAGCGCCGAGAGCGGGTCCTTGGGGGCGGCCTGCGGCGCCAGGATCGCGGTGCCCTTGGGATGGACCGCGGTCGCCTGCGCCAGCAAGGCCCCGAAGTCGAAGCTGTAGGCGGCCAGCACCAGGACCACGATCAGCGTCGCGCCGGCGAGGAGCAGGCCGGCCTTGATGATCTGCACCCAGGTGGTGGCGACCATGCCACCGAACATGACGTAGCAGACCATCAGCACGCCGACGAGGAACTCCGCGTAGAGGTAGTCCAGGCCGAACAGCAGCTGGATCAACTGACCGGCACCGACCATCTGGGCGATCAGGTAGAAGGCCACCACGACGAGCGAGGCGCAGGCTGCGAAGATCCGGATCGGGCGTTCGCTGAGCCGCGAGCAGACCACGTCCGTGAAGGTGTAGCGTCCGAGCTTGCGCAGGCGCTCGGCCAGCAGGAACACCACGATCGGCATGCCGGTGGTGTAGCCGATGGCGTAGATCAGCCCATCGAAGCCGGAGGAGAAGACCAGGGCCGTGAGCCCCAGGAAGGCGCCGGCCGACATCGCGTCGCCGGCGATGGCGAGGCCGTTCTGAAATCCCGTGATGTTTCCGCCGGCCGCGTAGAAGTCGTCGGTCGACTTGGTGCGCTGGGCCGCCTTCCACGTGATCCAGAGGGTCAGCAGGGCGAAGGCGAGAAAAAGCCCGATCGCCGTGAGGTTGAGACCGGAGTTCCCGCCCGCCGCCGCCAAGGCCGGCGTGGCCAGCCCAAGGGCCGCGGCGCTGAGGGCGGCGCGGGCCGCGTGTTGATGCACGGACATGGCGCTCACTTCCCTGACAGGCGCGCGTCGGCGCGGTTGACGGCCAGCACGTAGATGCCCGTCAACACGACGCCGAGGACGATGACGAACAGGCCATAGGCGAATGCCCAGGTGACGGTGCCGCCGGACAGGACCGGTTTGGCCAGCAGCGCGGGCGCGAACGCCCCCATCGCCACGAAACCGAAATAGGCCGCCATCAGAATGACGGTGAGAGTCACGCCCAGATGAACGTTCTGCGTATCGGGCGCGCGCAGCGGTGGTTTGCCCGGTTCCATGATGGTCTGCCTCCGATGATCCGATGATGGAGACCGCAAAGGCACGTCATGCGCCAACTGCTGCCCGATACAGTGCCTCAAGATATTTTATATTTGAATATTCGGCAGACTTCCTGCAGATAGATTTTATCTTCTGCTTGCAGAGGGATTTAGAGTTCGCCGGTCAGGAACTGCGCCCGGCCGTGGCCGAACGACCAGTCGTCGTCGGTATTGCTGATCATGGATACCACCACGTCGGTGGGCGGAATCCCGCACTTTTCCTGCAGGGACTGACAGAGGAGCCGGTAAAAGGCTTCCTTCATCTCGCGGCTGCGAGGCCTGGTCGTCACCTGCAGGACCACGCGCTTGTCCGTCCGCGGGATGCCGAGGCCCGTGTCCTCGACCACTAAGTGCGCGGGCGGATGCTCGTGCACGATCTGGTAGCGGTCGCCGGGCGGCACCTCGAAGGCCTCCAGCATGGCCTGGTGGGCCGCGTCGAGCAGCGTCTGCAGCTCGGCGGGGCTGCGGCCCTGGACCAGATCGAAACGTAGCAGGGGCATGGTTCACCTCGTTGCGTGGGAGGATGTCAGACCAGGCCTCGATGAGCCCACCCCATCGAGGTCCGACCGCGCGACGGCGCGGTGGCGGCCGTCCGCCGGACCTCGACGGGCCCGACCAGCGGTTCGGGTCCGTGAGACACGGTATCAGGCGGCGATCAGGGCGCGGGAGACCGATGCGAGCTGCGCCTCGGTCTCGGCGGCCAGGCGCTCGACGAGCGCACCCGCCGGCGGCAGGTCCCGGACGAGGCCGATCGCCTCGCCGACGGTGACGTTCGAGATGTCGTGGTCGCCGCTCCGGTCCGCAGCCTCGACCTTCTCGCGCTCCTCGGCCGCCAGACCGCGCAACTCCTCCTCGCGGCCGTGCCAGGTCTCGATGAAGCGATTGCGCATCAACCGGCCGGTGTACTCGGCCGGCCAGGCACGATTGCGCACGATATCATAGACCGACGTCCGCACCGTCTCGTCGCCGGTCGCGGCGAGGATACGCGCCTTGGCGGAGGGGTGGATCAAGGCTTCCTGCGTGGCCCAGAACCGGGTTCCGAGCAGCGCGCCGTCCGCCCCGAGCATCAGCGCCGCCGCGATGCCGCGTCCATCGGCGATGCCGCCGGCCGCGAGCACCAGAACCTCCGGGCGCTCCCGTGCGACCATGTCCGCCACGCTCGGGACGAGGGTGACGGTGCCACGCGTCGTGAGGCCGTGACCGCCGGCATCCGTGCCCTGGGCCACCAGGACGTCGGCGCCGGCATCGAGTGCGCGACGGGCATGCTCCAGGTTATGCACCTGACAGATCATCGGGACGCCGGCTGCCCGGATCTTCGCCGCGAAGGGTGCGGGATCGGCGAAGGACAGCATCATCGCCGCGGGCCGGTGCGCCAGCGCCATGTCCAGCAGCACGGGATCCTTTGCCATCGACCAGGTGATGAACCCGCAACCGACGCGCTGATTACCCGCCTTGGCGAACTCGCTCTCGAGAAGCTCACGGTTGCCGTAGCCGCCGCCGATGAGTCCGAGGCCGCCGGCGGCACTGACCGCGGCGGCGAGGGCGCCACCCGAAGCCGGGTCCATGGGGGCGAGAACGATGGGATGACGGATCCCGAACGCCTCGGTCAGACGGGTTCGCAGTGCCATGATTGCCTCCGGCGCCCGTCGGGCTCTTCTGCCGACTCGGTCCTGGGGAAAATTATGTAGCCGAGCGTAGATTTCAGGAATAATGATTCCTTCAGATGGCACCCATCGCGGATCGAGATGTCATGAATAGTGCAGACCTGATGTTTTTCGCGGCTGTCGCTGAAGCAGGCGGGATCGGTCGAGCCGCGACTGTGCTGAACACGGTGCAATCCAACGTCACCGGGCGCATCCGCGCGTTGGAGCAGGCCCTGCGCACCCCCCTGTTCTACCGCGGCACGCGGGGGGTCACGCTGACCAGGGCCGGTGAGCGCCTGCTTCCCTACGCGACACAGGTGGCCCGTCTGTTGGCCGACGCCGAGCAGGCCGTCCTGTCCGACGAGACCCCGCGCGGATCGCTGCGCCTGGGCTCGATGGAAACCACGGCGGCGCTCCGGCTGCCCCGTCTGCTGACGACCTATACCGGCAAGTATCCGGAGGTGGATATCGAGTTGGAACTCGGGCCGACCAAGTCGCTCATCGCCGCGGTGCTGGACCGGAAGATCGAAGCCGCGTTCGTCTCCGGGCCGATCAGCCAGGACGACCTGACCGCCGTCCCGGTGCTGGACGAGGAACTCGTGCTCGTCGCCGGCACGAAGCTCCGCAGTCACGACGAGGTCGTGGCCATGCTGGCGAGCAAGCAGGAAGCCCGTGTGCTGGTGTTCAAGACCGGCTGTTCCTACCGCCTGCGGCTGGAAGGGTTCCTCGGCGCCCATGGTCTGGTGCACGTTCGCCGGATGGAGTTCGGGACCCTGGACGGGATCATCGGCTGCGTCGAGGCGGGCATGGGCATCTCGTTGCTGCCACGGGTGGTCGCCGAACCGATGCAGCGCAGCGGGCGGGTCTCGATCCATGCCCTTCCGGATGGGGCGGGCATCGCACAGACGTTGATCGTCTATCGCCGGGACAGTTTGCTGACCGCCGCGTTCGAACGCTTCCTGGACTGCACCTATGAGCTCTTCGATCTCCTGCCGAAGGAGGGCCTTGAACTCGCTACGCTCCGGACTGGCCTTCAGGTCGCGGAATAGTCCCTGCTCCCCGGGGGAGGAAGCGTCGTCTCTCTTCGCGGACGCGTTGCAGGATGAAATCGCGGCAGGCCGCGACGCGGCGGACCTCGTGGCTCTCGGGATGTGAGAGCAGCCAGTAGGTTCGCTGGAACACGATGGACGGCAGCACGCGGACGAGGTCGGGGCACTCGGACACGGCGAAGTCGTGGAGGATGCCGATCCCGGCCCCGGCGCGAACCGCCTCCAGTTGACCGATGGCACCGGCGCAGCGGAACACGCTCCGTGCCCGGCCTTGCAGGAAGGCCATGTAATCGAGGGCCGACGCATAGGCGTAGTCGTCCACGCCGATGACGGCGGCATGGCCAGCGAGATCGTCCTCGTTCGCCACCGGTCCTGCGCGCTCGAGATAAGTCCGCGCCGCATAGAGTCCGAGCGTGTAGTCCGTGAGCTTCGAAAGTGTGAGGCGCCCATGTGCCGGTCGGTCGAGACCGATCGCGAGATCGGCCTCCCGTCTCGACAACGAGAACGAGCGGGGCAGCGGGACGAGCTCGATCACCAGGTTCGTGTATCGCGTCGCCAGCAGGCCGAGCTCGCGCGCCAGGAACAGGTTGCCCAAACCGTCCGGCACGCCGATGCGAACGGTCCCGCTCGGCTCGGCTTCCGTCGCGCGGAGCCGTGCCGCAGCCGCCAGGATCTCCGCCTCGACCCGCTCGGCCGTGGGGACCAGGTGCTCGCCGGCATCGGTCAGCGCCGAACCGTTGGGTCGCCGGTGAAACAGCGGGGTGCCGAGCGCACTCTCCAAGGCCTCGATGCGGCGCGCCACAGTCGCGTGATTGAGGCCGAGCTTGCGGCTCGCCTCCAGCATCTGGCCCTGCCGGGCGACCGCGAGGAAGACCTGCAGGTGGTCCCAGTTCATGGACATTATTTTGCGCACATCGGTTTGGCGTAGACCGCTATTGAACAGCAAAAAATGTAGGGTGAAAAGGTCCGACCACACCGGCGGTGATACGCGCCGCCCATCACGGGAGGATCAAATGGCTCAGGTTCATTCCATCGAGCACTTCGTCGGCGGTGCCCGCGTCCAAGGCCGTTCAGGCCGCACCGCGCCGGTCTTCAACCCCGCGACCGGCGAGCAGACCGGGACCGTCGCGTTGGCGAGCCGCGACGAGGTGGACGCCGCCGTCGCCAGCGCCCGCGCGGCCTTCCCCCGCTGGGCGGCGACGACCCCGCTGCGCCGCGCCCGCATCCTCAACACCTTCCTCGGCATCCTCCAGGACCGTATCGGTGAGATGGCCGCCGTGATCACCGCCGAGCACGGCAAGGTGCTCTCCGATGCAGCCGGAGAGATCCAGCGCGGCATCGAGGTCGTCGAGTTCGCCACCGGCATCCCGCAGCTCCTCAAGGGCGAGGTCACGGAGAATGTGGGCACCCGCGTCGACAGCCATTCCCTGCGCCAGCCGCTGGGCGTGGTGGCTGGCATCACGCCGTTCAACTTCCCCGCCATGGTGCCGATGTGGATGTTTCCCGTCGCGCTCGCCTGCGGCAACTGCTTCATCCTGAAGCCCTCCGAGCGCGACCCCTCGACGGCCCTGCTGATCGCGGCGTGGCTGAAGGAAGCCGGGCTGCCCGACGGCGTGTTCCAGGTCGTGCAGGGCGACAAGGAGGCGGTGGACGCCCTCCTGCACCATCCCGACATCGCGGCGGTGAGCTTCGTCGGCTCGACCCCGATCGCCCGGTATATCTACGCGACCGCCACCGCCAACGGAAAGCGTGCGCAGGCGCTGGGGGGCGCCAAGAACCACATGATCGTCATGCCCGACGCCGACATGGATCAGGCGGTGGACGCGCTGATGGGGGCGGCCTACGGCTCGGCCGGCGAGCGCTGCATGGCGATCTCGGTGGTCGTGCCGGTGGGCGAGGCCACCGCCGACGCCCTGGTCGCCAAGCTGATCCCGAAGGTGCGCGCCCTCAAGGTCGGCCCCGGCACCGACCCGGAGGCCGAGATGGGCCCCCTCGTCACCAAGGTCCACCGCGACAAGGTCAGCGGCTACATCGATGCGGGCGTGGCCGAGGGCGCCGCGTTGCTGGTGGACGGGCGCGGCCTCAAGCTCCAGGGCTACGAGAACGGCTACTTCCTCGGCGGCTCGCTGTTCGACCGGGTCACGCCGGAGATGTCGATCTACAAGGAGGAGATCTTCGGGCCCGTGCTCGCGGTCACGCGGGCGCCCGACTACGCCACGGCCGCCCGGCTCATCAACGCGCACGAGTTCGGCAACGGCACCGCGATCTTCACCCGCGACGGCGATGCGGCCCGCGAGTTCGCGCACGGGATCGAGGTCGGCATGGTGGGCATCAACGTGCCGATCCCGGTGCCGATGGCGTTCCACTCCTTCGGCGGCTGGAAGGCCTCGCTGTTCGGCGACCACCACATGCACGGCCCCGAGGGCGTGCGCTTCTACACCCGCCTCAAGACCATCACCACCCGCTGGCCCACCGGCATCCGCGCCGGCGCCGACTTCGTCATGCCGACCATGGAATAGGCCCGCACGATCACCGATCGGCGGCTTTTGCCGCCGATCGCGCGCCGATGCCGATCGACGGGGATCGTGCCACCCTCATGCGGCGGTGAGCCGCCGCATGAGCCTGGCCAGCGCGCTGACCAGGCTCAGGGCGTCCAAGTCGGCCCAGGCCTTGGCCCCGATGATCCAGATCGATACCGGTCCGCCGATCCGCCCGGCGGCGAAGGCTGCGGTCAGCCGCGCCAGCAAGGGGGTGCGTTGTCGGGGCGCTACACGCGCGCTGTAGGCCCGCCATACTGACGACCATGAACGTACCGCTCACGAGAGCCGCCGACGCGGCGATGGCCCAGAGTGTCGGGGCGGTCAGCGGCAACGCGGTCCCGAGGACCAGCGTCCCCTGTGCCACGGCTCAGAGCCGCTTGCGCGACCACATCGGGAGCCAGCGCGACGGCCACGAGGGCGACCATACCGCTGCCGACGACCGGCCACGACGACGGGTCGGGTCCCGGGGGAGGAGGCCGCTCCGGGACTCATGGATCTCTGTCCCGGTGGACCTCGTCGGATCGGGACGAGGTCCTTCAAGCTTGGCGAGGTCGGACCTCGGCGGCGGCGGTGGCCGGGACGCGCTCAGGCGGCCTGTCTCGGTGCCTCGATCAACTCATCGGCGGGGCCGAAGAACTCGAAGCGGATCCGCTCAAGGGGGACTCCGTTGCGCAGGAGACCGTTCACGAGTGCGCCCAGGAAGGGTTTGGGGCCGCACAGATAGTAGGTCGCCTGCTCCCGCGGGGTGTGCGTCACCAGCCATTCCGCCGTGATCAGGCCGGCCTCGGCGGGCTGTCCGTCCGTGCCCTCCTGCGCGTGCCCCTCCGCATAGAAGACCTGGGCGTGCAGGTTCTCGTGGCCGTCCGTCAGGGCCCGCGCATGTGCGCCCATGGCGTGGACATGTCCGTTGAGGGCGCCGTGGACGAACCAGGTCGGACGCTCCGGCGCGGTCGCGGCGATCGTCTCCAGTATGCTGATCATGGGGGTCAGCCCAACGCCGCCGCTGACCAGGACGACGGGCGCGTCGGTGCCCCGATCGAGGAAGAAATCCCCGGCCGGCGGAGCGGCCCTGACCGACGTGCCCGGCCCGGCATGGTCGTGCAGCCAGTTCGAGACGATGCCCGCCGGCACATCCGGGGAAGCTTCCCGCTTCACGGTGATGCGATAGGCGCGGTCGTTCGGGGCGCAGGAGATGGAATAGTTGCGCCGGAGCGCGCCCCGACCGGGGATGTCGAACAGGAGGCCGAGATATTGGCCCGGCTCGTGCTGCAACACCGGCTGCCGATCGGCCGGCACCAGCACGAAGGAACGGATCGTCGCGCTTTCCTGGGTGACGCTTTCGACCATGAACTCGCGCCAGCCATTCCAGCCGCCGGACTTCCGGGCGAGATCCCGATAGATCGTGGCCTCACGTCCGATCAGTAGCTCTGCGAGGAACCAGTACGCCTCTCCCCAGGCCGCGCAGATCTCCGGCGTGGCGGCTTCGCCGAGCACGTCCTGGATCGCGCCGAGCAGGGCATCGGCGACGTAGGGGTAATGCTCCGGCAGGATGTTCAGGGCGACGTGCTTCTGCGCGATCCGCTCGACGGCGCCTGCGAGGACGCCGAGGTTGTCGATGTTGCGGGCGTAGGCGAGCACGGCTTGCGCCAGCGCCTTGGGCTGCGACCCGGTCTCGCCATGGTGCGACTGGTTGAAGAGTTCACGGATGCCGGCATCGGCGAACAGGCGTTCGTACATGCGGCTGGTGATGGTGAGCCCGTGTCCCTCCAGGGCCGGTACGGTGGCCTTGATCAGGGCGATGGTGGCCGGAGCGAGAGGGGTCGGCATCTGCATCTCTCATAAGGTTCATTGGATATGGACCTTATACGACGCCGATTGAAAAGGTGCAAACGAGATATACCTTAGCCGGCGACGGGAGCTGCCATGCGTCTGACGCGCTACACCGACTACGCCCTCCGGACCCTCATCTTCGTCGGCCTGAACGAGCCGCGACAGAGCTCGATCGCCGAGATCGCGCGGGCCTACGGCATTTCCGAAAGCCATCTCACGAAGGTGGTGCACCAGCTCGGACGCCTGGGACTGATCCGTACCATCCGAGGGCGCGGTGGCGGATTGCGGCTCGCCAGGCCCCCTGCGGAGATCGTCGTCGGAGCCGTGGTGCGCCAGACCGAGGAAGACCTCGCGCTGGTCGAGTGTTTCGCGAGCGGTGCCTGCGCGATCACGGCACCGTGCCGCTTGCGGCGCGCCCTCGGGGAGGCGCTGGCCGCATTTCTTGCCGTTCTCGATCGCTATACCTTGGCGGACCTGCTGGGCGGATCGGACGGGATTGCGATCGCCACCCTGCTGGGCCTGCCTTTGCCGACCCCGGAAGCGGCGGAACGCGGGGAAGCACGCCGACCCGTCGACGTGGCCCGGGCAGAACTCGCTGGCCGAAACGAGGGCGGCGGCACGCAATAGGGCCGCGCCGAGGCCGTCACGCGGAATCGGCGACCCGTTCGGGGCCGCACCGCGCTCGGCGTATCTCATCCGCTGTCGGTGCGTCTTCCCTTCGACCGGATCCGATAGAATTGGGACCGGCTGATCCCGAGCTGGCGGGCCGCGTCGTCCACGTCGCCGCCGGCCTTGGCCAGAGCTTCTTCCGCCGTCTGGGAGCGCTGGCGATCCGTGAGCGCCTTCAGGTTGCCGGTCGCCTCCGCTTCGCCGATGGAATCTGTACCGGGGATCCGGCTGATCTCAATATCACCCATCACCAGAAATCGGGTGAGGACGCTTTCGAGTTCGCGTACGTTTCCCGGCCAGCGGTGGGACTGCAATCGGCGCATTTGCGGCTCCGTCAGCGCCCGGTTCACGATGCCGCTCGTTTCGCGGATACGGCCGAGCAATGCGTCCACCAGCATCGTGAAGTCGTTGCGTTCGCCCAAGGCGGGCATCCGGACCCTCAGGACGGCGATGCGATAGAAGAGGTCGCTTCGGAAGGCTCCCGTCGCCAGCCATTCCTCGAGCTTCCGGTGCGTGGCGCAGACCAGCCTGAAGTCCACCGGAATCGGCCGCGTACCGCCCACCCGCACGATCTCCCCGGTCTGCAGCACCCTGAGCAGGCTGCCCTGAAGGCGAAGCGGCATGTCGCCGATCTCGTCCAGGAAAAGCGTACCCCCGGAGGCGAGTTCGATCTTCCCCACCTTGCCGGTGCTCGCCGCACCGGTGAACGCGCCCCCCTCGTAACCGAACAGCTCGGAATCGACGAGTTCGGCGGGAATGGATGCGCAGTTGACGGTGACGAACGGTCCGTCGGCTCGGGACGACGCGGCGTGAAGGGCGTGGGCGGCGAGCTCCTTGCCGGTCCCCGTCTCGCCATCGATCAGCACCGGGAAGTCCGTGTCGGCCGCCGATCTCAGGCGTGACCTGCATTCCTCCATCGCGGGGTCGTCACCGATCAGGTGACCGAGATCGAATTTCGCCCGCCAGGCTGCCGTCGTCGCCGGAACCGCGACGGCGCTCTCGAAACGCTGGTAGGCACGACGGAGGGCGGAGGAGCTGGAGAACAGAGCTACGCCGATGGCCCCCACCGGCTTTCCATCCTTCAGGACCGGGGTCTGGCGCGCCAGCAGCTTGTGACCGCGTACCTCCAGGGGAAAGGGTGACATCGGCTTGTCACCCTGGGCGACGAGATGGAGGCGCGTCTGGGGTCCGATGACGTCGGTGATGTGCCGGCCGAGGAAGTCCTCCTCCCGGCCACCCAGCAAGGTGCAGTAGGAGCGGTTGATCAGGACGATCAGCCCGGCGCCGTCGACGGCGACCAGGCAATCCGAGACGTGGTCCAGCAGGAGACGAAGCATCTGTGCGTCGTCCGTACCCGCTGCGGGCCATGCGAGCGGAACGTGCATGACGTCTCAGATCTGCGACAGAAGTGTCATCGATGCGACGATACGGGGCGCCCCGCGCGCCGTCAATGCGTCGCCGATCACCGAGTTCGCGAAATTACCCTCACGAAATCAATATCTTGATCTATTTCAGGCTGGCCGTTCCGATGTGGCGTCCGAGTTGCCCTGTCTCAGCAGGTCCAGCAACCCTCCGGAGCATCGGCGTGACGAAGAATCAGCGGCGAGTGATTGGCGACAGCGTCGTCGAGATCACGGGTCAGGGACCCGCGATCGTGTTCGTTCACGGCTTCACGACCACCGCCGAATTCTGGAAGGAGCAGGTCGCGCCTTTCTCGCAGGATTGGCGCGTCATCCGCATCAACCTTCCGGGCCACGGCGTCTCACCGCATCCGGACGACCGGTTCTACACGATCGACGCATTCGTGTCGGACGTGGACCGGGTGTTGTCGGAGCTCGAGATCGAGTCCTGCGTGCTCGTCGGACTCTCCATGGGCGGCACCATCGCCCAGCGCTTCACGCTCCAGTACCCGGACCGCGTCACGTCGCTCGTGCTGGTGGGTGCGACCCCGCATGGCCTCGGACCCGACGTGAAGGTCGAGAACGTGATCGCCGCCATCGACAGCGTCGGCGTCGCCACGGCGAGCCAGAACGTCATCGAAAAATCCTTCGCCGCCTGCGCCCCCGCCGCGCTCGTGCAATGGGCCAAGAACGAGGTCATCCAGACCCCGGATCACGTCGCGCGCACCGCGATTCGGTCCCTCAACGCGAGCGACAGCCGGTCCGAACTCGCCTCGATCGCGGTGCCGACACTGGTGGTCGTCGGTGCCGAGGATGCCATCACGCCGCCGGCCCAGTCCCGCGCGCTCGCCGACGGCATTCCCGGAAGCATGCTCACGGTGATCCCCGATGCGGCGCATTTCCCGATGATCGAGCAGCCCGACGCCTTCAACGCGGTCTTCCGCGAGTTCCTCGGCCGTTACGCGCTCCGCTGACCTCGGTTCCGGACCGGGCCGTCACGCTCCATTCAAGGCAAGTCATCATCAGAACGAGGGGATACCGATGTCGACCAGCGCCACGACACCCATCAGCGGCCAGGGCTCCACGCTCGATCAACCGTCTCCCGGGATCCATGATCCGGCCGACACCCGCCGCGTCGTGCTCGCCGCCGCCCTCGGCACCGTGTTCGAATGGTACGACTTCTTCATCTACGGAAGCCTCGCGGCCTTCTTCGGGGTCCTCTTCTTTCCGCCCGGCAACGAGACCGCGGCCTTCCTCGCTTCGCTGGCCACTTTCGGAGCCGGGTTCGTGCTCCGGCCGTTCGGCGCCCTCGTCTTCGGTCGTCTCGGGGATGTCGTCGGCCGCAAGCGCACGTTCCTCATCACGATGCTGATCATGGGGCTGGCGACGGCGGTCGTCGGCCTCCTGCCGACCTTCGCTCAGATCGGCTGGTGGGCGCCCGTCATCCTGGTCCTTCTGCGATTGCTGCAGGGATTGGCGGTCGGCGGCGAGTTCGGCGGCGCCGTCACCTACGTGGCGGAACACGCCTCGAGCGGACGTCGCGGATTCCTCACGAGCTGGATCCAGATCACCGCGACCGGCGGCCTCCTGCTCTCGCTCCTCGCGATCCTCGTCTGCCGCAACGCGATGTCGCCCGAGGCCTTCGCCTCCTGGGGCTGGCGCATCCCGTTTGTCGGTTCCGTCGGCCTGCTGCTGCTCTCGCTCTACATCCGGCTGAAGCTGCACGAGTCGCCGGTCTTCAAGCAGATGCAATCGGAGGGCAAGACCTCGAAGAACCCGATCAAGGAAGTCCTCGGCGAGAAACGCAACCTGAAGATTGTCCTGATCGCGATCTTCGGCGCCGTCGCGGGTCAGGCCGTGATCTGGTATACGGGCCACTTCTACAGCCTGTACTTCATGACCAATACCCTGCGGCTCGATGCGAGCACGGCGTACGTCTACCTGACGATTGCCCTCGTTCTCGGAACGCCGTTCTTCGTGGTGTTCGGGTGGCTCTCCGACATCATCGGCCGCAAGTGGATCATCATCGCCGGCTGCGCCTTGTCCGCGTTCCTCTTCATCCCGGTCTTCAACGGGCTGATGACCTACGGCAATCCGCGCCTTGCGGCGTTCCGGGCGAGCCACGCGGTCGCGCTCCAGGGAGCCGAGTGCATCGCCGAGCAATCGGTCGTCACGCAGCTGTTCACCCCTGCCAAGACCACGCCCTGCTCGAAGGCCAAGTCGTTCCTGACGGCCTACGCCGTGCCGTACACCGTCGAGCCCGGCGACCGTTTCACCCTGCGTCTCGGCGACCGTGCCTTCGAGGGCTTCGACGAGCCGGCGCTCAAGGCCGCCCTCGTCGAGGCGGGAATGCCGCTCAAGGCCGATCCGGCCCAGGTCAACGCCCCGATGATGGTGGGGCTGCTGTTCGTCCTCGTCTTCCTCGCGACCATGGTCTACGGCCCGCTCGGGGCGATGCTGGTCGAGCTCTTCCCCACCCACATCCGCTACAGCGGCGTGTCGGTGGCGCTGCAGTTCGGCAATGGCTGGATCGGGGGCTTCGCTCCCCTGATCGCCGCCTCGATGGTGGTGAGCGCCGGCGATGTCTTCGCGGGCCTCTGGTACACCGTCGTCATCGCCGCCGGCACCGCCATCATCGGGGCCCTGCTGCTGCGCGAGACCAGCACCGCACGCCTCTGACCGACCATCCCCGCCGTCCGACCCTCGGGCGGCGCGGCCCTGCTTCCGGTCGGAGCGGCATCGGCCGTTCCGACCGGCGCCATCGACCCGTTCACGTCCCGGCACAGTAGACCGATGTCCGATCCCGAACGCCGCGTGATCAACGTCGGCATCGTCGCCCCGGGCGGATCCCCGGCCCTCGACATCGTCGGTCCGGTGGATACGTTCGCTCAGGTCGACCGGATCCCCGACGCACCGGTCCACTACGCGGTCTCCCTGCTCGGCACGGCCCCCGGCCCGATCCTGGCATCGTCCGGCCTTCGCATCCTCCCGGATCGGCTCATCGGCGAGGCCCGCGAAATCTTCGATACCCTCCTCGTCGTGGGCAGCCCCGCCATCGAAGGCGGGACGCAGGAGCCGGCCCTGAGGGCCTGGCTCCTGGAAAAGGCACCGACGACGCGGCGGATCGCCTCCATCTGCAACGGAGCCTTCATCCTGGCTGAGGCCGGCCTCCTGGAAGGCCGGCGCGCAACCGCGCAGGGGCGGGACGCCGACGCATTGGCGGCGCGTTACCCGGGGGTCCGGGTCGAACCCGACCGGATCTTCGTCCGCGACGAACACATCTACAGCGCGTCGGGCGTCACCGCGGGCATCGACCTCGCCCTCGCCCTCATCGAGCAGGATTGCGGATCCGGCGTTTCGCGCGCCGTCGCCCGGGCCCGCGTCGTCCCCCTGCCTCGGCCGGTTGGGCAGTCGCAGTTCGGCGTGCACCCCCGGGTCCTTCTCGCGGAACAATCCCAGCTCGGCGAGATAGCGGATTTCGTGCGCACCAACCTGTCCGCGGACCTCTCCCTCGCCAATCTGGCGCGCCGGGCGGCCATGAGCGAGAGAAGCCTGATGCGCCTCTTCAGGGAGGCGATGCACACGACGCCGGCCCGATACGTCGAGGCGGCACGGGTCGAGGCCGCCCGCAACTGCCTCGAAACCGGGACGACGGGAATCCAACAGGTCGCCCATCAGTGCGGCTTCGGATCGACCGATACCCTGCGCCGTGCCTTCCTGCGCCATCTCGGGACCTCCCCGGGCGACTATCGGCAGCGTTCCCAGGGGACCGCGCGAACCGCCGGTGCGCAGTCCGATCCGGCGGGCGCGCCCATCCTGCAAATTCGGTAGGCAGGGGATGTCCAAGCTTGCGGCAGCATGGAGAGACTGTCGCGATCTGCAGTCCGTTTGGCGGAAACTGCCGCCTCGTCAAGCTGGCCATCAAGGTTCGATGGTCCTAGCCTTGCTTTCGAAAGTGCAAGACTTCTGAGGAGTGTGTCTGATGTCGGAGACCAACGGCAAAGTCCCGGTGACGGTTCTCACGGGCTTCCTCGGCTCGGGCAAGACCACCCTCCTGAACCAGCTGCTGGCCCAGGAGGGGGCGGAAGGGACCGCCGTCATCGTCAACGAGTTCGGGGCGGTCGGCATCGACGGCCAACTCGTCGTCGGCGTCGACGAGGACATCATCGAGATCAACAACGGCTGCATCTGCTGCACGGTGCGGGCGGATCTCGTCTCGACCATCGAGCGTCTGCTCGCGCGGCCCCAGCGGGTCCGCCGGATCCTGATCGAGACGACGGGCCTCGCCGATCCGGCGCCGGTCATCCAGAGCTTCATCCTGGACGAGCGGCTGCGGGCGAGCACGGAACTGGACGCGCTCGTCACCGTCGTCGATGCGCTCCACAATCCGATCTGGCTCGCCATGGGCGCGGAGGCCGAGGCGGCCGGCGGCGAGAACATCGCGGCCGAGCAGATCGCCTTCGCGGACCTCCTGGTGCTGAACAAGACCGATCTCGTCGATGGAGACACGCTCGCGCTGCGCGAAACGGACCTGCGCCGCCTCAATCCCCTCGCGCGCATCCTGCGCGTCCGGGACGGGACGGTGCCGGCCGCCGAGGTGCTGGGCATCCGGGCCTTCGACCTCAAGAACGCCCTCGCCATCGAGCCCGAGCTCCTGTCCGATCTCGAGCACGAGCACGACGACGCGATTACGAGCGTCGCGCTGACGATCGAGGACGACCTGGACCCGGCGCCGTTCTTCAAATGGCTCAACACCTTCGTCCAGGCCAAGGGCTCCGATATCTTCCGGATCAAGGGCATCGTGCCCGTGCGGGGCGAGGCGCGCCGCTACGTCTTCCACGGCGTCCACATGACGCTGGACGGCCGGCCCGGGCGTCCGTGGCGGCCAGGTGAGATGCGACGCGGCGAGATCGTCTTCATCGGGCGCAACCTCGACCGGACTGCGATCGAGGCCGAGGTGCACGCCTGCATCGCGCGCCGCGCCGCCGCCTGAAGACACGTACCGCCCCGTTCCGACAGGAGTGCCCCGAATGTCCCCGACACTTGCCCTGGCCACCAGCATCGCCGTCCTCGGAGGGCTCGACACCTATCTCACGGCCACCGCGCTTCCGATCCCCGTCTGGGTCACCTTCATCGCGTGGGCCTCGTTCTTCGCCTGCGGTGGCGGCGTTCCCGGGCTCGTCAAATCGGTCGCGTCGAACTGGATCGGCATCGTCATCGCGAGCCTGTGCCTGCTCGTGATCTCGCTCGCACCGGGATCGCCCGTCGTCGCCGCCGTCTCGGTGGGCGTCGGCAGCGGCCTCATGATCCTGGCCGCATCGGCGGGGTTCCTCGGCTATCCACCGGCCATCGTCTTCGGCTTCGCCTCCCTCGTCGGCACGACGCAGGCGACCGGCCACGGCGTGCTCGACGGAGGGATCACCCATCCCACCCTCGTGGCCGGGTTCTCGATGCTGGTGGGAGCCCTCTTCGGCATCGTCTCGGAGATGCTGGCACAGGCGCTGACGCAACGTTCCACCGCCCCCGCGACGGTTCGCTAAAACCGGAGGTCACATGAAACTTCAGCACACCCTCGGCGGCCTCGAAGGCCTCGACCCCGTCGTTCCGGAACTCCGCGTCTTCGTCGAGCCCTGGGAGGAACGCATCTTCGGCATCCACACCGCGATGATGGCGCTCAGCCCGCAGCTGAACCTGCCGCAGACATCGAGCACCTTCAAGACGATCTGGACCTGGGCCGACCTTCGCAAGGGCGCGGAGGCGATGAATCCGTTCGATTACTTCAAATACCGCTACTACGAGAAGTGGCTCGGCGGAATCTCGGGCTACTTCGTCGCCCACGGCTACATCACGCAGGCGGAGCTCGACGCCCGGACGGACGAGTACCTCGCCGATCCGGCAAAGCCTCTGTCGTCCGGCGGTACGCCGGAGGTCGACGACCGCATCCACACGTACCTCATCGACGGGGACTCGCCCTGGCATCAATGGGCGGACAAGCCTCGCTTCGCCGTCGGCGACACCGTCCTCATCGGCGACCCGCCCACGGTGGAGCATACCCGCCTGCCCGGCTACCTGCGCAACAAGGTCGGTGTCGTCGAGACCGTCTACGACGACGCGTTCAGCTACCTGTGCTCGACCGGCCCGGACGGCATCGGCCCGGCGATGCCGGTCTACTGCATCAAGTTCGATCCGCAGCACCTGTGGCCGGGCAATGCCGAACCCGGCTTCTTCCTCTACGCGGACCTGTTCGACGCCTACCTGCGCCCGGTGGCGCAGCAGGCCGCCGCCTAGATCCGATCCTCGACGAGACGCACTCGTCGAGGACCCCTCACCCGCCCGCCCCGCGAAGACCTTCGCCCGGACCCTTTCGCCCGCGATCACCCGTCGACGGCAGCGAACCGGCATCGACAAGGTAGGAACCCCATGACTGATCGTTTCGCCTATTCCGAGGACCGCGAGAAGCGCAACGCGGCGCGCGTGCGGGCGCTGGAAGCCCTGCTGATCGAGAAGGGCGTCATCACGGACCAGACCGTCGACAAGGTGATGGAGACCTTTGCGACCGAGATGGGGCCCTTCAACGGCGCGAAGCTCGTCGCCCGGGCCTGGGTCGACGACGCCTTCAAGGCCCTGCTCGTGACCGATACCATGGCGGCCGTCGCGCAACTCGGGCTCCCGACGGGAGCGGCAGGGGCCGAGGGCGAGCACATGCGGGCCGTGGCGAACACGCCGGACGTCCACAACCTCATCATCTGCACGCTTTGCTCGTGCTATCCGTGGCCGGTCCTGGGTCTCCCGCCCTACTGGTACAAGGACCCATCCTTCCGTGCCCGCGCGGCCCGTGAGCCGCGTGCCGTGCTCAAGGAGTTCGGGCTGGAGGTCGCGCCGTCGAAGGAGATCCGGACCTGGGACAGCTCGGCCCAGATCCGCTGGTTCGTCGTGCCCGAGCGGCCGGACGGCACCCAGGGCATGAATGAGGACGAACTCGCGGCGCTGGTCACCCCGGAGACGATGATGGGTGTCGCCATCGCGTTGCCGCAGGCCGCCTGAGGCGTCCCCCATGCAGACGAGCTTCGAGCACTTCGCCGTCGCCAGCATGTTGGGGCAGTCCGATACGCCCCCCCGGGCCAATGGCAGCCTCTGCTTCCATCAGCCCTGGGAGCGGCAGGCGTTCGGCCTGGCCGTGGCGCTCGCCCGGGACGGGCACTTCGAATGGGAGGCGTTCCGGCAGGCGCTGATCGCCGAGATCACCGCGTGGGAGGCGTCCCACGCCCGCGACGACCCGGACTGGGACTACTACGAGTGCTGGCTGAACGCCCTCGAACGCGTGATGCCGCCCGAGATCCTGCCCGGCATCGCAACGGGGTCTCGGGCCTGACCGCGCGTGGATCGAGAGATCCGGGCGGACGATGCCTCATCCGACGCATCTCCGCCTCCATCCCGGGGCAATCCTCGGCCGCGGGCAGACAGCCTGCCCGTATGGAAGCGGTGACCCTGCCGCGATGACGGGCTGCCGTGGCCAGGACGGCCAACCGGAGTGAACTCTTGACCGCCACCCGTCCGACCGACCCTCACCTGCCCGGCTCGGTGCGGCGGAAGATCGGCGTGCTGTACCTGTTCCTGGTTTCCGCGAACGTCGCGGTCTGGGCCTGGGCGTACGATCTCTTCGCCGGCAACCCGGCCCTGCTCTCGACGGCATTCCTGGCCTATGTCCTCGGGGTGCGGCACGGCGTCGATCCGGATCACATCGCGGCGATCGACAACGTCACGCGCAAGCTGATGCAGGAGGGCCAGCGACCGATCGCCGTCGGTCTCTGGTTCGCGCTCGGTCACTCCACCGTCGTCGTCGTCGCGGCCACCTTCGTCGCGCTCGCCACGACCAGCATGCTCGATGTCCCGGGGCGATACCGGGAGCTGGGAAGCCTAGTCGGGACGGGCGTGTCGGCGACGTTCCTGATCCTCATCAGCCTCGTCAATTGCGTGGTTCTGGCCGGCGTCTGCCGCGCCTTCTGGCGCCTGCGCCGGGGGCGGGACGTCCCCCGGGATCCCGAGCGCATGCCGCCCGCGCATCAGGGTCTCCTGACCCGGATCCTGCGTCCCCTGTTCGGGCTGATCACGCGGTCCTGGCAGATGTACCCGTTGGGCCTGCTCTTCGCGCTCGGCTTCGAGACGGCCACGGAAGTGAGCCTGTTCGGCCTCTCGGCGGCACAGGCCGGGAGCGGGGCGGATCTCTGGCTCGTCCTCGTGTTCGCAGCCCTCTTCACCGCCGGCATGACGCTGGTCGATGCCACCGATGGCGTGCTGATGCTCGGGGCCTACAGCTGGGCGTATGTGCAGCCGCAGAGGAAGCTTCTCTACAACCTCGTCGTCACCCTCCTGTCCGTCGTGGTCGCCCTGGTGATCGGCACGTCGGAGGCCATCGATATCGTCGCCGACCGGTTCGGATCACAGAGCGGGCACGGGACCTGGCTCGGCAGCATCTCCGACCATTACGATACGCTCGGGTTCGGAATCATCGGCGCTTTCGTCCTGGCCTGGGCGGTGTCCTGGCTCATGCACCGCCGTGACCGGTCCGGTTCCGACAATCCCGGGTTCTGGCTCGACCGTTCGCGAGCCGCGCCTGACGCCTGTACGCGCGCCGCACTTGCCGGGCCTCCGATCGGCTTGGCTTCTCCGCCCCGACCCGCTCCGCCGGGCTGACGACCTGGCGCTCGAAGGAGGCCGGGTGGCCGCTGGGGTCCGCCCTACCGCAGATCCCCGTCCATCCGAACACCGTTCGAACGGTCGTGCCCAAGGGCGGGGGCGGGCAAGGATTCGGCCGTCGCGCGCCCCGTCTCGTCCGTCGCTGCAGCATCGCCGTCGTGGAAGGTGGCGGGCTGCTGGCGCCGGCGTCGAACCGTGAGGTCGAAGATGTCGAAGCGATTGTAATACCCGACGACATCGTGGAACTGCTTCGGCTCGATGCAGGCGTTGAGGTCGATGTCGGCGTAGACGATGCCTTCCTCGTTCTGAAGGACTTCGCTGATCTGGCGTCCGGTGGGATCGATGACGAAGGATGCGGCGCGCGGCGTTTCGTCGAGGACGCGCGCGGCCCTTGCGTCGCGTCCGACGAGGGCGTCCCGCATGGCACTGTCCATGAAGCCGGCGGTCACGATGCCGAAGGCCTTGGCTTCGAACGAATGGGCGCTCGCCCGGATCCGGTTGGCCGCAACGTTGTCGAAATTGCCGTCTTCCGCCGGCGGACGCGTCGGCTAGATCGGCGGCCAGGACGAGACGTGGACCTGCTCGCCCTGCGCCATCAGCGCGAACCGCGCGAGGGGGTTGGTGTTCTCGCCGCAGATCAGCCCGCCGAGGCGCCCGATCCGGGTGTCGGCCACGCGCAGACCCTCGCCGTCCCCGGCAGCCCAGACGAGCTTCTCATAGAAGGTCGGCACCAGCTTGCGGTGGTGAACGAGGATGGCGCCGTCATCGCCGATGAGAAGGTTGGTGTTCCACAGGCAGCCGACGCTGGCCGGCGAGCGCTCGCTGATGCCGATGGAGACGAAGACGCCGAGTTGCCGGGCCTGGTGCCGGATCTCGGTCACTTCCGGCCCGTCCACGAAGACGGATTCGGTCACCATGCGCTGGAACAGGTCGTGGTTCTCGATGGGCGCCCACAGGGCCGCCCAGACGGGAAAGGCCGGGATGTAGGTTTCCGGGAAGGCGATGAACTCCGCGCCGGCGCGAGCCGCTTCCCGAAGAATCGAAACGGCCTTTCGGGTGGTCGCGGCCTTGTCGAGAAAGACCGGGGCGGCGTGCACGGCCGCGACCTTGAAGCGTGGAAGCTGACCCATCTGCGACCTCTCTGCCTGGGTGATCCGCGAAAGTTCGCCGATGCCGCCGTGCGGGTTTTTCTCCCCGGCGCGGAACCGCGATGTCTCGCCCGTTCCACCTCGAACCGGTTCGACCTTGGGACCTTCGGGGGAACCGATAACAGGGGGCCGCGACCGCCGTTGAGAGCCTTTCGCTGCAAAGGGGTTTGCAGACCTGCACGGGGCTGACCCGGTATGCGCCGGCGATCGCGGCCTCGCCCACGGAGCCGGTCAGAAGCGTGTCAGATACGCGTTCTCGCGATCGAACAGCCCGGTGAGGAAGCGGGTCACCGCACGGACGCGACCGAGATGTTCGATGTCCTCGTGCACGGACAGGTACACGTCCCGCATGACGACGGCGGTGTCGGGAAGGACGGGCACCAGACTAGGCTCGCGCTTCGAACAGAACAGCGGCAACAGCCCGATCCCGAACCCGGCGGCCACCGCGTTCTGCTGTGCGGCGAGGCTCGTCGACCGGAAGACCACGCTCTCCGGCTGCAGGATGTCCAGGAGCCAGTGCACCGTGTCTATGGCGAGGAGATCCTCCACGTAATCCACGAAGTCGTGCCGCTGGAGTTCACATCGCTCCGTGGGTGTACCCCGATCGGCCAGGTAGGCTGGCGCGGCGAACAGGGCGAGGCGGATCGCCCCGATCCGCTGGACCTTCAGGCGCGGCCCCTGGGGTGGGACGAAGCTGACGGAGATGTCGGCCTCGCGCTTGGTGAGGTTGATCAGGTGGCGTTCGGTGACGAGCTCGATCACGATGCCCGGATGGGTCCGGGCGAGTTCGCGGAAGCGCCCGCTGAGATAGAAGGCCGCGATTCCCTCCATGCTCGCCACCCGGACCCGCCCGGCGGGTTCCGTCCCGACCGACGAGCCGAGCACCCCGGGGACCGAGAGCGCCTGCGCCTCGATGGCCTCCGCGACCGCCAGCAGCCTGTGCCCGTGCTCGGTCAGGATGAAGCCATCGGGGCGGCGGTCGAAGAGTTTCGCGTCGATGGAGCGCTCGAGCTCGGCGACGCGACGGCTGACCGTCGTGTGGTCGACCCTCAGCCGCTTGGCCGCCGGCATGAGGCGCCCATGCCGGGCGAGTTCCAGAAAGAACGTCAGGTCGTTCCAGTCGAACACGGACGACTCGGGTGTGAGGCCACGGATGCCGAACGGTACCTCGGCGTGCGGCAAGCGCCTAGCAGTGACAGGGACCGAGCGTTCGATGCGCCGAGCACGGATCGACAATGGGCCCCAAGGGAGCGTCGGACCAATCGGCATCGCTTAAACGGGCGGCGTATTGATGCAAGAAGTGGCAGGGCGCGCTGCAGTTTTCAGCGGAACTTCCGCAGGGGGCTGTGCGCGTTTTTCCAGTCCCGCGTCGCTCGGGCTGCGGTTACCCTCGCGTCGAATTGGGGGGATCCACATGCTTCGAGTACTGGCGAACACGCTGCTGGCGGCCGTGACCGTTCTGGGCCCGGCGCGGATGGCGGAAGCGAAGGATACGGTGAAGATCGCCTTCATCGGGCCGTTGACGGGCGGCAACGCCGCTGCCGGCATGGGTGGGCGCAACTCGTCGCTGCTCGCCGTGCAGATCTGGAACGCGGATCCGAAGAGCCGATACCTCTACGAGCTCGCCGTCTTCGACGACGAATGCAAGCCGAACATCGGCGTCCAGGTCGCGACCAAGGCCGCCGCGGACCGTTCGGTCACGGCCGGCATCACCCATTACTGCTCGGCCGTCGGGATCGCGACCGTCGACACCTACGCCCGCTTCAAGCTCCCGGTGGTGGTCTGGGGCGCCATCCTGCCGGAGATCACCTACGGCAACGCGCATAAACAGATCCACCGTGTGAACGGCACGATGATCAACGAAGGCAAGCTCGCGGCGTCGTTCCTCTCGGAGCACGGTTTCAAGACCGTCGCGGTGATCCACGACACGACGGATTACGGCAAAGGACAGAACAAGTACTTTTCCGAATATCTCAAGCCGGCCGGAGGCGAGATCCTGGCGACCTTCGCGGTCGCGCCCGACCAGCAGGATTTCACGGCGGAACTGACGCGGATCAAGGAGCTGAGGCCGGACCTCGTCTTCATCGGCGGCCTGACGCCCCTCGGCGTCCGCGTCCGCTCGCAGATGGAGCGTCTCGGGATCGAGGCCCGCATGGCGGGGGTCTCGGGGATCATGACGGCGGGCTTCCTCGAAGGTGCGGGCGCCGCCGCAGAGGGAACCGTCTCGTTCCATAACGGCGCGCCCCTCTCGAAATACGCCAACGGTCAGGCCTTCACCGAAGCCTACGGGAAGGCCGGGTTCCGGGAGGATCCCGATGCCTACGGCCCGTTCGCCTATTCCGCCGCGAACCTGATCATGGATGCCGTCGAGAAGGTCGGGCCCGATCGGGCGAAGGTCACGACCGAGCTGAACGGCACCAAAGGCTACCCGTCCCTCATCGGCGAGATCAACTTCGACGATCACCGTCAGAACCTCGTGAACGCGAACGTCTACGTCGCGCAGGGTGGGAAGTGGGTCTACTGGCCGGACAGCGACTATGCGGCCGGAAAGAAGGCCCTGGTGCCCGCCCGGCGCTGATGAACAGGGCCGGTTAGGCCCGCCCCTTCGATCATCTCGTAACACGCGGGAGCACAGGATGGATTTCGGCTTTCTGGCCCAGCATCTGTTCAATGGACTGATGCTGGGCGTCATCTACGCGATGATCGCCGTGGGGTTCTCGCTGTTCTTCGGCGTCCTCGACGTGATCAAGTTCTCGCACGGCGATGTCGTCACCCTCGGCGCTTTCGCGGCCCTCGGTGCCGTCGCCTTCGTGGGCTCCCTCGTTCCCGTGCCGGGCCTCGCCCTGATCCTCGGGCTCCTGGCCGCCATCGCGGCCGGCATGGCGGCGGGCGTCCTGATCGGCGGCACCCTCGTGCTGCCCCTGCGCAACGCGCCGCCCGTCAACGTCCTGCTGATCACCCTGATGGCCGGCACCATCCTGCGCGAGGCGATCCGCCTCGGCGTGCCGAACGGCGGCAACCCCAAGCCGTTCCCGGCCCTGCTTCCGGAACAGCGCATCACGGCGGGCTCCTTCAGTGTCGGGCTCGACAGCGTGATCATCCTCGTGGCGGGCCTTGCGGTGATCTTCGCCACCCATCGCCTCGTCACGCGCACCCGTCTCGGGCTGGCGATCCGTGCGGTCGCCCAGGATCCCGAGGTGGCCTGTCTGTCCGGCATCGATTTCCGCCGCACGGTGCTCGGGACTTTCGCCCTCGGCTCGGCGCTCGCCGCCATCGCGGGCTGCATGCTCGGGCTCTACTACCGCGAGATCAACTTCAGCATGGGTCTCGTTCTCGGCGTGATCGGCTTCGCCGCCGCTGTGGTGGGCGGGCTCGGCAGCCTGCTCGGACCCATCCTCGGCGGCTTCCTGTTCGCCGGCGTCCAGACTCTCGTCACGATCTCCGTGCCCTCCGCCAGCGCCTACAAGGACGTGGCGGCCTTCGCGGTGGTGATCGTGCTTATCGGCCTGTTTCCCACGGGCCTGATCTCCGAACATTCCAGCGAGCGGGTCTGACCATGAACTCTGCCGAGATCCAGCTCTCCGGCGCTGCCCCTGCGGCCGCGGGCGCCCCGTTCGAACGCATCGCCGCGGTCGCGGTGCCGATCCTGAGTTTCGCCGCCCTGGCCTGTCTCCTGGGGGCCGAGCGGGAGTGGGAGATCCTCGGGATTCTCCTCGCCTTCCTGGCCGCCCTCGTCGTCCTCGACCGGACGCCGACCGGCCGAGCGGCGGTCGCCGCCTGCCGCAGCCAGCGCGGGATCGCGAACGCCACCGCGGCCCTGGCGACCCTGGTTCTCCTGTGGATCTTCCGCGAGGAGCACTACGCCCTCCTCATGGTCGCGACGGTGGCGCTCTCCGCCACGGCCTGCATCGGCCTCAACATCCAGATGGCGCTCGGCGGCATCGCCAACTTCGCCTCGGCGGCGTTCTTCACCCTCGGTGCCTACACCGCCGCCGTGCTGGCGGGACACACCGCGCTCCCGCACCTCGCGGTGCTCGCGGCGGGCGGACTCGTGACCGCCGCCCTCGGCCTGCTCCTGCTGCTGCCCGTCCTGCGGACGCGTGGCCACTACGTGGCCCTCGTGACCATCGCCTTCGGCGTGCTGCTGCGCAACCTGCTGGAGGTGAACGATACCCTTGGCGGACCCCAGGGCCTGAAGATCCCGAGTTTCGCGCCGTTCGGCCTCGATTTCGGGGCCGTCAGTGCCGTGGCCGGCTACGAGGTCTCGTTCTACCTGCCCTACGCCCTGGCGGCGGCGATCCTCTTCGCCCTGGCCTTCGCGGCGATGCGGTGCCTGGAGCTTTCCTGGATCGGCATCGCCATCGACGCCGTGCGCACCGACCCCATCGCGGCGTCCACCTTCGGCCTGTCGCCGGCGCGCTGGAAGGCCACCGCCTTCCTGTTCGGCAATGCCATGATCGGCGTCGCCGGCGCGCTCTACGGAATGATGAACGGGTTCGTGAACCCCAACGGCGCAGGCTTCGGCGAATCCCTGACCCTGCTCTCCATCGTGGTCCTCGGCGGCCTCGGCAACGTCTGGGGGACGGTGGCGGCCGCGGCCATCATCCTCGTCCTCCCCGAGAAACTTCAGGCGATCCAGGAGTACCGCCTGCTGATCTTCGCCGCCGTGGTGATCGCGATCCTGCGCTTCCGCCCGAGCGGTCTTCTGCCGCGCCCCTTGCGCATCCTCGGCGGCCGGACGGGAGGCTGAGACCATGACTGCGTCCCTCATGACCGCGCCCCTGCTCACCTGCTCCGGCCTGACCATGCGTTTCGGAGGCCTCACCGCCCTCGACGGGCTCGACATTTCCGTCGACCCCGGCACGACCATCGGCCTCGTCGGCCCGAACGGATCGGGCAAGACCACGTTCTTCAACGTGCTCACCGGCCTCTACCGCCCCTCGGCGGGCACGGCGGCCCTCGCCGAGGCGGACATCTTCGGAAAATCGCCCCAGGCGATCGGACGCGCCGGCGTGGCGCGCACCTTCCAGAGGTGCCGGCTCATGCTCGACCAGAGCGTATTCGACAACATCGCCCTCGGTGCCCTGCGCCACCAGGATCTCGGCCTCGCGGCCCAGTTGTTCCGTCGGCGCCGGCTGCGCGCGGAGATCGACGCCCTGGTCGAACGGGTGCACGGCATCGCCATGCGGTTCAACCCGGCTATCGCCGCGTCCCTGTTCGAGCCGGCGGGGAGCTTCACGATGATCGACCGCCGCCGCATCGAGATCTGCCGCGCGCTGATCGCCAATCCGCGCCTCCTCCTCCTCGACGAACCGTCGGCGGGCATGACCCCGGAGGAGACGCGCCGCCTGATGGACGACCTCCTCGATTTCCGGCGGGAGGCTCCGGACCTCGCGGTGATCCTCGTGGAGCATGAGATGGACGTGATCCGCCGGGTCTCGAACCGCTGCGTCGTGCTGAATTTCGGCCGCAAGATCTTCGAGGGGTCCTTCGAGGACCTGATTGAGGACCGGGACGTCCAGACCGCCTACCTGGGGAGCGGACATTGAGCACGGTGCGCAAGGCCGCCTCGCGGCACCTCTCGGTCTCCGGGGTCAGTTCGGGCTACGACCGCGCCGATGTGCTCAAGCAGGTCTCCCTGGACGTCCGCCCCGGCGAGGTCACCTGCATCCTCGGGGCCAACGGCGCCGGCAAGAGCACGCTCATCCGGACGATCCTGGGGTTGAACCGGGTCCGTTCGGGCACGATCCGCTTCGGGACCACGAACCTCGACGGGCTTCCCCCGCACAGGATCGTGGCGCTCGGCATCGGCGTCGTCCCGGAGGGCAACCGGGTCCTGCCTCGGATGACGGTCGCGGAGAACCTCGAAGTCGGCGGACTCCTCGATCCCGACCCCGGCAAGGTCGCCGAGCGGATGGAAGCGATGTTCGCGGTGTTTCCGCGCCTCAGGGAGCGGCGCACGCAGCTCGCCGGCACCCTGTCGGGGGGCGAGCGCTCGATGCTCTCCATCGCCCGCGGCCTCATGACCGATCCCGAACTCGTGGTGTTCGACGAACCGTCGCTCGGTCTCTCGCCGCTGTTCGTCTCCGAGGTCTTCGGCATCGTCCGGCGCCTCAAGGAGACGGGCCTGACGATCCTGCTCGTCGAGCAGAACGTGCGCCAGACGCTCGACGTCGCCGATCACGGCTACGTCCTCTCCCAGGGGAGCGTCGTGGCCTCGGGAGAGACGCGGGCGCTCCGGGAGGACGCCGAACTCCACAAGGCCTACTTCGGCGTGCATTGATGGACGACACCGGCAGCCTGCGCGCGATCTGGCTGGATGCTCCGCCCGGCCTGACGGCTCCGAGCCCTCGGAGCGCTCTCGAGCTTCGCGCCGGGGGGCCGGTGACTGAGGGGGAGGATCTCGCGACTATCCTCACCGGCCGGGCGATCGTGGTGACCGCCCACGTGCCCTTGCGCGCGCCCCTGCTCCGGCGCTGCCGCTGGGTCCGGGGCATCGTCGGGATCGGCCCCGGCGCCCCGGTGGACTGGGAGGAAGCCTCCCTCATGTGCCTCCTGACCGCAAAGGTCGGGCTCGAAAGCAGTCCGCCCCTGATGGCGAGCCGCGTGAGGGAGGCGGTCACCGCGATGGCGATTCGCCTGCGCATCCTCGATGATCTCGCGGACGGCTGGGAGGGCACGTGAGGTTGCCGGGGCCGACGTTTCGGATCTGCATGCGGCTTCCGGGGCCATGGGCACCCGGCCAAGGTTGGGCGCCCGGCCAAGGCCGGGGCGCAACCTCACCCAACTGCGACGATGACGGCGGACCTCGCCCGGTCGACGTTTGCGCACGGATCGTTGCGGCGAACGCGTGCTGATTCCGACGCCGATCCTGGGCATGCTCCGTCCCGAGGTTCCAGAGCTCAGAGAATGCCGTCATGACCCTTCGTTCGGATGAAGCGCCACGGCACGGTGGTGCACGGATCCTCGATGCGGTGCCCCCCGAAGCCTTCGGGGCGCTCGAACGCATCGCGCCGCTGCGCAAGCCACCGGGCTTCACGCCCGCGGTCCAGCGCTGGTCGTTCCTCCTTCCGGAGGGTGAGACGGGACTGCACGTCGCCTTCTTCGGGGCCCAGGCCGATGCCCAGGCCGAGCTCGACGGCCACCCGATGCGGCACTGGATCGACACCCATCTCGTCGGCCATGCCGACGGGCCGACCTGCCTCGACCATGCACGCGCGCCCCTGTCCGGCGGACGCGTGGAGCATGTCGTCTGCGCGTACTGGGTCTCGGCGGCGCGGTTCGCGCGCTGGGCCGCGGACCCGGCGGCGGAAGGCTGGTGGCACGACCCGAAGCGGCTCACCGGCCGCCACGGCGCTTGGCGCGAGGTTCTCTGGGTGCCGCGTGCGCGCCAGGAGAGCATCTACTGGAAAGATTATCCCGCCGGCCTGATGGCGAGCCCGGAGGTTGCGATCTTCCCGACACCCTTCTGTGGATATTACGGCGCCATGCGCGACCGACTCCCGGCGGCCGCGACGGATCGCCTGGACGCCCCTCCGGGCGCCGAACTCGCGGTCCGGTCCGAGCGGCGCGGCTATGGCGAGCACTGGTCGGTGCGTCCGCCGCACAACCTCGCGCTCATCCGCTCCGCGAACAGCTGGGCGCGCATGGATGGGGAGCAGCGCGCCGATTACGACGCCAAGCTGCGCGATCCCCTCGCAGCCGGCATGGACTACCTCGGCGAGAATCCCCTGCCCTCCGGCTGCGCCTGCATGCGCTGGCAGGGCACGACGGACACGGAGGGAGCGCCCCAGCCGGAAGCGCACGCACACGCCTATTTCCTCTCCCTCAGCCACATGGAGCGCTGGGCGGAGGGCCATGCCACGCATGCCGCGATCTTCAGGGCTGCGATCCAGCGCTACCGTCACTACGGCTCCGCCAACCAGCTCCGGACCTGGCACGAAGTCTATGTGCTTCCGGAGGACAGGCAGCGGTTCGAGTACCTGAACTGCGATCCGCAGACAGGCCTGCTGCGCTGGTTCGAGGCCGATCGACTGGCGTGAAGCGCGAGAACGCAGACTTCGGATCGACAATCATCCCGCCTGCCTGTCCCCGTCCGGGGGCGCGATCGTGTTGCCGGCCCTCTCCTTTCCCGAATCGGCTGCGGGTGGCGGCTCTCTGAGCTTGCCAGCATTCGTCTCGAGTGTCGGCCGGATTACGAACCCTCGCCGCCGGGTCACGGGTGGGGACTGCGTCGGAATCCTGATGAGACCCTGATGCGGAAGCCCCGGGCTCCCGCTCGAACCCTGATGCGCCGGGGTCCAGCTTACGGGGGCGGTCCAGCCACGGATCGCGCGAACCCCCGACGTTCCATGCCCCTCACCAGCCCGGCCGCTATCGTCTCCGAGGCGGCCCCGTCCCCATCCACACGGTTCATCGTCGGCCAGGATCCCCAGGGGCGCTGGGTCGCCATGGAGGTCCACGGCCTGGGGGGTGGCCTGTTCCGCACCCGGAACGACGCACTCCACTACGCGACCGACGTCACCGACCATCGTCCGGACGCGGTCGTGATCTCGACCGACCGTGTCGAGCTTCGGCTCTGAGATAGGTGCCATCCTGCATAGGACCGGTGCCCGCGGGTGCGGCCTTGCCCGCCTCGCGCACGCCGATGGTGACCTGATCGGGCGAGGGAAGCCCATCGATGGTCATTCGGCTCGGTCGCGGGATTGCGGCTCGGTCGCGGGATTGCGGGTCGGGTCGATGGGTTCGCTCCGACGCGCCCTGCATCGAGGGATCGCGCGGGAACAATCTCTGCGCGCGCGGACGCCACCCTCAGGCGTGAGTGTCGTCCTCGGGCGCACGCAGGCGATAGCCGACGCCGGTCTCCGTCAGGAGGATGCGCGGGCGCTCCGGGTCGGCTTCCAGCTTGAGGCGAAGCTGGCGCATGTAGACGCGCAGGTATTGCGGGTCGGACGAGGTCGAGACCGCCTTCATGAGCTGGGCATGGGTCAGGGCCTTGCCCGCATGCTGGATCAGGACGCGCAGGAAGTCGTACTCGCGCGGGGTCAGCTTCACCTCGGCGCCCCGAACCCGCACGCGGCGGCGGACGAGATCGACGCTGAGGCCGTCGACCTCGAACAGCGCGCGTTCGCCCTGGACGGCGAGTTGGTGGCGCAGGGCCGCACGGATGCGGGCCAGCAACTCGCCCATGCCGAAGGGCTTGGTGACGTAGTCGTCGGCGCCGAGGTCGAGGGCTTCGACCTTGCCGGGTTCGTCGTCGCGGCTCGACAGGACCACGACGGGCAGATCGCGAAAATCCCGGCGGATCAGGCGCAGGAGGTCGTGCCCGCGCATGTCCGGCAGCCCGAGGTCGAGGAGGACGAGTGCGACGGTCTCGCGCGCCAGGACGTCGAGGGCGGTGCGGGCGTCCGGCGCCTCGAAGATCCCGTAGCCCTGCGTGGCCAGACCCGTCCGCAGGAGCTTTCGGATCGGCGGCTCGTCGTCGATGACGAGGATGCTCAGGCTCATGCGGCGATGTCCGAATGCGCGTGTCCCGCCGGGGGGATGGGCAGGAGGATGGTGAAGACGGCGCCAAGGCGCTCGCGGCGATTTCCGGCTGTGAGCGTGCCGCCCATGGCCTCGATGAAGCCGCGCGCGATGGCGAGGCCGAGCCCGGTTCCGGCCCGGACACTGTCGGACTTGTGGACCCGGTAGAATTTGTCGAACACCCGCTCCCGGTCGGCCTCGGGCAGGCCCTCGCCCTCATCGAGGACCTGGAGCCGGACCTGCCCACGCTCCACTGCGCCCCGGATGGTCACCGTCGACCCGTCCGGCGCGTACTTGGCGGCGTTGTCGAGGAGGTTGACCAGGACCTGCTCGAACAGGACCGGATCGAGCCGCAGGGCCGGCAGGGTGGTCGGAAGCTCCAGGCGCACCCGGTGCCCGGCGAGGATCGAGCCCAGCCGGCGCAGGGCGGTGTCGACGCTCTCGCCGACGTCCTGCGGGGTGAGGCTCGCCGCCACGGCACCCGCCTCCAGCCGGGTCATGTCGAGGAGGTTGACGATGAAGCGGTTCAACCGTTCCGATTCCGCGATGACGGTGGTGAGGAGGTCCGCCTTGGCGTCGCGGGACAAGGCCTCGTCGAGGTCGCGCAGGGTCGTGGCCGCACCCAGCACCGATGACAGCGGGGTGCGCAGATCGTGGCTGATCGAGGTGAGCAGGGCCTGCCGCAGCCGGTCGGTCTCGGCGGCGCGCTCGGCCCGGTCGAGATCCTCCACCAGCCGGACCCGCTCGACGGCGAGCGCCGCCATGTCGGCGAGCGCGTCGAACAGGCGACGGTCCTCGGGCGAGAGGATCGGGCCGGTGCCGTCGGCGTCGAGGCCGATCACCCCGACGATGCCGCGCCCCGTGCGCATCGGCAGGAACAGGCGCCTGGCCCCCGGCAGGGTGTCGGCGCCCCGCCCCGCCGGCCTCTCGTTGTCGAAGGCCCAGGTGGCGGCACCGAGGTCGGCCGCGTCGAGACTGTCCTCGGGCGGGAAGCCGGCGCGCACCGAGACCGCACCGTCCTGGGGCAGCAGCAGAACGACGCGAACCCGCAGCATCGCGGCGATCTGGGCCGAGGTCGCCCAGAGCACGTCGTCGAGGGTGCCGCAGCCGGCGAGCTTGCGGCTGAAGCCGTAGAGCCGCTCCGTGGCCCGGGCCCTGCCCTGCGAAACCACGGCCTCGCGCCGGGAGCGGGAGGCGAGGTTCGAGACGGCGACGGCCACCACCGTGAACAGCAGGAACGCGGCGACGTTGGTCGGGTCGGCGATGGTCAGCGTGTAGACCGGCGGCAGGAAGAAGAAGTTGTAGGACAGCGAGGCCGCGACGACGGCGGCCAGCGACGGTCCCAGGCCGAAGCGCACGGCGACCGCGACGATGGCGGTCAGCAGGATGAGGTCGGCGTTCTCCACGCCGAGATACGGTTCGACCACGAGGGCGAGCCCGAGGGCTGCGGCGGTGGCGAGGACGCCCACCATGTAGGGCAGCGGCTGGAACGATGGGCTGGCCCGGGCCGTGGCGACCGTCTTCGCCGGGATCGTATCCGTCTTCGCGGCCTCGCCGGCGATGACGTGGATGCTGATCGTGCCCGAGCGCCGGACGATGTCGTGCACCACCGAGCCGTTGAGAAGCTCGAACAGCGGCGAGCGGTCGGCCTTGCCGAGGATGATGTGGTTGACGTTGGTCGAGCGGGCATATGCCAGGATGTCGTCGGCCACGCGCCGTCCGCCCGGGAGGGTGACGGCGTCTCCGCCGAGGCGGTCGGCCAGCCTCAGGGTGTCGGCGATGCGGTCGTGCGCGGCCTCGTTCAGGGAGAGGCTGCGGGGCCCCTCGACCGTGATGGCTGTCCAGGGGGCGTGCAGCCGGTCGGCGAGGCGCTTGGCGTGGCGCACGAGGCCGGCCGAGCGGGGATCCTCGCTGATGCAGACCAGTACCCGCTCGCCGGCGCCCCAGGGGCCCGCGATGGCGTTGGCCCGCATGTGGCTGAGGAGTTCGTCGTCGACCCGGTCGGCGGTGCGGCGCAGCGCCAATTCGCGAAGCGCCGTCAGGTTGCCGCGCGAGAAGTAGTGCTTGAGGGCGCGTTCCGCATTGCCCTTCACATAGACCTTGCCGTCGCGCAGACGCTGGATCAGGTCGTCCGGATTGAGGTCGACCACCTCGATGTCGTCCGCCCGGTCGAGGATGCCGTCCGGCACCGTCTCCCGCACCCGGATGCGGGTGATCTGGGCCACCACGTCGTTCAGGCTCTCCACGTGCTGGATGTTGAGGGTCGTGTAGACGTCGATGCCGGCGTCGAGGAGTTCTTCCACATCCTGGTAGCGCTTCGGGTGTCGCGAGCCCGGCGCGTTGGTGTGGGCGAGTTCGTCCACCAATGCCAGCGCCGGCCGGCGGGCGCGCAGCGCGTCGAGGTCCATCTCCGCCAGGACGGCACCGTGATACGGGACCTGGCGTCGCCCCAGGATCTCGAAGCCCTCGAGGAGGGCCTCCGTCTCGGCCCGGCCATGCGTCTCGACCACCCCGACGACCACGTCGGTCCCGGCCTTGAGCCGCGCACGCCCGACGGTCAGCATTTCGTAGGTCTTGCCGACGCCGGGCGCCGCCCCGAGGAAGATCTTGAGGCGGCCGCGATGGCCCTCTTCCCGGTGGGCGGCAGTCAACAGCGCCTCGGGCGACGGACGGTCCGGATCGCGAGGGGGCGTCGACATGGTGTGGCCTGTCATCCGGCGGGCTTACTGGGTTCCCAAGTCGTCCAGGGCAAGGTTGAGGGCGAGCACGTTGACCCGGGGTTCGCCGAGGATACCAAGAAGACGGCCCTGGGTCCCGGCCTCCACGAGGGCGCGCACCCGATCCTCGGACAGGCTGCGCGCCCTGGCGACGCGGGGCACTTGGAACAGGGCAGCGTCCGGCGAGATGTCCGGGTCGAGGCCCGAGCCGCTCGCCGTGACGAGGTCGACCGGGACGGGTTTGCCGGGGTTCTCGGCCTGGCGCGAGGCGAGGTCGGCCTTCACGCGCTCGGCCAGCGCGGCACTGGTCGGACCGAGGTTGGAGCCCGAGGAGTTCGCTGCGTTGTAGGGCGCCGACACCGTCTTGGTGGCGTCCGCCGGGTCGACGGCGCTCGTGGCGGAGGGGCGGCCCTGGAAGTAGCGCTCGCTGGTGAAGGATTGCCCGATCAGGCTGGAGCCGACGATCCTGCCGTCGCGCTCGATCAGGCTGCCGGCGGCCTTGGCGGGGAAGATGGCTCCGGCGAGGCCGGTCATCGCGAGGGGGTAGGCAAGCCCGGTGAGCGCCGTCAGGGCGATCAGCAGGACGAGGGCGGGGCGAAGCTGGTTCAGCATGGTGGATCTCGAGGTTGGGAAGGGACGGCTCAGACGAGGTGCAGGGCGGTGATGGCGAGATCGATGGCCTTGATGCCGATGAAGGGCACCAGGATGCCGCCGAGGCCGTAGAGAGCCAGGTTGCGCCGGAGGAGCGCGCCCGCCCCCACCGCCCGGTAGGAGACGCCGCGGAGCGCCAGCGGGATCAGCGCGACGATGATGAGCGCGTTGAAGATGATTGCCGAGAGGATCGCGCTCTCGGGCGAGGCCAGCCGCATGATGTTGAGGGCCTGGAGCTGCGGGTAGAGCACCAGGAACATCGCCGGGATGATGGCGAAATACTTGGCGACATCGTTGGCGATCGAGAAGGTGGTCAGCGCTCCCCGGGTCATCAGGAGCTGCTTGCCGATGCCGACGATCTCGATGAGCTTGGTCGGATCGCTGTCGAGGTCGACCATGTTGCCGGCCTCGCGGGCCGCCACCGTGCCGGTGTTCATGGCGACACCGACATCGGCCTGGGCCAGCGCCGGGGCGTCGTTGGTGCCGTCGCCGCACATGGCGACGAGCTTGCCCTGCGCCTGCTCCTTGCGGATCAGCGCCAGCTTGTCCTCCGGCGTGGCTTGAGCGAGGAAATCGTCGACGCCGGCTTCCGCCGCGATGGCGGCGGCGGTCATGGGATTGTCGCCGGTGATCATCACCGTGCGGATGCCCATTCGGCGGAGTTCCGCGAAGCGCTCGCGGATGCCGCCCTTCACGATGTCCTTCAGGGTGACGACGCCGAGGAGTTGCCCGTCGCGGGCGACCGCCAGGGGCGTCCCTCCGGCCTTGGCGACCTCCTCGGCGATGGCCTGGATCTCGCGCACGGTCTCGGAAGGAACACCGGGGCTGTAGGCCAAGGCCGTGCTGGCGCCGCGCGTGGCCATCGGCTGCGGGCTCACCGAGGCGACGATGGAATCCACCGCGCCCTTCCGGATCGAGGCGCCGTCGAGGTCGACGCCGCTCATCCGGGTCTGCGCCGTGAACGGCACGAAGGTGGCGTTCAAGCTTCCCATGTCGCGCGCCCGGATGCCGTACTTGTCCTTGGCCAGCACCACGATGGAGCGACCTTCCGGCGTCTCGTCGGCGAGCGACGCCAACTGGGCGGCGTCGGCGAGATCCTGCTCGGACACGCCGCGCACGGGACGGAACTCGGTGGCCTGCCGGTTGCCCAGCGTGATGGTGCCGGTCTTGTCGAGGAGGAGCGTGTCGACGTCGCCGGCCGCTTCCACGGCCCGGCCGGACATGGCCAGCACGTTGAAGCGCACGAGGCGATCCATGCCGGCGATGCCGATGGCGGACAGGAGCGCGCCGATGGTCGTCGGGATCAGGGTCACGAACAGGGCGACCAGCACGATCAGCGGGATCGTGCCACCGGCATAGGATGCGAAGCTCGGAATGCTCGCCACCGCGAAGACGAAGATGATGGTGAGGCCGGCGAGCAGGATGTTGAGAGCGATCTCGTTAGGGGTCTTCTGCCGCGAAGCGCCCTCGACCAGGGCGATCATCCGATCGACGAAGGTGGAGCCGGCCGCGGCCGTGATGCGCACCCGGATCTCGTCGGAGAGCACCTGCGTGCCACCGGTGACCGCCGAGCGGTCGCCGCCGGACTCGCGGATGACGGGGGCGGATTCGCCGGTGATGGCGGCCTCGTTGACGGAGGCAACGCCGAGGATGACCTCGCCGTCCGAGGGGATGATGTCGCCGGCCTCCACCAGCACCACGTCGCCGACCTTGAGGTCGTTGCCGGGTACCGTCTCGAACACCCGGCCAGGGCCTTTCAGGCGCTTGGCCATGGTCTCGGTGCGGGTGCGCCGCAGGCTGTCGGCCTGGGCCTTGCCGCGCCCTTCCGCGAGCGCCTCGGCGAAGTTGGCGAAGATCAGGGTAAACCACAGCCAGAGGATGATCTGGCCGGAAAAGGCGAGGTTGGCGCCGCCGGTGAGGACGTCGCGCGCGAACAGCACCGTGGTCAGCGCGGCCACCACCTCGACCACGAACATGACCGGGTTCCGGATCATGGCGCGCGGGTCGAGCTTCCTGACGGAGCCGAGGAGCGCCGGACCGACGAGGGCGGCGCTGAAGAGGGACGACGAGGGACGGGACATGGTGTTGTGTCCGGGATGGGAGGTTCGGAACCGGGCGCGGGGCGCCCGGTCGGGATTTCGATTCAGGGCGCGACGGCGCGACCGATCAGGGAGGCCGCGACCACCAGGGCGAGCCCACCGAGCAGCGTGACGCCGAGCAGTCCGAGGATCAGGTTGGAGAGCCGGACCGGCGCAGCGGCGGCCCGGGCGGAGGCGCGGTTCCTGCGCTGGGGCCGCCGGCGGATCATCAGGTGATGGCGCGGGATGCGTCGGGCCGGGAGGGCGCGCGGCATCTCAGCCTCCCGTCGAAAAGGTCTGGCCGAGGCCGCCGGCGAGGTGCTCGACGATGGGTCCGAGCGCCAGCGCCGGGAAGAAGGTCAGGCCGCCGACGATGAGGATCACGCCCACCAGCAGCCCGACGAACAGGCCGCCATGCGTCGGGAACGTCCCGGCCGAGGCCGGCACGGTCTTCTTGGCGGCGAGCGAGCCCGCGATGGCGAGCGCCGGGACGATGACGAAGAACCGCCCGAACAGCATGCCGAGGCCGAGCGTGGTGTTGTAGAAGGCGGTGTTGGCCGTGAGCCCGCCGAAGGCCGAGCCGTTGTTGGCGGCCGCCGAGGTGAAGGCGTAGAGGATCTCCGAGAACCCGTGCGGGCCGACATTGGCGGGTCCCGCGAGACCGGCCGCAATCACGGTGGCCAGGGCGGTGAAGCCCAGCATCATCAGCGGCAGGCAGAGGATGGCGAGCATCGCCATCTTGACCTCGCGCCCCTCGATCTTCTTCCCGAGGTATTCCGGCGTGCGCCCGACCATGAGGCCGGCGACGAAGATCGTCACGATGACGAAGACCAGGATGCCGTAGAGCCCCGCCCCGACCCCGCCGACGATGATCTCGCCGAGCTCCATGTTGATCAGCGGGATCATGCCGCCGAGCGCCGTGAAGCTATCGTGCATGGCGTTGACCGCGCCGCAGGAGGCTGCCGTGGTGATGGCCGCGAACAGGGCCGAGGCGAGAATCCCGAACCGGACCTCCTTGCCCTCCATGTTGCCGCCGGTCAGGCCGAGCCCGTTCAGGACGGGGCTGCCCGCGCTCTCGGCCCAGTAGACCACCGCCGTACCGGCCAGGAACAGCACGCCCATGGCGGCGAGGATCGCCCAGCCCTGGCGCTCGTCGCCGACCATCCGGCCGAAGACGTTGGTCATCGCGGCGCCGATGGCGAAGATCGAGACCATCTGGACGAAGTTCGACAGGGCGGTCGGGTTCTCGAACGGGTGCGCGGCGTTGGCGTTGAAGAAACCGCCGCCGTTGGTGCCGAGCATCTTGATCGCGACCTGGCTCGCCACCGGCCCGACCGCGAGGGTCTGCCTGGCGCCCTCGAGGGTGGTCGCTTCGACGGCGCCGCCCAGCGTCTGGGGAATGCCCTGGGAGACCAGGAACAGGGTGTAGACGACGCAGAGCGGCAGCAGCACGTAGAGGGTCGTGCGGGTGAGATCGACCCAGAACGAGCCCACGGTCCTGGCCGAGGCGCGGCTGAACCCGCGCACCAGGGCGACGGCCAGCGCGATGCCGGTGGCGGCCGAGAGGAAGTTCTGATGGGTCAGCCCCAGCATCTGCGTGAGGTACGACATCGTCGTCTCGCCGCCGTAGGACTGCCAGTTGGTGTTGGTGAGGAAGCTCACCGCGGTGTTGAATGCGAGGTCCGGTGCCACGGCGGATTGTCCGTCCGGGTTGAACGGCAGCAGCGCCTGGACGCGCAGCAGCGCGTAGAGGGCCAGGAATCCGAGGGCGTGGAAGCTCAGCACGGCGAGCGCGTAGGCCAGCCAGTGCTGCTCCTGAGCGGCGTCGATGCCGGCCACGCGGTAGAGCCCGCGCTCGACGGGCGCGAGCACCGGCGACAGGACGGTGCGCTCTCCCGCGAAGACGCGAGTCATGTAGCCGCCCAGCGGACGGGCGAGCGCAAGGATGACCGCGCAGAACAGCGCGATCTGGAACCAGCCGTTGAGGGTCATGGGAGGTGTTCCTTCAGAACCGCTCGGGGCGGACGAGGGCGTAGGTGAGGTATCCGAGCAGCCCCAGGGTCACGAGGGCGCCGAGGGTGAGATCGAGGGTCATGGCAAGGGTCCTGGCGAGGGTCTCTTGACGAGGCGGCTCAGAGGCGTTCGCAGAGGGCGGCGTAGCCGGCGGCCAGGCCGAAGAAGGCGAGGCCTGCGGCGATGAAGGCGAGGTCGAGCATGGTGCGTCCGTTTCGGTTCGGCGGGCCGGTGGCATGACCGGTCGCGCTCGCCTTCCGATGTGGCCTGGAACCGCGTGAGGGTTCGAGAGGGACGCGAGGGCGATCTTATAAGGATCGCATGAGGATCAGTCGGTCCCGGGCGTCCCGGGGCTGATCGCGCGGCTCGTCCGGCGCAGGCTGGCCTGGAGTTCCCGGCAGGCGCAGGGCGCGGGCAGGCGTCCCGCACCCGGGCACGAGGCGCGCCACCGACGACGCTCGACCCGGATGACTCCGGTGTCGTGATCCACGAAGCCCCCGAACGGGAGGCCGCAGGAACGGCAGTGGCCGCTGAGCCGCCGAAGGTCGGCGGCCGAATGCGTATCAGCCTCCTCCCGCGGCGTTCGCAGCATCGTGGACCGAAGGCCGGGAGCGGTCGCGTGACCCGCGATGCCGGCGCGCGATCCGATGCTCAAGACCGTGGAAGCAGGTCGAGGAGGATTACGGCGAGCAGCGCAAGGGACAAGGCCGACCAGACGCCCAGGACGGCGACCATGGTGGCGAAGACGCGGTCAGCCCCGCATTCGGTGGCGATATCCCGGAAAACACGCATCGCTCCACTCCACCCGGGCGGAGGCCCGGTGGTGCGAGATCTCCCGCTTCGCCCATTAGGAAACCAGACGAAGGCACGGTTCGCCGTATGAGGGAACCATCAACGCGGCCATCGGATCTTCGACCGTCGTTGAATATGCCTGGAGTTCGACTTGGAGCGATCTCTCGCCTGAGGGCCATCGATGTCCGCTTGAATCAGGTACGGACGCGAAAGCAGCCTTTCCGTTCTCAGGCGACGATCCATGGTTGGTGGAGCGTGCACGGCCGTCTTCCGGGGAAGCCGCCATGCACGCCCCACGGATGCGATCCGTGCTGGTCAGCGCCACTGCTGAGGCATCAGCGCGCGGGCCTGTTGCACCGCGTCCCGGCAGGATTGATCACCCTTGGCGTTGAGGTCGGTCGCGCGCTGCAGGGCCGTCTTGGCCTGGGAGACCTTGTCCTCGGGGGACAGGCTCGCGGACGCCGAGGCCTCGCCACCCTTCGCGGCTTCGGCGGCCGCGGTCGGCTTGTTCTCGGATTGCGCGCGGACATCGGCCGGTGAGGTGGCGATCCGCCCGCTGGCGACAGAATCCGCCTGGCCGACCCCGGCCGCAGCGGCCACGGGTCCGGAGACACCGCCCACCGTGCCCGGCGATCCGCCGGTCTCGCGGGAGGCGCCTCCCTGCTGCGAACGATCGGTCTCGGCGTTCCCGACGGGCTTGGCGGCGCCCGAGGCCGTGCTCGCCGTCTGGTCGCTCGAACCCTCGTTCGGTCCTTTGCGCTGTCCGGTATCGGGCTGGGAGACGGGCGCTCCCAGCCCGACCTGGGTTCCGAGTTCGCGCTTGAGCTTGGCGATGTCGTCCGAGCAGGGGCCGCCCTCCTGCGCGGAGGCAACGGTGTGTACCAGACCCAGGGCGGAGATGGCGGCTGCGCCACACAGCATCTTCAAACGTGACATGTGCTTCCTTTGATCAATCTGATAACCAACGAAAACATCAGAATAAAGTTCATCTTCTTTCGGATAGATTTGTATTATCGCGTCAATATTCGGCGGATGCTTTGAATGTAACGGACGCTGCCTCCAGTTGGCACCGGATTCGCGGCTGTAGGGCGGATCGAAGCCAGCGTAGCCCCATCCGCGCCCCCCGGCGGGCGCGGATGCCGGCGATCCGGTCTGGAAACAGTCGCCGCGCCCGCCGCCGTTCAAGACGTCAGAGTCTCAATAGCCGTTGCCGCCGTGGTAGCCATCGTATCCGATGGCTGGTGCAAAGCCATGCGATACCGGTGACGGGCCACCCCAAGTATAGCTCTGGCCGACGGGATAGATCGCCCCTTCGCTGAGGGGATGGGATGTTGCGGCAAAGCTCGACCTTAACGCCTTTTGCGGCGATTGTTCAGGTTTGCCGCGTCTCCTGAATATCGAGAGGGCAGATGGTACGCGACGCATGCACGCCTCCGGCTTGAGCTGGGAAGCCGAAAACAATTCTGCGTCTAGACCGTTCCTTCACTAACCCGTTATTCAGTCTAGATCCTCGACCCGGGTTCATGGCCGTCGCCTGCTAGGAACTTGCGAGCATGCTCGTCGACTGAAGGACGACGACGATGAGGGTGGCGAAGGCCGCGGCGGCCAGAACGTAGGTGATGGTCTTGTTGAACTTGGTCATGGCCCTGATCCCATTGGTCGTGCTTGTCATACCGCCCTGCCCTGCCGGCATTCCGGTTCCGCGCCCTGTCGGGGGATCCGTGAGCGAGGGCGCGGAGGACCCACGCTGGCGGTTGCTCGCGTGGGTCGGCGTTGCCTCAGCGAGCCGGCTGGCCGCTCCCGGACGGGCTCGGTGACGCAGCGGGCGGAGCGGCGAGCTGCTGGCGGACCTCGGCGAGCGTCGCCTGTGCGGTGCTGAGGTCCTGTCGGGCCGAGGCCAGTCGCTCGTCGATGGCTGCAGCCTCCCTGTTGCGCGAGGCCAGCGTCTCGGTGAGCGTGGCCAACTCGGCTTGAGCTTCGGTTTGGCGCTTGCGCAGGGCGTCGAGGGCGGCGGTGCCCGCGTCGCGGTCGGCGGAAAGCGTCTGCAGCGCCTGCTCGGCCTGGCCGCGCTCGGAAACCACGCGGTCACGCTGCGCCTGGGCCTCGGCGAGTTCCTTGCGGATATTCGCCAGGGCGTCGCGTGCCTGCTGGGCGTCGCGCTGGGCGAGACCGATCTCGGAGGTCAGCTTGTCCCTGGTGGCGGTCAGGTCGGCGATGGCCCGATCGGTGTCCGTACGCTGCCGGGTGGCCTGCTCGGTCGCGGTCCGCGCGTCGGCCAGGTCTTTCTGGGCTGCGGCGGCGGCCTCGCGGGCGGTCTGCTGGCGCTCCTCCGCCTTGGCGAGATCGGCGGTCTTGCCGGTCGCCTCCTGGGTCATGGTCGCGAGGTCGGCGCGGAGCTTGGCTTCCTGCACGCGGGCGTCCTCGAGACGCCGTCCGACCTCGGCGAGGTCCTGCGTCCGGTCGACCGCGGCCTTCTCAGCGGTGGTGATGGCCTCGCGCAGCGGGGTCAGCTTCCCCTCGGCCTGCGTGACCTGCGACTGGAGCTCGGTCAGCGTCCGGGTCGCGGCCTCGGCCGTCGTCTTCGCCTCCGACGCCTTGGCCTCGGCCGCCCGCTGCTCCTGGGTCAGGGTCGTGGTGCGAGCGCTCGCCTGCTCGGCGGCCTGACCCGCTTCGCGCTCCTGCTGCTGGGCGGTGGCGATCTTGGCCTGGAGCGCGGTCAGGGTGCCGGCGGTCGAGATCTGCCGCTCGAGGTCGGCGCGCAGCGCCACCTGCTGAGCCTGCAGATCCTCGATACGGTGGTCCCGGGCGCTGCGCTGGCGCGCGCCGGCGATCGAGGCGACGATGAGCCAGACGAGCAGGACCACGGCCACGACCGCGAGGCTGAAGGGCAAGGGACGGCGCAGTTCGGAGCGATAGTCGATGGCCATGGCGGTCTCGCGAGGTCGGGGGTGGTGGTGAATCGAACCCCGGCGCGGCGTCGCCCGGCGTCATGTGCGGCCGGCGCCACGGGGCACCGGCCGTGTCGCGGCGTCAGGCCGGCCGGCGGCCGTCGGTGGCGTAGCGGTCGATGGCCGAGGGCAGTTCGCGGGAGAGACGGGACAGGAGCGCGCTGCGGCTCAGGCCGGTCTGCTGGGTGAGGTGGTCGAGGGTGTCCGGGCCGATCGCCCGTTCGAGCTCGGCCTCGGGGATGTCGCGATTGGCGCCCTGGTTGACCCAGGAGTTCGCCGTCTCACCGTGACCGCCCTTGGTGAAGTGGTCGACGAGTTCGCTCAGACCGCTGGCGATCAGGCCGCCGACGCCGGCCGTCCCGAGGCCGCCGAGCAGGCTGCCGAGATTGCCGATACCCCCCGTGTTCGACGCGGTGTTCGGGATGGGCGGGACCGTGCCGTGGCTCGGACTCAGGGAGGGGTTCGGGCTCAGGGAGGGGTTCGACGGCGCGTCGTGGCCCTTCAGGAGCTCGGCGAGTTTGTCGCGGTTCTGGTAGCCGGCCACGGCCAGCAGGCCCAGCAGCGCGGTCATCGAGGGATAGCCCTTGCTCATCGGTCGTCCTTGTCGGTTGGAGGGTTCGAGCGGAGCGCCGCCCGGCGATGTCCCGGCCACCGTGAGGGCCGGTCGGGATCCTGCCCGATAGCCTGCCCGGTGGAGCCCGGGACGGCTGGCGGTTCGCCGTCCGGACAGACGACGGGGACGTGCCCAGGCTCGGGTCAGTAGCCCCGACGGTTCGGCGGGGCGCCGGACCGGCCGCCGAAGCGGCGGCTCACATAGGCGATGACCTTCGGGAGCAGGAACGCGGTGAGGAGCTTGCGGATCATGGGGAGGGTCTCCGAGGTTGATGGGTCAGCGCTTGGAGCGGGACAGCCAGCCCACCGCGAAGGCCACGGCGGCGAGACCGAGCAGGGCGGCGCTGCGGTTGTCGTCGGCATAGCGCACGGCCTGATGACCATAGCGTGTGCCGCGCTTCCGCGCCTGTTGGGCGAAGTCGCGACCGTCCGTGATGAGGTTCCCGGCCCGGTCGCGCGCCGCGTCGACGCGATGACGGCCGTCCTCGACGAGGTTGCCGGCGCGATCCCGAACCTCGCGGGCGAGGTCGCGCCCATCCTCGGCCCAATCCTCCGCCCTGTCGCGCGCGCGGCCATAGGCGTATTGCGCGCCGCCCGCCACCTGGTTCACGGCGCCGCGGACCTGGCGAGCCGGGTCTCCGGTGAGGCCGCCCAGCGTGGTCTGGGCGCGGCCTTTGAGGTGGCGGGACGCGCCACGGAACTGGTCGCCGTTCATGGGGTACTCCTGGGTTCGAGGATTGTGGGGGCGGCGGGCCCCTCATCGGGTCTCCCGCCGTCCCAAGTCGGCGCTTGCCGGGGCAGTGCTTGCCAGATCAGTGCTTGCCGGTGACCTTGTCGACGACCGACGCGACGCCGTCCTTGGCCTCGCCGACGGTGCGCTGGGCCTCGCCCTTGAGTTCCTGCGCCTTGCCCTCGGCGACCAGCTTGTCGTTGCCGGTGACCTTGCCGACGCCTTCCTTCAGATTGCCGACGGCTTCGTTGGCGAGGCCCTTCAGCTTGTCCGTGGTGCTGCTCATGGGATGTCTCCTTGAGTTCGAGTCCGTGGGCTGGGTGGACCGGCCGGTCGCTATGACCGGCCGGGGATGGGGTCAGACGCGGCGGGCGTCGTAGCTGTCGGCGAGGGTGGGGAGCTTCGGGGCACCGATCCGGCCGCCGAGGAAGCCCGCGAGGGCGCCGAGGATCAGGGCGAGCGCGCCGTAGAAGGCGCCCTGGGTGGCGGCGGACTTGGCGGCGACGGCCGCGGCCTCGGCCTTCACCTTCGCGGTGGCGACGGTCTCGTCGTACTGCTTCTTGTAGTCCTGGATCTGGGTCTTGGCCTGGTCGACCGGGATGCCCTGGGCCTTGGCCAGCGCGTCGGCGGCGCGGTTCTCGGCCTGGGCCTTCTGGGCCGGGTCACCGGTGAACAGGGCGCGCATGGCGGCGACGGCGGCATCCTTGGCCGCCTGCGGGTCCTGGCCGGCGGCCTGGTTGCGGACCGACTGCTCGATGCCGTCGAAAGGGTTGGTGATCTTCGACAGCGAGGGGGCCGCCGCCTGGGCCGCCGTCTGCACGGTGCCGCCCACGAGGGAGCCGGCACCGCCGAGCGTGCTGGTCACGCCCGAGAAGGCGCCGCCGATGAGGCCGCCGGCCGCCGAGGTCAGCAGGTACAGCACCACGAGGGTGGTCACCGCCCAGGAGACGAGGCCGTGCAGGCCGGCAGCACCCGTGACGGGCTTGCCGGAGAGGCGCCCGGCGATGAAGCCGCCGGCGAGCGCGGCGACGATGCCGGACCCCACGAACCAGATGCCGGCGCTCATCGACAGGGTGGACGCGGCCGGATTGTCGGCGGCGGTCGTGCCGACGCTCGACAGGCCGACGCCGACACCGACCATGTTGAGGATGACCTGGGTCACCAGCGCGGTGACGGCGCCGGCGAAGATCGCGCCCCAAGACACCTGATTCAGGAGGACGGTACGGGTGGCGGCCGAGGCCGCGGTGGACGGGGTCGCGAGAAGGGGGGAAGTGGACACGTGACAGGTACTCCGGGTCGTCGGTCGTCCGAGAAGTTCGGTCGTTCGAGGGGCAGTTGGGGGTGGAACTTTTGGATCTGTCCTGGGTCCGACCGCACGGTTACGGCGCGCTCGAACCGGTCGATGGCGGCCCTGCGGATCAGTTGCGGCCGTGGATGAGCAGGCCGAGGCCGTAGCCGAGGAGGCCGGCGACGAGCAGGGCGGCCATGGGGTGTTCGGCGATCTGGCTGGTGGCTTCGCGACCGCCCTGGCGCAGGTACCGGCCGCCGTTCTCGTAGGCGTCCTCGGCCCGGTCGTAGGCCTCGCGGCCGGCACCGCGCACGGAGCGCTCGGCGCGGTCGTAGGTGTCGGCGGCCGCGCCCTGGGCGCGGCGCGCGCGGTCCTCGACGTCGTCGGAGCCGATCAGGTTGCCGACCGTGTCGCGCACCTTGCCGCCGATGTCGCGGGCGGTGTCGGCGACGTGGTCGGCCGCCTCGCGCACGGTGTCCTTGGCCTGGCCATACAGGTTCTCGGCGGCACCCTGCGCCTCGCGGGCACGTCCCTCCAAAGAGTCCCGCCGCGAGCCGGTGAGGTCGCCCACCGTGCCCTGCACCTTGCCACCGAGCTCCTTGGCGGCGCCCGTGATGCGATCCGTATCGACCATGATGTCTCTCCTGTTCTGGTTTCGAAGGATGTTCGTTGGGTTCGACCTGCGACCGAAGCTACGGCTTAGGGGTGGTCTTCGGTTTCACGTCGGACTTCGGTAATTTCTGCTGAGACTTGCCCTCGGCCTCGATTTTGGGATCGCCGACCAACTTGCCGATACTCTCCTTCACCGAGCCCTTGAGCTTGTCGGAGAGATCACTGGTCTTCTGCGCGCTCACGAGGTGCTCCGGGGCCTGGGCGATGGACGCACCCCTCAAGTGGCCCCCCATCCCAGGGGAGCAATGATACGGATATACCAGTAGAGGGGTTTTTATTTGCTAGTTTCTGATAACGGGAAGCCGTTGTTCCGGCCCCAGACGATGGCCTCGGAGCGCTTGTGGACGTCGAGCTTCCGGTAGAGGGACGCGGCGTGGTTGCGGACCGTGTTCTTCGACAGGCCGAGCCGTTTCGCGATGACGTCGTCGTCCTGGCCCTGGCAGATGAGGTCGAGGATCTGGCGCTCGCGGACCGTGACGTTCGGGACGATGCCGTCCTTGTGCTCGCTTCCCGGCTGACGCAGGTTGGCCAGCTTCTCGATCAGCCCACGGCTGAACCAGGACGTGTCGGCCATCACCGCTTCGATGGCCTCGAACAGGTCGCGCTCGGTGCGCTTGCGCTCGGTAATGTCCTGCAGGACCAGCAGCGCGAAGGTCTGGTCGCCGATCTCGACCCGCTCGGCCGAGATCAGGCAATCGAGGTTGGTGCCGTTCTCATGGCGCAGGCAGACTTCCAGGCCGAGCACGTAGCCGGTTCGTGCCACGGCGGTCTCGAACTTGATCCGGGCGGCATCGTGCACCCAGAGGCCGAGATCGCCGGGCGAACGCCCGGATATGCTGTCGGGCGCATAGCCGAAGACGCGGGTGAAGGCCTCGTTCGCCCCGGTGAGGGCGAAGTCGTCACCGCGGGCCAGCACGGTCGGCACGGGGGTGAGGCGGAACGCCTTGGCGAAGCGCTCCTCGCTCTGGCGCAGCGCCGTCTCGGCCTTCCGGCGCAGCTCCAGATCCGCGAAGGTGAACAGCATGCAGGGCTCGTCGCCGAGCTCCATCGGCTGGCCGGCGACGATGACGAAGCGGGTTCCCCCGTCCGGCAGATCGAGGCAGGCCTCCATCTGCGGGATGGTGCCGCCCTCGTTGAGCCGGGAGACCGCCAGGTCACGGTTGCGGGCGCCCGCCAGCACGTCGACCTCGTAGACGCTGCGGCCGACGACGGCTTCGCGGGTGTAGCCCGTCATCTCCAGGAAGCCGAGATTGACCTTGACGTGGCGCAGGTCCGAGAGCCGGCAGATCGCCGCCGGAGCGGGGTTGGCGTTGAAGGTCTTCTCGAAGCGTTCCTCGGCCTCGAACTGGTCCGATACGTCCTTGAGGATGAGAGCGAGGCAACTCGGATTGCCCTGGCGGTCGGTGGCCACCAGGCTGCGCAGGGAATGCACGAAATCGACGTCCGGCCGGTCGGTGCGCTTCACCTCGACGATGACGTCGTGGAAGCGCTCGCCCGAGACGACACGCTCCATCGGGTATTGATTCGGGGCGTGATTGTTTCGGTAGCGCAGGGCGAAGCGCCGGCGGTAGGCGTCCACCGTCTCGCCGAGTTCCTCGACGGTCTCGGCACCGTGCATCGCGAGCGCGGCCTCGTTGGCGTAGGCGATCGTCTGGTCGGGCTCGACCAGGATCACCCCTTCGCTGAGACCGGCGATGATCTGCCGGAGCTCATGCCTGTCGACGCCAACCGTCACCTTCGACCGCCTTCCTAACTGCTCGGATCGAGCCCGGCCGTAACAGGTGCCGGAGGACGGCGGTTCCGGCCGAAGCGGCCGGATGACTGGTATATTTGGATCATTGACGTGAACGTGAACGATCAGCCAGAACCGGGCGTGCCGGTTCCTCCGTAGAGCTGCGGAAATATCGGGCCGTCATCCGAAAGAACGATGCCTCTCCCGCGTGGACTTGAGTATGGCCCCCGACGAGCCCTTGCTTGGTGAATCCTTGCCTGAAGAGGGATTGCCCCGCCACATCCAGGACCAGATCGGGCGAAGTCTCGACGAACTCATTCCCAGGACCGATACGGTCGACATCGATACGAGGCTGGGTCGGGTCCTTCTTCGGCTCAGGGCCGCCCTGCTCGATGCCGAGGCGGAACGGCAGGTCACCAAGGCATTCGGCGACGAACTGATTGCCCTTGTGCCGCGCCTGCGCCGCTTCGCCTACCTCCGCACCGGCAACGCCGCGGAGGCCGACGACATGGTCCAGGCAACCCTGATGCGGGCGTGGGAGCACCGGTCCCAGTTCGCGGCCGGCACCAACCTCGTCGCGTGGTTGTTCACGATCCTGCGCAACACGCACCTGAATCAGCGCAAGCGCCTTCGACGCGAAGTCGAGGACGTCGACGGCGCCCTCGCGGGCAGGCTGTCGTCGGCTCCGGACCAGGAGCACCGTATCGCCCTCGTCGCCCTGCAGGCCGCGCTGAAGACCCTTCCGGCGGAGCAGCGCGAGACGCTGCTGCTGGTCACGGTCGATGGGCTGATGCACGAGGAGGCGGCGGCCGTCCTCGGCTGTCAGGTCGGAACCATCAAGAGCCGTGTGAGCCGGGCCCGCGATCGCCTCGCCATCGCATTGGACCTGTCCTGACCGCGGTCACGCCCGCGAACGGGCACGCGTGCCCTTCGGCGGGGATCCGGTGAGTCTGCGATGGATGCTCCGGGCTCTTCGCGTCTGAGCGATCGGGCGGCCTGCGCGTGTGGCGCCGGCGGCGATTCAGGAGGGGCCGGCGCTCGAGGCGTTCCGCAGTGAAGATCCCGCCAAGGCACCATTGGGTTGGCATCCGTCGGTCGACCTCATGAATGGCTCATGCGGAGGCTCGCCGACGCGTTCAATCGAATCGGCGGTCATTTCCCTGAGGCAGGCCACGTCCGCGATTCGCGCGGAAGAGTGGGGGCGATGGCGATCCGCGGCGAGACATGATGTCTCCCTTCAGAAGTGCGGCCAACGCCCTAGCTTGCGTTTCAGCGGTCTGGCGATTGCAACCGGTACCATCGAAGACACGCGCAGGTTGGTCCCCGGCGAGGAACCAATTTCGGCCTATCCGACTTGAGACTGCCGACCGTCCAGCCCCGCATCAGGCATTTCAGGAACTGGGAAGATTAGATCGGCGTGGAAAACCAGGACGCTTGGCATCTGACTGATCGCTTGAACACCGAGCACGGCAAAGGAGATCCCTTTGCTGCGGCTGTGCGTGCCACGCGTATGCCTATGATTATCACCGATCCCAAGCAGCAGGATAATCCCATTATCTTCGCAAATGACGCGTTTCTGAAGATGACCGGCTACGCGCGTGAGGAAATACAGGGCAAGAATTGCCGCTTTCTGCAGGGTCCGGAGACGGACCGGAATGACGTCACCCGCATCCGGGAAGCCATCGAGAACCGTACGGACATCGGTGTTGACCTTCTGAACTATCGGAAGGACGGAACCAAATTCTGGAATGCCCTCTACATCAGCCCCGTGAGCAATGAGGCTGGCGAGCTGCAATATTTTTTTCGCCTCCCAGCTCGACGTCACGGATCGTAAACAATACGAGCTGCGGATCGTCGAAGAGAAAGATCGTTTCGAGAAGGCCGTCTCCGACCGCACAGCCGATCTGCGCGAGGCCAACGACCAATTGAAGAGCGCCTTGTCGATCAAGGACGAGTTGCTGCACGAGGTCGACCACCGCGTCAAAAACAACATGCAGATCATTTCGTCGCTGATTTCCATGCAGCTTCGCACGATCGACGACGACAAGATCAAGGCGTCCCTTCAGACGACTCTCGGTCGTGTCGAGGCGATGAGCACGGTTCACCGCCGCTTCTATCAGTCCGGCGACGTGACGCATTTCGATATCGCGGCGTTCGTACGTGACCTGGCCTCCGATCTGGTCGTGGCGACCGGCCGCCCCGATATTCGGCTGGACATCGATCTGGAGCCGGTGCAGGTGCCAGCCGAGAAGGCGGCCCCGTTGGCGCTGATGGTCAATGAGTTGGCAACCAACGCGATCAAACATGGGTTAAGCAGTGAGAGGGGTGGGGTGCTGTCGGTCACGACGCGGCACCAGGGCGACCGTTGCCGGATCACGGTTGCGGATGATGGACCGGGAATGATCGAAGGCACCACCACATCTCTCACGTACGGTAAGCGCTTGGTGGAACGACTGGGTAAGCAGCTGCAAGCGGAGCTTCGATGGCTCGATGCCGAGCCGGGGCTTCAAGTTGAAATCACGGTGCCGATCGCGCAACGACTGCGCGGTCAGTGATGCCGTCTCGTCCGTTGAAGGTTCTGATCGTCGAGGACGAAGCTGTCCTCGCGATGGACTTGGAGTTCCTGCTGGAAGAGGCGGGCCACGAGGTCGTGGGTTGGGCGACCTGCCTCAAGGAGGCGGATCAGCTGATCGAACAGGGCGCGGCCGATCTGGCTCTGGTCGACGTCCACCTGACGGATGGCATCACCGGCGTCACGGTGGCGGATCACATCCGGCGTGCGAACGACGAGGCCCTCGTGGTGTTCATGACGGCGAACCCCAAGCTGATCCCCCAGGACTTCGTCGGTGCCGTCGGTGTCATCGCGAAGCCCTATACCGTCAACGGGCTGCACGCGGCATTGCGTTACCTGGAGCAGGGCATCGCGATGCCACCCCCGAAACTGAAGGTTCCGACCGGGCTGACGCTCGCGCCGGACTACCTGTCACGCTGGATGCCGTGAGGGCAGCGGGCTCGATGTTACGGGCCCGGCCGGTCTGACCGTCGCATTCGCATTCCTGCCCCCAGAGGGGGCACGAGCGTCGTGTGTGATGGACGTCCTCATCGGCGGCGTGGGAGGTTGCGCCGCCGCGCACGGGCGTCCGCCCTGGGTACACACGCGCGGTCCGAGGTCGAATGCAGAAGGTCTCAGCAAACAGTCTGCGCGTCGTCGATGTGATGTCGCGCGACGTCGAGTTCATCGAGCCGCTGGCGAGCGCACAGGACGCCGCCATCCTCATGGGGGAAATCGAGGTCGGTGCGCTGCCCGTCGGGTCCGCGGATCGCCTCGACGGGATCGTCACCGATCGTGACCTCCTCTACCGCGTCGTGGCGCGTGGACGTGACCCCACGACGGTCTCCGTCCAGGAGGTCGCCTCACGGCCCGTTCTCTCGTGCCGGCAGGAGGACACGCTGCGTGCTGCCATGGATCTCATGGTCGTCAACTACGTGCGCCGTTTGCCGGTCGTGGATCCCGCCGGAACCGTGGTGGGATGGCTGACGCTCGCCGATATCTCCCGCCACCTTCTCGTCGAGGACAGCGCGCTGCAATCGGCGCTCCAGGCCCTGACCGAGGAGGTCGAGTCTGTGTGATCAGGTACGATACCGGCGCACGGCCGCGCGCATGGTCGTCGTCGGCAGGGCACGATGCAGCGCGACGTAGTCCGCGAAGGCGCGCGCCGCCGGACCCGCATCGCGGGCGGCGATCAGGGCGAGCACGAAGGCGATGAGCGCCAGGTCTTTGCTCTCGAGGTCGCCGAGGGCGGCGCTCAGGGTCGGCGGTGCCTCCAGCGCTACCGTGTAGGCCGTGAGCAGGTCCGGCGCGGCGCCGGCCGCGGCCAGCCATGCGCGCACGGTCTCGGAGGCTGCCGGGACACCGCCGGCGAGCGCCGCCACCGCCGCGAAGCGGACCACCGCCTCGGCTTCCGACTGGGGAAGGCGGCCCAGGTTGATGGTCAGCGGCACGGCCGTCTGGTGACGGTTCTGCAGCCAGCCATGCAGCACCTTCTGACTGACCACCTCGGCGATCTGGCGCAGCCCGGGAGCGATCTCGCGATGACGCCGGTCGACGGTCCCATCGACCGACGAAGCCTCCGCTTCCAGCGGCCTGTCCCCCGAACCGGGGTGGGTCTCTCGAACGAAGCCCGTCATCGGGCAACGGCCGAACGAACCTTGCGGCCGCGCGCCCGTTGGCGGCCGTAACGACCCTCGAATGCTTGCATGCGCTCTCCCTCCTCCCGTCCGCCGCTGCCGCGGCTCTCCCAGGTGCCCACGCGATGACCCTCGATCAAGTGCTTGCCTTCAGCCTGATCGGCATCACGGTCGCGGCCTTCGTCTGGGACCGGCTGCCCTACGACCTCATCGCGCTCACTGCCCTCGCGGCGGGGATCGCGCTCGGTCTGGTGCCGGCGGACAAGGCATTCTCTGGGTTTTCGGACGACATCGTCATCATCGTCGGGTCGGCCCTCGTCCTGTCGACGGCCATCGCCCGGTCGGGCGCGGTGGAAACGCTGATGCGGCCGATCCTGCCCCATCTGACGAGCGCGCAAAGGCAGGTCTGGACCCTGGTCGCGGGCGTCCTGCTCCTGTCCATGGTCACGAAGAACGTGGGTGCCCTGGCGATCTTCATGCCGATCGCGCTGCAGCTCGCTCGCCGCACCGGCACGTCGCCCTCGACGCTCCTGATGCCGATGGCGTTCGCCTCGCTGATCGGCGGGATCGTCACGCTGGTCGGAACCTCGCCGAACGTGATCGTCTCGAAGGTCCGGGCCGACCTGACCGGACAGCCCTTCGGGATGTTCGACTATGCGCCGGTCGGGCTCTGCGTCGCCGCGACCGGCTTTCTCTTCCTGTGCCTGGGCTGGCGGCTGTTGCCGCGTCGCGAGAGCGGTGCGCGGGCCATGGACGCCGCGTTCAACCTCGAACGGTATACCACGGAGGCGAACCTGCCCGCCGGACATCCGGGGATCGGAGGCACGATCGCGGAACTCGAAGCTGCGAGCGATGGCGACGTCCGGATCGCGACGGTCCTGCGCGAGCGCTTCCGACGCTATCCGGCCAGCCCCGACTTCCGGCTTCGAGCCAACGACGTCCTGCTCCTCACGGGTGAGCCGGATGCCCTGGAGCGCTTCATCGCGCGCACGGATCTGATGCTGGCCGGAACCTTGCCGGAGGCCGAGGCCGTCGTGATGGAAGGGGTCGTCACCGCCGAGTCCGGCCTCGTCGGACGCACCGCCGCCCAACTCGACCTGGAGCGTCGTCAGGGCGTCCTCATCCTCGCCGTCAGCCGACGCGGCCGCCGCATCGAGCAGCGTCTCTCGGCTGTCCGCTTCCGGGCAGGCGACGTGGTGGTGATGCGTGGCCGTACGGCGGCCCTCGGTCCGAGCCTGGGCGCGCTCGGCGTGCTGCCGCTGGCGGCACGGGAGATCGCCCTCGGCCGCAACGACCGGAGCTGGATCCCGGCCGCGATCCTGGCGGTCGCGATGGGGCTCGTCGCCCTGCACGTGGTGCCGGTCACCGTGGCGTTCTTCGGGGCCGTCGTCGCGGTTCTCCTCCTGCGGAGCATGACCCCGCACGAAGCCTACCAGGCCGTCGAGTGGCCGGTCCTCGTTCTCCTGGGGGCGCTGATCCCGATCTCCGAAACCGTGACCAGCACCGGCGGGGCCGACCTCATCGCCGCTCATCTGACGACGCTGGTTCAGGATCTGCCGCCGATTGCGGCGATGAGCACGATCCTGGTGCTGGCGATGGCCGTGACCCCTTTCCTTAACAACGCCGCGACGGTGCTGGTGATGGGTCCGATCGCCGCCAAGCTGGCGACGAAGCTCGGGCTGGCGCCGGACCCCTTCCTCATGGCCGTCGCGCTCGGCGCGGCCTGCGATTTCCTCACGCCGATCGGTCACCAGTGCAACACCCTCGTCATGGGACCGGGGGGATATCGCTTCGGGGACTACGCGCGGCTCGGATTGCCACTCTCGCTGATCGTCATCGCCGTGGGCGTTCCGATGATCGCGCTGGTCTGGCCGCTGCGGCCGGTCTGACGGCGTCGCCCCAGGCGCGGGGCGAAACGCTCGGACCCCTTCTCAAGGGGCCGCAGGGTCGGCCTGGCCCTTCGCCGGCGCGCCGGACTGCCCGGGTCCCTCGATCAGGCGGGCATATTCCGCCTCGGTAGCGCCGTAGCTCCCGCGCGCGAGCTGGATCAGGCCGGCCCGGTCCTGCACCGTGATGCGTCCCCGCTTCGCCTTGATGAGCCTGCCCCCTTCCAGCACCTGCACGGCGATCGTCGCGCCGGAACGCTGTACGCCGAGCATCATGGCGATGAACTCGTGGGTGACCGGGATCTCGTTGCCCTCCGAACGGTCGTGGCACATCAGGATCCAGCGCGCGAGACGGGCCTCCATGTTGTGGCTGGCATTCACGTAGGCCGCCTGCCGGGCCTGGACCAGCTTGGTCTGGATGTAGCGCAGCAGCAACTTGCGCAGGGTCGGACTGCGATCCACGGCGGTGGTGAAGGCCGTGGCGTCGATCGCGAACATCTCACCGGGACACTGCACGAACTCATGGTGGGGCGTGGTGCCGCTGTCGAGCAGGATCGGCGAAGCGCCCACCAGCCCCTCGCGCCCGATGAGGCCGACTTCGATCTTGCCCTCCGCCCGTTCGACCGTGATGGAGGCGTAGCCGACCTCCGGGAAGAAGAGCCGGGTGACCGGCTCATGCGGTGTGATCAGCGTCTGGCGGAGTTCGGTTCGGACCCGCTGGAGATAGGGGCCGACGAGCGCGAAGTCCTCGTGAGACAGACGTCCGAGCAGGCGATTGCGGACGCTGGCTTGCTGCGGCGGCGACACGGCCCTGCTCCTTTGCGGGAAGAGCACGCCACCTCTCTCGAGCACCTGCATCCCGGGACCCTCGCAAGCGATGCCAACCGATGCGCGTGTGCCCAAGCCCTGTCTCTAATCCAGATTAGGATCAGCGGTTTTCAACGCACCCGACCCATTGTCGATCGCGCCCGGGCCGTTCCCGAAGGGCTCGCGTCGCTTGGGATCGGCGCTCCCGCTTGCCCGTGTGTCACGCGGGACGAGCTTGGGAGGGCGGAGTGCGGCTCTCGGCCCTGTACCTCGATCTGCGCCAGCGTGCCGTGGCCAGGAGCGTCAGTCCCGCCCCTCGATCATCACCGTCCTCGCCCGTTCGATGGGCGACGGGCTCATGGCCATGGGGCCGTCGAAGGGGCGCTCGTGCAGGGCCACGAGGCCGAGGGTCGTCACCATGGCGATGGAGAACAGCGTCAGCGAGGTGGCCTGCGCCATCGGGCGTTCGAGGTGCACGAAGCCGATGGCCACGAGCGTGAGGCCGGCCAGCACCATGAGGGTCAGCCATTTCGATTGATCGCTCTGCGCGTCGCTGAGGGCCAGACGCTCGCCCCGCGCCGTGCGCAGGTTCATCACCGCGTCGAGCAGGAGAGCATGGGCGGCCTGGCCCGACGCGGAGTGCTTCGGGTCGGCGGCGGCCGCCATGAGTTGCCCGAGGGCTGCGCCGGCCTGGGACGAGGATGTCCCATCGGTCATCTTCGGCCATTCGTCGGTGATCAGGGCATCGGCGTAAGCCAACAGGGCGGTGCGGATCTCGCGCATGTCCGAGACCGTGGCGAGGCTGAGATCGTGGATGGCGAGGAGGTTCGAGCGCTCGTTCTGGACCACCCGCGCCGCCTGCCGATGACGCTCCCAGGCATCGTTGGCGACGAAGCCCGTCAGCAGGGAGAGCATCACCGAGATCGCGGTGAAGTAGGTCGGCACCAGGCCGAGGCCGAGGCACAGGATGGTGGGCCGCGTCCGGGACAGATTGGTAAGTGCGACGAGGAGCCCCGCAGCCACGGCGAATACGCCCGCGAGGGTGGCGAAGATCAGCCAGACCGGCAGGTCGAGCCATAGGCTGAGGATCATGCCGCATCTCCGTCCGGCGTTTCGGCGGGAATTGTAGGCCGCGGGCGCTACCGAAGCGTGAAGCAGGCTCGGACCGTGGCCGGGCCCGCCCTCGACCCCCCGCCTCGACGAGCCCTCACTCGAGCGCCGTCGGCCTGGGGTTGCGACCTGTCCGCGAGCGTCCGGTGTCCGCACGTAGGATACAAGGCAGGCCGCCAGGGCTGCCGTAAGGCCTCGGGACCACCGCCTCGAATGACACTGGCGGAACGCACCTCGCCTTCGTAAAGAAGGTTCGTCTCGCGGGTTCAGGGACGGTGGGCGAACTCAACGCTCGAGAGGGCGGACGTATGGCAGACGTAGTTACGGGCGATTTCGGCACCGGTCGTGAGGCACTGGACGGCCTCGAACGCATCTTCGGAGAAGCTGCGGGGCTCCGAGTCGGGCTCCGGCGTATCGAGGCGCCGCATGGAGACGAGCTGCAAGTGACAGTCGGTGCTCGGGCACTTTCCGTTCCTCGGCCCGTCGCTGTCGTTCTTGCAAACCCTGCTGGTGAGGACGAGGTAGACCGGATCGGCAAGGCTGTGCTTCAAGCCCTCCAGCTTGCAGAAAGCCTCCGCACCGGAGCAGTCTGACGCGGCAATCGTCGTGTATCGGCAGCCAAGGGGCCGCCTTTCGATGGTGAGCCAGTGCTCGTCCTCCGCAACTACCGCCCCTTGTCCGCTTCCTTTTTTGCAAGCCGAAGTGCCTTCAACCGCACCGTTTTGTCCTCGGTAGCTTGCCGGACAGCATCGTAGTCCGCCCGTGCCTCTCCGCCTGCACGAGCCCTTTCCAGGTGCTTGGCAGCCTTCGTTTCGCGGCGATCCTGCGCACCGCTGTCATCGCTTGTCATGATGCTCCCGCTTTGTGACCGGCCGTCGACTTCTGAGCTTTAGCGAGGCTTGGCTTGCCCGCCGGCCGTCCACCCGTGCGCCTGGATTGCCTTCGTCAGCTTCCCCTGGATCTCGGGCATGACCGACTGCATCCACTGCTGCGTCCCGGCCATCTGGGCTTGTGCGAGTTGCGGTTGCGCCGCAACGAGCCGCTTACCGGCCGGCGATGCGTAGAACGTCGCGATGGCCTGAAGATCGTCCTTCCCGAGCGCGACTGCAAAGCTGCGAGCCTGGATGTCGAGAAGCTCGTCGTAGTGTGCAGTCAGGGTCGGCAGCACGACCTCCTGGACGAGAACCTGCGCCTGGTCCTGCTGCTTGATCCCGATCTGCTGCATCATGCCGACCATGGGGGCGGCCACGGCATTCAGAAGCGCGGTGCGATCGCCCTGCATCTGCGCAACGACCTCTCGCGCGGCTTTCAGGGTCGCTGGGTCGGGGGCAGCGGCCGGAGGAGATGATGAAGTGGCAGGTTGAGCCATCGCCGAGCAAGGTAGCACGACGCTAAGGCAGAGGCTGGCAAGAAGTCGGGCCGGGCGCATGGCGTTTCCGATCGCAAGCGCCGCACGATCCAAAACCGCGCGGCTGATATCGCCCTGCTATCACAGTTCGGTGTCAAACCTGCCCAGGCTGACAGCCATAGGGGGGCACAGCGCGCGGGAACCGCTCCTTGATGTGCGCACAGCCCCAGCTACGGAGCGAGTCAGGCAGGCGGCGGTTCACCTCGATACCAACCTCATCGTAGGGCGAAGCTCCAGCCGTCACGTAGCTGTACCAGCGCCAGCCGATCGTACCCAGTCCAGCAAGCAGAATGGCAAAGGCCACACAGGCAGCCGTAGCTACCCGCGATTGAGGAGGCCGCGCGTCTCGCGTCATGCGAAGCTCTTATCGTTGACCACGGCCGCCTGCCGGCGGTCGCGGAGAGTTCGAAGTTTCATCACAGCCTCAGGCGCTTTGCGATGTTCGTGGGTGTCGTATTCCTAGGAGACCTCCACCAGACACAGGGAGTCTATCGAACGGTCATAGGTGCGTTGAAGACGTGGCCAGTTCGGGCATGCCGCGGGGGTATATCCATTCCGACACCCTGTCACCGGAGCGCACCTGAGATCTCGCGAATCGCCTTCAGGAATCCTGGCGGCGTGCGAAGTTGCGTACCGGCTCAGCGTGAGATGGACGATCCTGCCTGCCCGTGATCAGATCGGGCGGCTGGGCTCCTTAAACCGATCCTGCTTACAAGAGCTTCAACACACGCGAAAACCGAGTCTATCGACAGTTTAGGATCATTTTTTAGGCACTACTGTGATCGCGCCTGTATGTTCCACGATCGCGGACTGCACGTCCACCAGGTTCGTGATGCCCTGCTGGCGCATCTCAGCCATGACATCCCGCGCATCGACGCGTCGCCGCCGCATCTGCTCATCGTCCCACGTGCCGTTGGAATAGATCACGACCGGATTGCCTTCTGTGACCATACCAATGGTCGGCCAGATGCGCTTGAGGTGCGATAGCGCCATGTGCAGACCAGCAATCGTGCAGAGCGCAAGCACAGCCCCGGTGATTGAACGGTCGTCGCCGAGGATCGGCGGTACAGCCATGCCGCCGAAGAAGAAGATCACTACCATGTCGAGTGGCGTAGCTGAACGCATGATCCGCTGCGTCGTAAGCCTCAGCAGGATCAGCACGATAAGGTACATCAATGCAGCGCGGAAAACAATTTCCATGGCTACAGATCCCTACTTCAGGATTGTCTGTCAGGGATAGATGAAGAGCGGCAGCATGAGGTCTTCACCGTGTGCTGATAGCTTGGCTTGCACGGAGCCGACGATGCGAGGCGCTAGCTTGAACATGACCTTGCCTTGACGCTCCGGCCCGAGACGAAAGGTATAGGTCACGCCATGCGGTGTCGCATCGACGGACACGGCACGTGGTTGGGTCGAGCCGATCGAGGCATGGTCAAGAAGGTCGGAACCGAGTTCGACCCGCAGGATATCTTCCGTCAACGGGCGCGTGACGGCGACTATCATCTCAGTCGGCGCATTGGCTCTCAAGAGACGTTCATAGGTCACGGCCAAAGGGGTGTTCGGGAAGGTTCCCGTCGCTTTGGAAAGCCAGCCTTGGCCGAACAGTCCCGCGAGGCCTGCAACGACGATCAGAGCAACCAGGCTTTGCAGAATGGTTTGTGCTCGGCTCCACCAAGCCTCGAAGCCGGTATTTGGCTCGATCTCGGTTTCGGTCGCATCCGCCGAGGTTATCATCTCAGGGAGCCTCGGCAGAGCGTGTCGCGAAAGCGTCTCCACATAACCTGGGCGATTGAAGAACCGCCTGGGGAGGCGAAATTTCGCCTTCACCTACCTTCGTCGTTCCTGCTGTGGCTGGAGCAGCGCTCCGCTCCGCCTCAGCGGCCTCAAGATCGAGGAGCATATCCTGGATCTCGGCTGGTCCAATCATCGCGCTGCCCTCCGCAAGCTGCTGCTCTGCAATGCGAGAAGGAGGATCGGCGACGAGCCGTTCCCTACAAGGACGCCGCAGCCATCTGGATCACCCGGGTGGTATCCGGACCTTCGACAGTGTCCGGAGGTTTACCCGACACGACAACCAGCCCGCGTTCTCGGTTGCCAGCCCAGCTTCGCGGGTTTGGGAGAGAGGTGAGGTCATTGGTGCGTCTGCCTCGGACAAAAGGAGCGATCGATTCCTGCTGCCTCTCGTGGCGGTCGCCGTAATGGTCCGTGGAATTGTCGCCGTCGGGCTTCCTGTCCGTGGACCCTCAGCTATCTTGCGCACGTCGATGTTCTACCCTCAGGTTATCCCAGCGGTAACCGGAACGTGAACCGAATGATCAGCGCCCACGACGTGACGGAACGTCGGCTTCCCAACTCGTTGCTGCCCCATGCCTGAGAACGCGTCCGAGGGCTTCCCGCTGTTCCTCGCAGGAGGTGGGGAGATGGGTGAGCTCATTCGATCCCACGACTGGTCCGGCTCGCCGCTCGGGCATCCGGATACTTGGCCGCCCTGCCTACGCTCAACCGTGAGCCTGCTGCTGGGGTCGCGGTTCCCGATGTTCGTGGGCTTCGGACCCGAGCTCGGGTTCGTCTACAACGATTCCTACGCGGAAATCCTCGGTGACAAGCATCCGGCCGCCCTTGGCGGTCGCTTCCAGGACATCTGGTCGGAGATCTGGCCCGACATCGTCCCGCTCATCGAGCGGGCGATGGCAGGCGAGGCGACCTGGTCCGAAAACTTGCCCCTCACCCTGAACCGGCATGGCTACGACGAGCCGACCTGGTTCACGTTCTCCTACTCGCCGGTGCGCGACGAGGAGGACAGGGTCGCGGGTATGTTTTGCGCCTGCACCGAGACGACCGGACGCGTCCAGGCCGAAGCGGCACTTCGCGAGAACGAGGCGCGCCTCAGGTTCCTCGACCGTCTTGGTAAGGAGGCGGCCAACAGCCTTGACGCCGACGCTATCCTCGCCACGACCACCCGCATGCTCGCCGAGCACCTCGGACTATCCAACTGCGCCTACGCGGACATGGACCCGGACGAGGATGGGTTCACCATCCGTGGGGACTGGGCGGCCGAAGGGTCCCCGAGCATCGTCGGACACTACAGCCTCGCCGACTTCGGAAGGCGGGCCGTCGAAGACCTGGGCGCCGGCAGGCCTCTCGTCATCCACGACAACCTGGCGGAGTTGGAACCCGGGGAAGCGGCCACGTTCCAAGCCATCGGCATCGCGGCCACGATCTGCATGCCCCTCGTCAAGGACGGTCGCCTCACCGCGCTGATGGCCATCCACGATCGCGTGCCTCGCACCTGGACGGACCACGAGCTTGCCCTCCTCGGCGAGGTGACCGAGCGCTCGTGGGCACACATCGAACGTGTCCGGGCCGTTGCGGCACTGCGCGAGGCGGTCGCCGACCTCGAAGCCTTGAACTTGACGCTCGAGCAGCGCGTGGAGGAACGGACCTCGCGGCTTTTCGAAACGGAAGAGGTTTTGAGGCAGTCGCAAAAGCTGGAGGCCGTGGGACAGCTCACCGGGGGTGTTGCGCACGACTTCAACAACCTGCTGACCATCATCCGCTCGTCCGTGGATTTCCTGCTCCGGCCCGACCTGCCCGAAGCACGTCGGAGCCGCTACCTGCATGCAGTCTCCGAGACGGTCGAGCGCGCCTCCAAGCTCACGAGCCAACTCCTCGCGTTCGCCCGCCGTCAGACGCTCCAACCGGTGACGATCGACGTCGGTGCGCGGCTGCATGCCTTGGCCGATTTGCTCGATACGGTCACGGGCGCTCGCATCACGGTCGTGACCGAACTGCCGGAGCGGCCCTGCTTCATCGAGGTGGACGTCAGCCAGTTCGAGACCGCCCTGGTGAACATGGCGGTGAACGCGCGCGACGCGATGGATGGCGAGGGAACGCTGACGCTGCGGCTCGCATGCGGCTCGTCACTCCCCCCCATTCGGGGGCATGCCGGTTCTCCGGGCCCGTTCGCGGCGATATCGCTTGGGGATACGGGCAGCGGCATTCCTCCCGACCTTCAAGCGCGGGTCTTCGAGCCGTTCTTCACCACGAAGGAAGTCGGCAAGGGGACGGGCCTCGGCCTCTCCCAGGTCTTCGGGTTCGCCAAGCAGTCGGGCGGGGATGTTACGTTCGAGAGCACTCCGTCTCTCGGCACGACCTTCACGCTCTATCTGCCGCAAGTCGCCGCCATGGCATCCTCTGGGGAGCCGGTGGTCGAGGCCGCCGAGGTTGAGCCGGGTGGTGCCGGCCAGAGGGTCCTGGTGGTCGAGGACAACATTGAGGTCGGACGCTTCGCGACGCAGATCCTGCACGATCTTGGATACGAGACGACCTGGGCGACCAACGCCGAGGAGGCCTTGAACAAGCTCGGGCCGAGCGGGGCCGAGTTCGACGTGGTATTCTCGGACGTCGTGATGCCTGGCATGGGTGGCGTCGCGCTCGCCAAGCTTCTACGGGACGAATTCCCTGACCTGCCGGTGGTCTTGGCCTCGGGTTATAGCCACGTCCTGGCCCGCGACGGGACGCACGGCTTCGAGCTCCTGAGCAAGCCTTACTCCGCGGATCAGGTCTCGCGCGTGCTTCGCCGGGTCGTTCGGGCTAAGCGGCGGGTATCACCCGAGCCGATGTCATAGACCCCGACGGCTGTGACGGGCCTCCGACAGACACTGCTTCGTCAAAGCCGAACCAAACCCCTGTTCGACGGCCAAGATACGTGCATGCCGGCTGGTCGGCACCGGCCGACCAGCCGGTCACCCGGCGGTCGGGGTCGAGGGTGAGGATGGCGTAGTCGGTGGCGCTGTCGAGGATGAGTTGCAGGCGCTGCTCACGCTCTCTCAGGTGCTCCTCGGCCTGCTTGCGCTCGGAGATGTCGAGCACGAACTCGATGGCGCCGTCCTCGATCCTGCGCGGGGCGAACAGGCCCCACCGCCGCGAGCCGTCCTTGCGGACGTATTGCTTCTCGTAGGGCACCGCCTCGCCCAGGGTGGCGACCTGCTCGACCGCACGCTCCGAGGCCGGCCAGAACGCCTCCGGCGTCAACTCCTGCCAAGTCCTGCCAAGCGCCTCAGGCTCGCTGAAGCCGGTCATCTGGAGGAAGGCCTCATTGACTTCGGTGAGGCGGTAGTCATCGCTCCAGTGGATGATGCCGACCGTCCTGATCGCGAGGGCTGCCTGGATCCGGTCCGCGACTGCCCGTCGCTCCCGTTCGGCCATGACCTGCGCGGTGGTTTCCCAACAGGCGCAGAAGAAGCCGGCGACGGCTCCATCCTCGCTTCGGACCGGCGTGTAGGAGAAGGCGAAATGCGCCTCCTCTGGCTCGCCGCGGCGATGCATCAGGAGCGTGATGTCGTCCATCTGGACGGCCTCACCGGCATAAGCCCGGTCGACGAGCGGCGTAAGGTCGTCCTGGATCTCGGACCAGACATCGAGAAAGGGTCGGCCAAGGGCCCAGGCGCGCTTCTCGGCCAAAATAGGTGCGTAGGCCTGATTGTGAATGAGGATGCGTTCCGGTCCCCAGACGATGAACATCGGCTGAGCTGAGCCGTCAATGACTTCGCACAGGGTCCGAAGCGAGCTCGGCCAGGTCTGCACCGGACCGAGTGGGGTCTCGTTCCAATCCCGGGCGAGCGTTACCCTCAGAGGATTGGAAACGGCGGAATGGGGGTGAGTCGATAGCACTTCAGCGTTCGTGTGGATGAGAAGCATACTGGGTCGAGGAAGTTGCCCCTCAACCTTCGCCAGGCAGACGCCCCGGGGCAATCGTCCATCGGGGCGCGAACCGTCGTAAGCGTATCAGGCCGCCCCATTGTTCAGGACCAGGCGCAGCGAACGCGCGAGCTCGTCACGCCGATACGGCTTGTTCAGAACGGTGAGCTCACCCTTGCCTATGACCTGACCCTCATCGAGGTTGGCGACATAGCCGGAGGTCAGAAGGACCTTCAGGCCTGGACGCAGGCGCTGCGCCTCGACTGCCAGCTGCGACCCATTCATCCCACCGGGCATCACCACGTCGGAGAACAGGATATCGATGCGCTCGACGCCCCTCAGGTGTTCCAGCGCTTCCGCCGCGTTGAGCGCAACGATCACCCGATAGCGCAACTCTTCCAGGCTCTCGACCGCCATGCCGAGCACCCCCTCGTCGTCCTCGACCAGGAGGACCGTGTCCCCTTCGACAGCGCGACGCAGGGGAAGCACGCTGGCCGGGCCGGCGCCGACTTCCTCCCCGGCCGCATCGGCGGAACGCGGTATCCTGATGCGGAACGTGGTGCCTGCGCCAACCTCCGACTGGATGTCGACGTAGCCGCCGGCGCTGCAGGTGAAGCCGTAGACCTGGCTCAAGCCGAGGCCCGTCCCCTTGCCCACTTCCTTCGTGGTGAAGAACGGCTCGAAGACCCGCGCGAGCATCTCGGCCGGAATGCCGCTGCCGAGATCGGAGACCGAGATTTCGACGTAGTCGCCCGGCGGCACGCCCTTGTCGGCGACGGCGGCGGTGTCGAGACGGACGTTGCGGCTGCGCACCGCGATGCGTGCCACGCGTTCGCTGCCCTCCATCGCGTCACGGGCGTTGACCACGAGGTTCAGCACGGCGGCCTCGAACTGGGCCGGGTCGATGCGGATCGGATCCAGGGCCGGATCGAGGTCGAAGACCATCTCGATGGCAGCACCGGCGGCCCGCTCGGCCAGGGGCCGGAAGTCGATCAACAGGCGGTTCGGGTTGAGGGTCTGGGGCCGCAGCATCTGGCGTCGGGAGAAGGCCAGAAGCTGCTGGGTGAGCTGCTCGCCCCGCCGGGCTGCACCCATGGCGGCCTTGGCCAGACGCACGACCCGCTCGGTGTTCTCCGGCTTGCGGATCACCATGTCGAGACCGCCGACGATGACCGTCAGCAGGTTGTTGAAGTCGTGGGCCACGCCCCCGGTCAGCTGGCCGATAGCCTCCATCTTCTGGGCCTGCCGCAGGGCATCTTCGGTCACGCGCTGATCGGACCGGTCGAGGACGATGCCCGCCATGCGGACGGGATGGCCGTCGCAGCCATATTCCGCCCGGCCCTTGGCGGCGATCCACCGGATCGCGCCGTCCGGACGCTGGATGCGGCATTCGATATCGAGGAAACCGGTCTCCTCGGCCCGCGCGAAGGCTGCCTCCACGAGGGGCCGATCCTCCGGGACGGCATGGCCGAGGAGGTCGGCCCGTCCCCAGGAGGCGACAGGCTGGTCGTAACCGAAGATCGCGTCGTGGCGGCCGGAGCGGCGGGCGGTGTCGTTGACGAGATCGAGGTCCCAAGAGCCCATGCCGGCGGAATCGAGTGCGAATGCCAGCGTCTCGCGCGCCGCTTCGACTTCTCGCGTGCGCTCCTCGACGCGACGCTCCAGCGTTTCGTTGGCGATCCGGAGACGCTCCTGCGCCTGCTCGCGTTCGAGGATGTGCCCGCGTGCCTGGTACTGACGGCGCCGGACCCGCAAGGCGGACGCGACCGCGCTTGCTAGGGTCTCGGCGTTGATCGGCCGCTCCAGCAGCACGACGTTTCCCAGGCGCTCGATGAGCGCGGCAGCACGCGCGGGCCGACGTCCGGCCTGGCGCGTCGCCAGCATGACGAAGGGGAAATCGGACCACGGCGGCTGGTGATTGACCCAGTCGTCCAGGGTGACCGTGTCTGCCTCGACCAGGGCCTCCTCGGTGACGATGGTGGCGGCCGCGCCGTTCCGCAGTTCACCGACCCAGGTGGCGACATCCAGGCAGATGCAGGCAGGCGTCCCCCGCTTGGCGAGCAATTGTTCGATGACCCCCGCATCGCGCCCGCGCGGTGCCAGGATCAGGATCCGGCTCTCGATGTCCGTCAACGCCGTCATGCGTTTGCGGCGGGCGTCGTGGCGGCATCGCTCTTCAGCATGGCGACCTTGCCGCCGTAGGCCGGCAACCCCGTGAGAACGCCTTGGAAATCGGTCAGCGCCTCGCCGACCTGCAAGCCGGTCCCGGCGATGCGCAATTCGCGAATGGTGCGCTCGTGCGCGTTGACCCGGCTCTTCACCACGGACAGGGCCGTCCGCACCGCGCCTTCGGCCTCGAAGTACCGGAACAGCACGATGCCATCGCTGAGGTAGCTCAAGTCGACGTCCGTGCGGACCTCGCCGATCACCCCGTGCTGGCCCAGCACGAGGACGGTCGTCGCCCCCTTCTGGTTAAGGTAGCTCAGGAGCTCGTGCATCTGCAGGACAAGGTACTGCTCGTCCGGCATGGCGTGAACGTAGGCGTTGAGGCTGTCGATGGCGACGAAGATCGAGCCATGGCCCTCGACGGCCTCACGGGCCCGGCAGGCGAATTCACCCGGCGAGATCTCGGCCGGGTCGATCTGCATGAGATTCAGGGCCCCGGTCTTAACATAGGGCCGCAGGTCCATGCCGAGGAGTGCGGACCGGGCGAGCAAGGTCGCCCTCCCCTCGTCGAACAGGAAGTAGGTCGCGCGTGCGCCCCGCTCCAGCGCGGCAAGCAGGCACCGGACGGCGGTGGTCGTCTTGCCGGCGCCGGACGGGCCCATGAGCAGGGTGTTGGTTCCCTGAACGAGGCCGCCGCCGAGCAGCAGGTCGAGTTCGGCCAGGCCGGTCGAGGTTGTGACCGGCTCGAAGTCTGCTCCGTGCTCGGCCGCAATGAGCCGCGGGAAGACGGTGAGACCCCCCGTGTCGAGCGCAAAATCGTGGAAACCGCCGCGGACCTTCACGCCGCGCATCTTCACGACGCGGATGCGCCGACGCTCGGCCCCGAACTCGCGCTCCATCTGTTCGAGGACCAGGACCCCGTGGGCGATGCTGTGGAGCTGGACGTCCGCCGTGTTGTCGTCGAGCATCAACACCGTGCAACGACGCGACGCGAAGAACTGCTTCAGGGCCAGGATCTGGCGCCGGTATCGCAGCGGGTTCTGGGCAAGAAGGCGGAGCTCGGACAGGCTGTCGAAGACCACTCGGGCTGGCTTGAGCGCGTCAACGCGCTCCATGACCTCGCGCACGGTCTCGCCGAGCTCGACCTCGGACGGGTGCAGGATGGACTGCTCGCTGTCAGGGTCGAGGCCGAGCTCGCTGACGAGTTCGTACACATCGATGCCATCCAGGCTCCAGCCATGGGAGGCGGCACCGGCGCGAAGTTCGTCGGCACTCTCCGACAGGGTGACGTAGAGGCCCTTCTCGCCTCGGTCGACGCCTTCGAGCAGGAACTGCAGCGACAGGGTCGTCTTGCCCGCACCAGGCGTGCCCTCGACCAGAAAAAGGCGCTCACGGGTGAAGCCGCCGATCAGGATGTCGTCCAGGCCGGGAATGCCGGTCGAGGCGACGGGACGGGAACCTGGGGCGGCGGGGCCTGATGGATCAGCGGGCATGGTCACCGTGATGCGGGAAAGGCGCATCCGGTTGCCCTCTGGGTCGGAGCAGCTCGTCGGCCTTTCGATGGATGTCGTCGTGGGTTAACTCGGAAACCCGCGATTGGTGTCCACCGCAACGTGGGCTGAAGGCCAGTCGCCGTACCTTTCCGGGGCCAGGCATCCGAAGCTCGACGCCGCGTCACCCTCTCGTATCGCCTCATCCCCTGCCTGCGCCCAGGGATGAGGCGCCGGCCCCCTCCAGCCGTCCAGCCGATCCCGCAAACGCCTCAGTTCCAACGGGGCCCCGTCGACACGCGCCAACGCGTCGTTCCGCATGTTGTCGCCTGCCGGCGGCCGTCCCCCTATTGTCGGGTGATCTGCATCCGGTTTCCGTATCCGCTTCGTCCGAGCTGTCCGACGGGGTTGGGCGGATGCCAGCCGGTCCGCTGTAGGAAGAGCGCAGGCGCATTGCTTCCTGAGCTCATCCGGGCAGATCATCAGCAGCGCAGGCGTCGTCGGATCGCGGCGCGCCCTGTCAGGCCTTTCGCCTGCCCGTGATCGTCACCAGCGATATCGCAGCGTGGCAAGAATCGTCTGCCTGTTTCCGTAGAAGCAGCCGGTGGCCGCGATGCACGTCGTGACATAGGTCCTGTCGAAGAGGTTCGTAGCGTTGAGTGCGAGGTCGACGCCCTTCAGCGATGGGTAGCGATATCCGAAATCGTACCGCAGCGCCGCGTCGACGAGCGTGACCACAGGGGTCTTGTAGAGGTTGGCATTGTCGCCGACCGAGACGCCGATGTAGCGCACGCCCGTACCCAGGCCGAGGCCAGCCCAGTCGCCGGTCCGGATCGTGTAGTCGAGCCAGACGGAGGCCTGGTGGCGCGGAACGAAGGGCAGTTCGTTCCCGACGATGCTGACGCCCGCCGCATTGGCGTTCGCCTTGGTGAATTCGCTGGTCATCGCCGCGTAGGAGGCGATGACGTCGAGGCTCTCGCTCAGGCTCGCCTTGGCCTCCAGCTCCAGCCCGCGGACCCGTGCCTCGCCGGCCTGGGTATTGAAGCGGAAATCCAGGGCGTCCGGCGTCAGCACGTTCTGCTGCTTCAGATCAAAGACTGCGCCAGTCAGCAGGAGGTTGGTTCCTGCCGGCTGCACCTTGATGCCGCCCTCGATCTGATCGCCTGTGGTCGGAGCGAAGGGCGTACCGAGGCGATTCGTCCCGGATGTCGGCTGGAACGACGTCGCGTAGCTCACATACGGCGCGAAGCCCCCCTCGAACAGGTAGCTCAAGCCCACACGCCCGGTGAAGGCCGCATCGTCCTGCCTGACCCGGCTCACCGCTCCGGTCGCAGCCGTCCGGGTCCGGGTGACCGCATCGGCCCAGTCCTGCCGGCCGCTCAGGGTGAGACTGAACCCGCCCACGCGGATCTCGTCCTGGACGTAGAGGCCGGCCTGGTTACGCCCTTGCGTAATCCGGGTTCCCAGCGGGGGGCGCGTGACCGTGCCGGCATAGACCGGAGTGAAGATGTCGACGGACGGGACGACCCGGAGTTCGGATTCGTCGTAGCGCGCATCCTCGCGCAGGTAATCGGCCCCGAACAGAAGTGTGTGCGCGAGAGGTCCTGTGAAGAAACGTGCCTCCGCTTGGTTGTCGACGTTGAAGAGGTTGGAGCGTTCCGGGAACGCCCAGGCATACCGCGACAGTGTCCGGCCGTTGGCCGCGAGACCGATCGCCTGCACGCGCTGGGTGTCGGCTTCGACGTGCGAGAACCGGAGGTTCTGGCGCACGGTCCAAACATCGTTGAACCGATGCTCGAAGGCATAGCCGATAAAGCCCTGGTCGAGCTTGAAGCGATCGTAGTTCGGCTCACCGATGAAGCGGTTGGTGGGAATGCGCCCGCGCGGGTTGTTGTAGAGCGTGCCGAGCGTTGGCAAGCCCTGTGGCGCGCCGCCTCCGGGCGAGTCGATGTGCAGGTACTGCGACAGGATCGTGAGGGAGGTGTCGGCATCCGGCCGGAACGTGACGCTCGGAGCGATGAAGACGCGGTCCTCCTCCAGATGATCGACCTGTGTGCCGGTGGTGCGGGCGAGGCCCGTCAGGCGATAGAGGATCCGGCCGTCGGGATCGACGGGACCGAAGAGATCGAAGGCGGCCTGCGCACGCCCGAAGCTGCCGGTCTGAAGCTGGATCTCGCGCAAAGGCACCGCACTCGGCCGCTTGCTCACGAGGTTGAGCAAGCCACCTGGCGAGTTCTGCCCATACAGCCCCGATGAGGGACCCTTCAGCAACTCGATCCGCTCCAAGCCGTACGACTCGATGCGCGGCTGCGAGTAGCCCCGGGCGCCGAAGGGCAGGCGCAATCCATCGAGGTAGCGTCCGGGCACGAAGCCACGGACATAAAGCCAGTCGTAGCGCAGGTCCGTGCCGTACTGCGTGAGAACGCCCGGCGTATAGAGCAGAGCTTGGCTGACGCTCTGCGCCTGCCGATCCTCGATCTCCTTGCGGCCGACCACGTTGACCGCCTGGGGCGTCTCCAGGATCGAGGTGCCAGTCTTGGTCGCCGTCGCGCTGCGTCTGGCGACATAGCCGTTCGTCGGACCGAGGGCCGTATCCCCCATCACCTCCAGGGCATCGAGGGTGACGGCGCCATCCTGGATGCTGCCGAGATCGGCCTGGGCGACGAGGCCGACGATGGTTGCGGAGCGCGGCGCCGTGAAGTGCGGCACGAGGCCGGTTCCAACGAGGAGGCGTCGAAGTCCTTCCACCCGCTCGTAGCGTCCGGCAAGCGGCATCGCACGAAGGCGACGGGTGGCGTGGCTGTCGTAGATGAGCTGAACGCCGCTGACGGCACCGTACGTCGCCAGGGCCTCATCCAGGGGCTGGGCGGAAATCGCGAAGTCGAGGATCTCCTCCGAACCCGGCCCCATCGCGGCCACGCGAACGATGTGCGGACCAAGGGCCATGTGGCTCCGGTCCGCCTGCCCGATGGCCCCCGAGGCCGGTGCCGGCAGGGCGAGGACGAGCGCCGCGACACCACTCAAGCCCGTCACCATCCGATAGCCGTCCCCCGTCCGCTTCTGTCCACGTCCCCGTACCGTCATTCGACCCACCGTCTCCGCGCGGTCTTCTGACCGCGGCCCGACGGGTCGTGATCGCCCGCCTGACTCCTCAGACGTGCGGCGGGTGACGAACCCGCAAAAAAAGATCATGGCTCACGTCGTCATGCGTGAGCGCTCTCGGGATCAGCGCAGGACCACGATCCGGTCGCCCAATCTGACCTCGGACAAGGCCAGGGCGGTCCGGATGCTGCCGAGGGCTTCCTCCGGACGTGCGAGGTGGAAGATCCCCGTCACTCGCCGGGAGGCCGCGCTCGGACTGCCCAGGATGATCCGGCCCGGGCGATATCGATTGAGGTCCTCCACGACCTGGGAGAGGGGGGTGTCGCGGAACACGAGGAGGCCCCGCCTCCAGGCCGCGACGGAGGCGATGTCGACGGGATGGACCCCGCGCGCATCCGATCCGATCGCCATCGCGTGCCCTGCCGTGAGGCGCATTGCGGCTCTGCCCGGCGCGGGAACGACCGTGACGAGGCCGGAGAGGCAGGTCAGGTCGGCATCCGTGCCGCCGACCCAGCCGGAGAGTCCGTCGCTCGGCCTGCAGCGAACGGCGAATTCCGTCGCTTGACCGGTCTGGGTGGCGAGGCGAGCCTCGCCGACGCTCAGGGTGAGGGCCGCATGGCCGGCCGGCACCGTGACGACCACCGCACCCGCGTGCAGTGCGATCGCCGGCCTTTCCGGATCGGGATCGGCGTCGAGCGCCGTCTCGGCATCCAGTTCGACGCGGATGCCGCTCGCGAGGGCCAAGGTCCGGATCTCGCCGGTTCCGGTCCGGTGGGCCGCGTTCAAGGCCGGCCATCGTAGCGCGAACGTGGCGCCCGCGGCCGCGATGGAGGCCGACGCAACCCCGCCCACGGCGACCCGGCCGATCATGCGGCGCCGGGTCAACCCACGCGTGCCGGCACGGGCGGCCGATGCCTCTCCTGAGGCCGCCAGTGCATGGCCGGCCGTCTTCCAAAGGCCTGCCGCGGCGCGAAACGCAGCGTCGTGTTCCGGGTTCGCGCGCCAGTCCGCGAGGGCCCGCGCATCGTCCTGAGTTGCCGTGCCGGATGTCAGGCGGACCACCCAGGCGCGCGCCTCCTGCTCGACGCTTCGATCCCCGTCGCCCGAAGGCTGGCCCCGATGGTTCGGCACGCTCATTCTACTTTTGCCGATTGCCGGAAGGGTTGCGGGCCCTCCTTCGGAGAGCGCTCCATGCAGTGAGACGTTTCCACGAGGACGATCCCGCAATCAATCCGGATGCCGTCGGGCGTGCAGACGTTCGGCACAGTGATCGAGCGCCATTCTGACGTCCGCTTCCACGGTTCGAAGCGACACACCGAGGCGCGTGGCGATCGCCGCGTGGCTCAGGTTCTCGAGACGGCTGAGGCGGAAGGCCTCGGCGCGGCGGGGTGGCAGTTCGCGCAGCGCCGCAGCGAGTCCTTGCAGCTCGCCACGGGATTGAGCCTGTCGCTCAGGGCCGGGTGTCTCGTCGGCGACCGTCAGCAGATCGTTGATCTCGGTGTTCGTGAGAACACGAGACTGGCGCCGCTGCGCACGCTGGTGATCCACGGCGAGATTTGCAGCGATCTGGAACAGGAAGGCACGTTCATTGTGCAGGGGCGTTTGGCCAAAGTCGGCACGCGCGACCCGGATGAACGCCTCGTGCGCGAGATCCGCCGCATCGTGTTGACCGACCTTGCGGCCGAGGAAGCGCAGCAAGGCCTTGCACTGCGTACGATACAGCTTCGCAAGCTGGCTCCCGCGCTCGTCGCGGGTGGGAGTAACGACAGGCATGGACCCCTGTCCGTGGATGACAGCCGGAGCGACGTCGCGGGCCCATCGCGTATAGCAACGATTCGCCCTATGGCAAGTACTTCACGGGCTGGAATCGATATAGAGTCTCCATATTATAATTATTCTATTTTAAAAAATCGAGTTGTGATTGCGATGTATCTCCTATTTGGTTTCTTATAGCTAGCCGAGGTCGCATGAATTTGCCCTCTACTGCCATCGCTAGTCCGACGTATCCTTGAAAAGGATGGGGGATTGGCTCCGTTCCGCCCACGGCGACTGGATCTGGCAGGTCAAGGACATGGCCGAAGCAAGCGAGTGGGTGACGCGCTGTCCCAACCCAATGTCTGGTCCCCGCGAGATCGAGATCCGCCCCTTGTCCGAAGCATCCGACTTTACGCTGGCGTAGGATAGACTCGGCAGCGTTTCGCCATACCAGCGAATAGCTTCTAATCAATCTGCGCCTGCTCGCCCTCCCCCCGCGTCCAGAGTACCGACGCGGGGGCCATTCTATGATCCTGACGCAAGCTTCTGCGCAGCTCGTAGATCAGGAAGAAGCGTTGTTGCGCCCCAATTCGAAAGCGTGGTCGATGGCCTGAACGACCTTCTCTGGCGCGAGATGGTGGATCATGTGCCCCATGCCCGGAACGACGATGAACTCGCTCTGAGGCAAGGCATGGTGCAGTCGCTCCGACTGACGCCCAACATCTGCGATCTGATCGTCGGCCCCTGCGATGATGACGACGGGCAGCTTCAGTTCGCGGTAATGTTCCTGCAGTTCGATCGTCACAGGTGTCATCAGAGCCGCGTCCTCCGCGGAGGCGCGCAGTTGAAGGGGCCGCAGCATCATCTCCTTGGGGAACTCGCGTTCGAACCGCTCTGGCACAGGCGCTGGTGCGAACATCCCCTTGATCATGCCCGGCATCAAAGCTCGTCCGACGAGCGGCGACACCGTGTAGCGCAGCACATCACCAAGGCCAGGGATGGCCGGTGGCGAAGCCAGGATCACGTCGGCGCGCAACGTCGGATAGTAGTAGCCCGACGCCAGGACGAGGCTCCGGACAAGGCCTGGAGCCTGTAGGGCCAGCGCAACTGCAACGAGGCTGCCCCAGGAGTGCCCGAGGACGACGGCCTTCGATACGCCGAGGCGTTCCAAGGCCTTCTCATACAGAGTGGCATGAGCCCTCGGGGTCCAGAGCCCTCGGGGTCTGCTGCTGTAGCCATAGCCCGGTCGGTCAAAGATGATGACGCAGTAGCGCTTTGCGAGTTCGTCCACGATCCCGCTGACCAGGAAGTCCTGGATCATGGTGCCGTTGCCGTGGATCAGTACGAGCGGCTGTCCGCGGCCACGAACGATGTAGTGCAGGCGAACACCATCCACGGTCATAAAATCGCCGATGGGCGGCGTGCGTCTTTCGGCTTCACGGGCCTTCGAGACGGCATAGAGGGCGGACGTACCGAGGGCGGCAGCAGTCCCGAGCAGGGCGGGCATCAGCCAAGGGGTGGTCGAGCGGCGTGTCATGATAGGATCCTGCGTGATGGATGAGGCTACATGGTCCAAGAGACGCCGCCGAGGGATTGAGGCGAGGGTCCTCAAGGACGTGAGGCAGCTCCCAGGAGCTTCGGTGACATCGCTGCGAGAGCCAGCAGCGGTCCAGGCATCACGACACCGGCCCGGCGCATGGTCTGGGCTGCCGCCCGGCAACCCTGAAGATCGTTGGCACCAGCCGCGTTCTCGATCTGCTGGACGTTCTCGGCAGATGGCTTGGGAGCCGCTGGCGCAGCCGGCGTTGCCGCAGGTGCATCCTTCACGGGTCCTGATGCCGTCGCCGTAGAGCCGGTCGGAGCGGCTTTGTTCTGCGCGTCACCCTGTGGACCGGCAGCACCAGGTCCGGAGGCCGTGATCTGCCCGCTCTGGCCTGAGGTGTTCTGCGGCGTGCCCGGCGCTGACGGCTTTGCTGAAGACTCGTCACTCCTCTTGGCCGTCACAGCAGTCGCGAGCTGAGGCGGTGTCTCCGCAGCCTTCGTGGCAGCCTCGGGCTGATGCACGAAGGCGACGAGTTCCTGGCAGAGGTTCGCAGGCTCCCCCGCACTCGTGCCGTTACCGTTGGACGGCCAGGTGGGCGCGCCTTGAGCGAGCGCGATCGCTGGTGTCAAGACCAGCGCGGCGATCATCGTCGCCTTCAAAGCTTGCATTGTCGAAGTCCTTGGATCAGCCGCGATCTGCGCAAGGGCGCGACCGTCGGTGCTGACGAAGGGGAACCAGCTGGAAAGGCGAATGGTTGCAGCACCCGAACTGACCGGTGCTCGCTCCGGATCACCGACGCCTGGAGCAGGCAGAATTCGCTGACAGCTTTGATAAGACTTCGTCGCACATGCTACCTAGTCTACGGCGCATCACGATCTTGGCCCAAATGCGCCGCCCACCATTCGTGAGACCTCATGCTATCCACCTGATACCAAGCCTCGTTGAGCGAGACTCACGCGGGGTGGCGTCGATATGCGGGTCATGATTCTGTCCTCTGGTTTTGGAGCCTGAGGAGGATGCGATGGCTGCTCCGGTACCGCTGCGGTCGGATTTTGATGCCGAGGCCCTGCGTGTCTTAGCCAAGGGGTCACGTGATCCGTCCCAGACCCGCCGCCTGTTGGCGCTGTCTGTGATTGCCGCGGGTGGCTCGCGTTCGGAGGCGGCCGAGATCGGCGGGGTCGGGTTGCAGACGGTGCGTGATTGGGTGATGGCCTTCAACGCCGATGGCCCAAGCGGGCTAATCGACGGCAAGGCCCCGGGTGCCCGTCCGCGCCTGAACGCCGACCAGCGCGAGGTTCTCAGGGCCCTGGTCGAACAGGGGCCGACGCCCGCCGCCCACGGTGTGGTCCGCTGGCGCTTGTGCGACCTTGCCCAGATCCTGTGCGAGGATCACGGCGTGTCGGTCTCCGAGCAGACCTTGAGCCGGGTCTTGCGGACCATGGGCTACCGGAAGCTTTCGGCCCGTCCACGCCATCACGCCCAGGACCCGGACGCCGCGGCTGTTTTTAAAAAAGCTTCACCGACCGTTTGGCGCAGATCGCGCAGGCTGTCGGGGCCAAGCCCGTAGAGATCTGGTTCTGCGACGAGGCCCGTGTCGGCCAGAAGAACACGCTCACCCGACGCTGGGCTAAGCGTGGAACGCGTCCCTCGGCGCCAAAGGATCAGCGCACGGCCTCGGCCTACATCTTCGGAGCGATCTGTCCGGCCCGAGGCGTGGGGGCAGGCTTGGTTATGCCCCGTTGCACCACCTCGGCCATGGCCCATCACCTCGAAGAGATCTCCGCAACCGTCGCGCCCGGCGCCCACGCCGTGCTGCTGCTCGATCAGGCCGGCTGGCACACCACCAGGAAGCTGCCTGTGCCCGACAACATCACCCTGCTGCCCCTCCCAGCCCGCTCGCCCGAGCTGAACCCCGTCGAAAACCTCTGGCAGTTCATGCGGGACAACTGGCTCGGCAACCGCGTCTTCCGATCCTATGCCGACATCCTCGACCACTGTTGCAACGCCTGGAACAAGCTCATCGCCCAGCCCTGGCGCATCACGTCCATCGGACGGCGCCAATGGGCTCATGCATGCTGATCAATGAGAGTTGGTATGAGGTGCCCGTTTCGATCCATGATCTTGCGCAACTGAAGTCGATTGCCCCGGTGAGGGCGGTAACCTCGCTTACCTGTCGCCCTAACCGGCTTCGCCATTCGCGCGTTGGACAAAGCAAAGGAGAGCCGGCCCGCCCATAAAGTGGGACGCGCTCATGACCGAATCGGAATACAGGGTACTGCACCGAAGCTTGTCGCGCGAACGACGGGTGCCCCACAGGCGGTCATCAGATCCCGCAGGAACTCCACCTCCTCCTCGGTCTCGGCCAGGGTCATGAACCCTGTCCGCGCATGCAGCACGCGCGCGCCGAGGAGCACGAGAAGATCGAAGCGCCCATCCGGCTGATCGACGATGGTGTATGTTACCCGCTGAGCCATGGAGCTACCTACGCGGGTAGACGTCGAAGGTTGCAAGGAAGCTGTGCGGAGCCGCTCCTTACGCAGAAACGCCTTCCTCAGATGTCCCGAGAGCCGCCGCCAGAAATGCACGGGCCCGGCTCACCCGGCTCTTCATGGTGCCTGTCTGCGTCCCCAGGAGGGCGGCGGCCGCTTCGTAGGTCATGCCCTGGCCTGCCACGAGCAGCAGGGCCTCGCGCTGCGCTGGCGGCAGCTTGGCGAGGATCGCCCAAACCTTCTGCAATTCGATCCCATGCTCCTGTGAAGGAAGCTCGATGAGCTGTGCGGCCGCAGCGCCATCGGCATCCTCGACTTCGCGCCTGGCCTTGCGGCACTCGGTGTAGAACTGATTGCGCATGATGGTGAAGAGCCACGCGTTCAGGTTCGTGCCGGGCACGAAGCGATCCTGGCTCTTCCACGCCTTCAGCAGCGTCTCCTGCACGAGATCGTCCGCGCGGGTGGCGTTCACGACAAGCGACATCGCAAAGCCGCGCAGGCTTGGCAAAGCGGCGAGGAGACCGGCTTTGAACGAAGCAGCGGCGCGCGTGTCCTGAGACGCGAATACCGCATCGAGTTGCGCGATCAGCTCGCGGAGCCGCTGAGGCGGCTCATCTGTCGTGAGCAAGCCGTAGGCGAGCTGAAGCTGGCTGCCGAGATGGTCGCGGACATGCTCCGGCAGTGCTGCGTTGCTTGCTGACTTCGCTTGCGCTTCGACGCCGATACGCACTGGGATCATGCAGGGTGGATCTCGTTCATGCGCTGCCATTCCGGTGCCGTCTCCTCACGCTACTCCTCTGCCGGCTAAGGGCATCGGGATGTTTCGGCAATTGGATGCGGGAGCGATTGGCACACCAATTCTGAAGGGTGCCTAACGCGAGATTAGACTGATATTCAGGAAGGGCCGCGGCCTTGCGAAAGCCGGTCCGCGTGGCTGCTCTATCCAGCCCGTCGCCCTCCTCGGAAAAGGGCCCGATGCCGCCATAACGATAGAGGGCCCGGTGCTGCGAACGGTGGTGCGAACGGCGAGTGTCCAAGCCGATACGCGTCTCCCACAATCCGAGGCGTGCATGAGGATGGGAGAGGCCTGATCGGCCTCTCCTTGCGGTATGGCTCAAACCGGCTTGCGCGGGGTCGTCTCGGTGGTGGTGCCGGTGGTCCCGGTCCGGCTGACCGTGCCGCGTCCGTCCTCCACCTCGACCTCGGTGTGGCGGACCTTGTCGGACACCGTCTCGGTGCGCTGGGTCGCGTCCTTGCGGATGCCGACCTCACCCGTGGCGCCGAGGTCGCTCAGTTCCGCCACCCCATGCATCGCGAGCGCCGCCTCGTTGGCATAGGCAAGCGTGTGATCGGGCTCGATCAGGATCACGCCTCACCGAGACCGGCAACGACCTGGGCCAACTGCGCTTGTGTATGCTGGCCGAGCATCGGCAGGTCCTTCGTTCGACACGACGACACATGTCGGAGGGCAGCTTGTCGCCGCACCCGCTACTGAATGGCCGCACCAACTTTTCCGAGCCCCACACGATCGCCTGCTGCGTTCACACGGCCATATCGAATGATTTGCGCCTGTAGATCGTTGATGGCTTCAACAGCATGTGCACGGGCCGTCCCGATGGCTCGCTGCAAGCGTCCGTCGTACGGTCCAGTTGTGCCCCGATCGATCAGACGCGCGGTGCTCTCCAGCCGCTCGAGTACTGCCCGACGAGCCTCCCAGATGCTGTGATCCTGTTCGAGAAAGCGTAGGGCTCCATCGACCAAGCGCATTACGTCATCCACGAAAGTAAGGGTATCACTCCCAGCTCCTTTGGCCTGTTCACCGGCTGCTGTCAGGGCTCGAACAATATCAGCACGAAGCTGTGTCGACACGCTGATTTCCTTTTAGCGGGTATTGGTACATTCGATAACGCCTTCCCAGGTGCAAATTTCAAACGACATCACGAAGATCGGGCCGGCTCGCCAGGTTCCAACAATCTTACGCTTTTGATTAACTACGATCGCGCGCTCACACACCCGTGAGGGTTCATAGGATCAACGCCGCACGTTCCTCGAACATGCGTATGTCCCGGTCGGTTCTTCCCACACTACATACCCTGGCTATCCTGCCAGCGCGCGATGCAGATATGCTCCTCCGTTCCGCTGAACAGCTGTATCTGGCTCAATTGGGTCAAGAAAAACGCAATGCCTTGAGACGCATCGCCGTCTATCGCCGCGTCCTGGGCCTGCCGCTGTCGATGCAGCTGATGCAGGAGAGATGGGCGGCTTCCGCGTGATGGGTGGAGCAGAGTAGCTCGGTGCGCCCTCTTCGCCGCGCCCCGTACAGACTTGATGCAATCGATACGCAGGCGGCCCTACAACTCGGCCCAGCCCATTTGATGCGCTCACAGATGTCACACCCACGGCCGCAACCCGTCCGAGCGGGCCGATGGTAGCCGCTCGCGTCGTCTACGATTCCTCCCGGTGAAGGATGCCGTTGAAGGAACAAGAGGCCCCGTGCTCGGTGCAGCCTTCGCCCTCGATGATGCGAGCGGAAGGGCCATGAAAGCGGATCGTGAGGGAGCAGAAGCCCCCAACCTTCAGGATTTTGCCGCGCAGTACGCCGACACGCTCGGCCTGGGAAGCGCGGTTCGTATGCGTGAATGGGGCATCAGTCCGATACTGGCCGCCCGGGAGTACGGTGATTTTGGCGTACGCCTCCCGTCGGTATCTGTCCCCTACCGTGGCAGGTACCGTCGATCGACACAGCGCTGCTCAGCACCAACGCTGCGCCAACCCTCCCGACCCATGACCGCGCGCATGTCGCTGCTCCGTAAAGGGGAGGCGCATGAGAGTTAACGGCTCGTAAACGAATTGCTGGCATATCGAAATTCAACGGCTTTGGTGCGCCCGAGCCACACTTCGAAAGGGCCCGAGGCATGATCACAGCGACCTTCATCGGCATGATGACCGCAGCGCTGACCGCTGCGGTGGCTGGAGCGATCAGCGATCCAGGCGCGAGATAAGCCACCAGCCATCGAGCTGCCGGGATCTCGACGGGCCGGTCACAGGCGCACGTCCAACTCCTTATGTGACTGCTACGCTACGGCGGATGTTTCTCGTACGTTGGGGCAGTTCGAGCCCTCGCCTGAGCGTAATTGGCTGATCAGACGGTGGGAGCACACCTGCTCTTGGTTCAGTCCGATGTCACTCACGCGCTCCGTCCTACGCCAGCACCGCGAGGTCGCCGCCGTAGTCGCGACCTACGGCATGTTTCTGGGTGGTATTCTGGTGCTCGCCTGGGCGATGGCCTAAGCTCGGCCCTGCAGCGTTGGCTGCTGCCGAGCTGGGAGCACTCAGCGAACGCATACGCGAGAGACCACTCGCACGTGCGGTCATTGGTGAGGTGGGCCGGCCGGCACGGCCAATCCCGGTGGCGCGCGGTCTGGCGGTCCATCGCGTCCATCGAGACCTTGAACGCCTCGGAGGCTACGTTTCACGGACGGGTACCCGGCGCCGACCCTGGCCACGATCTCCTCGCGTGACAGGCGGCTGAGGCGCCCGATGCGGGGAACGGGCCTCCAGGCGGACGAGGCGCGTTTCCAGGCGTGCAGATCCGTCGCCTCGATCGCACACACAGGGGCGTCAACGGACTTCGAGATGTCGGCGGCCTCGGCCGGGCTCAGATCCCCCGCTGCCAGCGCGTGCAGGATGGTGCCGGTCGCCCTGGGCAGGTCCGCCGTATCCACGATGGGTGGCAGGGCGAATAGCACAGCCCGGTCCTTCCGAGGCGGCACAAGGCGGTCCAGGCACATGCGCAGAACCGCAGGGTCAGCTCGATAGCCTTTCGGGTGATCGCCTCGCCCTCGCCGTCAAAGATGGCTTCCAGAGCGAGCGTAGCCTTGCTGCGGGACCCTTTCGAGCGCTGGGCCGGATTGCCGCACTGGCCTGGCTGAACGTCGGGTTTCCTCGTCGTCGTGGCTCGATCCTACCCCACCGTCAGCCTAGGCAATGGCCTGTTTCGATCAACGTTCAAACAGCTGCGTGCTGGCAAAGAAGCCTCAGGCCTCATCGACTTGAGGCATTGACGAGGGAGGTCGGACTTTCGTCCCAGCATTTCCGAGCCGGCACGAGTTCACCGTGTCGCCTCTTCGCGGTCTTCTCACGCTCGCACGCAACGATGCGCTCCCGATAAGCCACACGCTTTTCATGATCGGCTTCACGAGGAGATATCGGAATGCGGGTCGTGTTTGCGGCCAAAGGAAGGTTGCACGTTACTGCGCTGAGCAGTCGAAAATCGCAGGCGTACACCCTCCAAGGAGAAAATTCTTTGGTGCCAGGCCCCATGACAGCGGCTATCGAAGCCGCGACAGCGATAATGGCGATGACGTTGAGGATGATCTTTCCTGCCTTTGCCATCCGTTCAGCTCAGCAAAACCTAAATCGGCCGTAAGGTGCGCTTGTTAGACCCCGTTTCATAACGGGGTGAGGATGTTGGCGGTTGGGTGAGCGGCGGGTGCCGCAGGCGTTGGGGGAGTGTCTGACGCTCACCCTGGATCGCTGATGTGGACACCCACCGCTCGCGCCGAGCTTGCGCGCGAAAGCCGACCCTACGCAACCTGCCTGACCGATGCCGAATGGGCTGTGGTCGGCACGATGCTGCCCTGTCCCGCCGCGACTGGTCGTCCATGGCGCTGGCCAATGCGGTCGGTGCTCGACGGGATTCTCTACGTGCTCCGCACAGGCTGCGCATGGCGGCACCTGCCGCATGAGTTCCCGCCCTGGTCGACCGTGCACCGCTGGTTCTTGCGCCTGTCAGCGTCGGGCGTGTTCGAGCGCCTTGCCCATGCGCTCACGATGGACGACCGTGAACGAGCTGGGCGCGAGGCTAGCCCAACGGGCTCCGTCATGGATGCTCAAGCGGCGCGCTCGGGTGGTGTGGGCGTCGACGGGCAACGCGGCTACGATCCAGCCCGGCGTGTCGTGGGCCGCAAGCGCCACGCCCTGACCGACACGGATGGTCGCCTTCTGATCGCCGCCGTCTCGCCCGCTAACCTGCACGACAGCCATGGCGGCGTCGCACTTTTGCGTGCCTCACGTGATCTCTGGCCATTCCTGGCCCACTGCTTCGCAGACCGGGCTTATCGAGGCGAGCGCGTCGGCACCGCGACGGCGATCACCATCGAGATCGTCGCGCCCGACGAGGGACAGAAGGGCTTCGCGGTTCAACCGCGACGGTGGGTCATCGAGCGAACCTTCGGCTGGATCAGTCGATGCCGTAGGCTCGCCAGGGATCATGAGGCGACGGCCTCTTCCGCACTCGCCTTCTTCGTCCTAGCAGCAGCGATGGTCCTGGTCAGGCGACTGGCGAAGGAATTATGAAACAGGGTCTTATGGTTCCGACGCCAAATAATGTACCATCTTCGCAGCTTTGATCATAGTGATTGCCGTGTGCTTGCTTATATCACCGATATGCCGGCTTCGGTTCGATCCGTCAGCATCAACACCTTGGCGCTGTCGGCGGAGACAACCATCGTCTCGGTGGTGATGCGCTCCCGGAAGGTCCCAGCGTCCGGGCTGCATTCGTCCGTGTGGGCGACGATCTGGGCTTTCTTGATGCCGGCGTTGTCGGCGGCGCGTTCGGTCTCGGTCATGTGAAGAGCCTCCGGGTCACGGGTCTGAGACTGTCTGAACGGAACGGCCGCGCTTCCATCAGCATCGGTTCAGCGGATGGGGCGCAGCTTCAGGTTTCTCCGGACAGCCAAGGCTGCGGCCGGCCGCCAACAAGGTTCAGGTCATGAAGCGCGTGAAGGTACTGGGAATAGCTGCCGTGATGGTTTCCGGGCTCAGTCTGGCGACCTCGGCCAATGCCGCTGACCTCTCGTTCGACCCCTTCGAACAGAGCCGGAGTGAAGCTGTGGTCGAGTTCGTAGCCGGTGGATGCGGCCCCGGCTTCCATCCCAATCCGTGGGGCCGCTGCCGCCCGAATGACCGTGGCTACGGCTATGGTGGGTATGGAGGTCCTCGCCGGTTCTACGAAGGACGCCCGGCTTACGGCTACGGAGACGGTTATGGCCGTCGCGGTGACGGCGATGGGTATGGCGGCCCGCGTCGCTTCTATGACGGCTACTGAGGACATCACGGCTGGTGTCCCTCCGGGCGCCACCCGGGCAGGCCTGCCCATGCCTTGTCGATGATGCTTTTGCGGCGCTCAGAGCGGTCCTGAGCGGCATCGGCGACGATCCGTAGCGCCGCGTCCATGGCTTCAAGACCGCCCGCCGCCGAGGCTTCCTCGCCCTTTCGCCGGATCGCGGCTTGGAAGGCTTTCACAGCCGGGCCGGCGCTCGGCTGGGTCTCGACGGCCGCGATGAGGGTCAGCAGGGCGTCTGCGATCGGGACGATGGCTTCCTGCCACGGCGGAGCAGGGGGAGCGGCCGGTTCCTGAGGAACAGCGGAGGACAGCACGGTCGTTCGCGGACGGATCATGCGTCGTACTCCTGTGCGCGAGATGTCGGTTTGATGCACGCGTGCCAAACGGCACGGCGATCCGGCTGAAGGGCTCCTAGATCAAGGTCACTGAACAAGTCACGGCCAGCCGCCATTCGACGGAGACCGCGCAAACCCAAGTGGATTGTGCCATGAACACCCGTATCACCTCTGCTGTTGCTGCTATTGTCCTGAGCGTGAGCGCGATTGCTTCGCCCGCCCTTGCTCAGGGCCGCGCCTCTTCGACGAACGTTGCTGCCGCGATCCCATCGGCCAGCGTCGACAGCCGCTACGACGACATCACCACCGGCTCGATCGGCTATGGCCGGCGCTACGACTCGGCCCAGGAAGGCAACGCCAACCAGCCGAACTTCCTCGTCCAGCAGTACGGCCAGACCTCCGGTGGTCCGGCTCGCTAGGCCGTCACACGATTGAGACGATCGGCGGCGGGGCGAAAGCCTCGCCGTTTTCGTGTCTGGCGCACGCGGCGCCATCCCGCTAGGCCGGTCCACCCCTCGGCTGGGGCCGCCGCATCCGTGCGCAATCACACCGGCAGACCCCCCTCCAATCTGAGTTAATGAATGTCGCACCTTCGAGGCAGACCCACGCCTCCGTGACCTCACAGGAGTGCGCGCTATGCTCGAACGGCCTGCGGAGTTCTGGGCAACCATCCCCTCCCTAGTCACGTCGAAGGTCGGACCCGCACTCAAGGGAAGACCGGAAGCGCGTGAGCTGGTGATCGAGTACCTGAGAGACCTAGAAGTGGTGGCTCGGCAGGAGTGCATCAGCCGCGAAGCCGTGCAGGTGATCGCCTCAGGGCGTCGGCTGCTGGGGGATAAGACGAGCGTCGGCGAAGGCATGGGCCGCTCTTTTCAAATGGCTTGGGCGAGACGCGCCTAGGACGCCAGCACGTTGCGCCGGTCTGCTGGTGCGAGGCGGTTGAGGGCGACGCTCGCGGGCTCCAGGGCAGCAGGATCGGTCTCAGCCTGGGCGAGAAGCCGGCAGGCATCCGCCACGCGGGGGCTGGCCTAGACCCGCACCAAAGCCCGGAGGGCTTGGAGCCGGGCGCGCTGCTCGGCGGAGTCAATCTCTTCCGCGAAAGCCCCCCATTTGTCGCCCGCCGGGATCACCGTGAGGGCTCTCACATCTACACCAGAGAGGGGCGCCCGCGAGCCACCCCCACCCCTTATGATCGGGGTGTGGGTGTGGATTACGGGTGGCCCACACCTCCACACCATTCCACACCACATCTGTGCAGATGTGGAAGCTCACCCTTGTCGTTGACGAACCATCCAGCCGCCTTCAGCAAGGCGCTCATCTTCCGGCAGCCGTAGCGACCGTACCGCTCCGCCAGAGCGATGAGATCGGCCGTCAACGCTTCTTCGTCGTCGCGCCCCCGCGGTACCTTGCGCGGTGTCGAGCGATGCTGACCGAGCGCCCGGCAGGCGCCACGCCCGGAGACGGTCATCCTCAGCATGATGTGCTCGACACGGGCGCGTCGGCGCGCGGGGCTTAGACGTTTCCCCGGGACGCCTCCGGCAAGATCAGCTTGTCCAGCGTTAGGTCGACAATGGCTTTCCTGAGACGCTGGTTCTCCGTCTCAAGACCCTTCATCCGCTTCACTGGGCCCGATTTCCGGCTGCCGTACTCCTTGCGCCAGCGAGAGTACGTCACCTCGGTCACGCCGATCGCCCTGCTCGACGCGGCGACGCTCTGTCCTTGTGAGACCCGCACGTCGACCTGACGCAGCTTGCTCACGATCTCCTCGGGCTTGGGGTCGTTGGGCCATCGGTTCCGTCCTCTGTCGGCTCAAAAGACAGGCTTCAGGACGGGCCACTCCCAAGGGGGCCGATCACCAGCGGCTAGGCCCTTCATCGAAAGCAGCATTTTCAAAGGGGTGCGCTGGCATTGAGCGCGCGTATAGCCGTTCTTATGGGTCTCGAAGAGCAAAGAAAAAGCCCGCTAAGTCATTGACTCAGCGGGCTAGAACTTTGGTAGCGAGGGAGAGATTTGAACTCCCGACACAAGGATTATGATTCCTCTGCTCTAACCAACTGAGCTACCCCGCCATCTCGCGGCCACCGATCCCGGCGGCTGCGCTGAGATCGGCGGTATAAGGAAACCCGCCCTCGGGTGTCAACGGGGTCCGGAGGTGGAAAACGCAGCCCTTCGGCCGTCCCTCAGAGGCGTGTGCCGAGGATCTCGGCGACCTGCGGGATGTCCTTGTCGCCCCGGCCGGAGAGGTTGAGCACCATGAGGTGGTCGGCCGGCTTCTGCGGCGCCAGTTCAAAGATCTTGGAGAGGGCGTGGGCCGGCTCCAGGGCCGGGATGATGCCCTCCAGCATCGAGCACAGCTTGAAGGCCTCCAGCGTCTCGGAATCGGTGGCGGAGAGGTAGGTCACCCGGCCCGCCTCGTGCAGCCAGGCGTGCTCGGGGCCGATGCCCGGATAGTCGAGGCCGGCCGAGATCGAGTGCGCGTCGGCGATCTGCCCGTCGGTATCCTGCAGCAGGTAGGTGCGGTTGCCGTGCAGCACGCCGGGCTTGCCGCCCGAGAGCGAGGCCGCGTGCAGGCCGCTGGCGATGCCGTGGCCCGCCGCCTCGACGCCGTAGATCTGCACCTCGGGGTCGTCGAGGAAGGGGTGGAACAGGCCCATGGCGTTCGAGCCGCCGCCGATGCAGGCGACCAGCGAATCCGGCAGCCGGCCCTCCATCTCGAGCATCTGCTGCTTCGTCTCGCGCCCGATGATCGACTGGAAGTCGCGCACCATGGCCGGGTAGGGATGCGGTCCCGCCACCGTGCCGATGCAGTAGAAGGTGTCGGCGACGTTGGTGACCCAGTCGCGCAGGGCCTCGTTCATCGCGTCCTTGAGGGTCTTCGTGCCCGACTGGACCGGCACCACCTCGGCGCCGAGCATCTTCATGCGGAACACGTTCGGTGCCTGGCGCGCCACGTCGACGGCGCCCATGTAGACCACGCATTTCAGGCCGAAGCGCGCGCAGAGGGTGGCGGTGGCGACCCCGTGCTGTCCGGCGCCCGTCTCGGCGATGATGCGCGGCTTGCCCATGCGGCGGGCCAGCATGATCTGGCCGAGCACGTTGTTCACCTTGTGCGAGCCGGTGTGGTTCAACTCTTCCCGCTTAAAGAAGATCTTGGCGCCGTGCCCAGGGGCCGCCTGCGCGCGCAGGTGCTCCGTCATGCGCTCGGCGTAGTAGAGCGGGCTCGGCCGCCCGACATAGTGGGTGAGGTGGCTGTCCATCTCCGCCTGGAAGGCCGGATCGGCCTTGGCGGTTTCGTAGGCCGCCTCCAGGTCGAGGATCAGCGGCATCAGGGTCTCGGCCACGAAGCGTCCGCCGAAGATGCCGAAGCGGCCGCGCTCGTCCGGGCCGTTGCGGAACGAGTTCGGAGGGGGAGCGATGGTCACGGGCTTGGTCCTTGAAATCACGGGGTGCGCTTGGCGACACGCCTAGACCCGCACGGGGTCCGGCGACAATGCGGCCAACGCGCCGATCCTTGAGATCAGGGGTTTTCGCACGCGAATGCAAGGGTCTTGGGGCGAGAGTTCTTGAGCCGGAGTTCTTGAGCCGGAGTTCTTGAGCCGGAGTTCTCGGGCAAGCGGCGCGGGGCGCGGAGCCCCCTGCCCCGTCAGCGCCTGGCGGCCGCGATGAAGGCAGCGATCCGCTCCGGCGACTTCTCGCCCGGCTGGGTCTCGACGCCCGAGGAGACGTCCACCGCCCGCGCGCCGGTGCGGGCGAGCGCCTCCGCCACGGTCTCTGGGGTGAGGCCGCCCGAGAGCATGGTGCCCACCGGAAGTTCCGCGCCGGTGAGGATGTCCCAGTCGAAAGCATGGCCGTTGCCGCCGGGCAGGGCCGCGCCGGGGGGCGCCTTGGCGTCGAGGAGGAGCCGGTCGGCGCCGGCATGAACCGCCACGGCGTCGAGGTCGGCGCGCGTCGCGATTCCGACCGCCTTCATCACCCGGCGCCCCGTCGCGGCGCGGATGGCGGCCACGCGCTCCGGGGTCTCGCGGCCGTGGAGCTGGATCCAGTCGGGGTCCAGGGCTTCGACCGACGCCGCCACCAGGGCGTCGTCGGGATCGACGAGGAGCACCACCCGCTCGGTCCGCCCCCTGGCGCGCGCGGAGAGGACCCGGCCGGTCTCCAGGCTCACGTGGCGTGGGCTTCGTGCGAAGTGCACGAAGCCCACGAGGTCGGCGCCCGCCTCTAGGGCGGCGTCGAGGGTCGGCGCCGTGCTCAGCCCGCAGATCTTGATCGCGATGGCGGCCATGGTGGAACGCGTGTGGCCTTCAGCGCGGGGCCGGCAGGGCGACGCGGTCGGAGGCGTTGCGGTAGATGCCGTTCGGACCCTCGTTGGCCGGCGGCGGCGCGTAGGTCTTCAGGCGGGCGGTCTCGCTCTCCAGGCGGCGGATCTCGCGGCGGCGCTCGGCGCTGGTGCGGCGGGTGCCCGATTGCCCGAGCCAGGCGCCGCAGCCGCCCAGCAGCACCCCCAAGGCCACGGCGATGAACAGCAGGAGGTAGAGCGGCAGCGTCGCGCTGAAGACCGGCATGTCGGGCGAGAACGGATCGAACGAGATCCGAACCAGATCGCGGTTGGCGACCGCCAGGGCCACCACCAGGATCGCCACGGGAAGCAGCACCAGGCCCTTGAGGAAGCGGATCATCGCGGGAAACTCCGAAGCGTTGGGGAACGGGGCGGCGGTCAGGAGGCGGAGGCGGCGTCCGCCTCACCGATGCCGGCCTCGTTGAGGCGAAGGCGCATCTCCTTGCCCGTCTTGAACACGGGGATGGCCTTCTCGGAGACGGCAACGGCCGCACCCGTGCGCGGGTTGCGCCCGCGCCGCGCATCGCGGCGCTTGACCGAGAAGGCGCCGAAGCCGCGCAGCTCGACCCGGTCACCCCGGGCCAGGGCATCCGCGATGGTGTCGAGGATCGCGTTCACGAGGGTCTCGACGTCGCGCTGGTAGAGGTGCGGGTTCTGCTCGGCGATCTTGAGCACGAGCTCCGACTTGATCATGCGGGAACCTTCACGACGTCATGCACGAATGGGGTGGGGACGGGCCCGCGCTTCAGCGGGCGGCTTCCGCCGGCCCGGGGCGCCACAGGACCAGGAGACCGCCCTCGGCGAGCCCGGCCGTCTCGTCGCCGACCTGGCGCAGGCGAGCCGCGAGGCCGCCCAGGCCCGCGAGGTCGGCGCCGATTCCGAGGGCCGACCAGAGCCGGAAATCGCTCCTGGCCGTGGGCTTCCAGTCGAGCACCGGCAGGTCCTTGGCGACGCCCCGCTCCGCCTCGAGCCAGGCGATGGCCTGGCGCTCGCCGCCGACGCCGTCCACGAGCTTGAGGGGCACGCTCTGGCGCCCGCTGAAGACCCGGCCGTCGGAGACGCTGGCGAGCTCCTTGTCGGTGAGCTTGCGCCGGTCGGCCACCAGGCCCTTGAACCACGCGTAGGTGTCGCCGACCACCGAGGCCAGCGCCGCGCGCGCCTCCGGCGAGGTGGGCGAGAAGCCCGAGGGCTCGGCCTTCAGGGGTGCGGACTTCACCGATTCGACCTTGACCCCGACCTTGTCGAGGAGGCCCGAGACGTCGGGATACTGGAACAGAACGCCGATGGAGCCGACCAGCGCCGTCTCGCGGGCCACGATGTGGTCGGCCGCGATCGCCGCGATGTAGGCGCCCGAGGCGGCCGTGCCGTCCACGAAGGCGACCATCGGCTTCTTCTCCGAGAGCGCCCGCAGGTTGCGGTAGAGTTCCTCGGAGCCGGTGGTGGTGCCGCCCGGCGAGGAGATCGAGACCACGACGCCCTGGACGGCGTTCGAGTTCCGCACCCGCTCGATGAGCTTGGTGGTGGCCTCGCTGCCGGCGATGAAGCCGCCGAGCGAGATACGGGCGATCTGCGGCCGCACGCTGCCGAGGCCGAGACCCTCGCTGCCGCTGCGCACCCGCAGGCCCACCGCACCGACCGCGACCACGAGGCCGCCGATGCCGACCACGCGCCACAGGGAGAGCTTGCGGCGCAGGCGCCGGCGATCGATCAGAAGTTCGGCATCCGCAGCCATGCGCTGATTACGCTCCCTCGCGCGCCGGCTGCGCCGGCTGATTCTGTCCGGACCCGAGGGCCGGCATCGGCCCACATGCGTGCGCCTTCCGGTCCTTGTCCCACACTCCCCGCCGATTTGCACCAAGCCTTTGGTGCGGCACGCGTCCTTGCGCGAGACAGGGGCGGGACGCCGTCATATCCGCCGTCGTCGGCGCGATGACGGGCGCGTGTTCTAGCGCCGTCCGGCACGGACCGACAAGGGGTCTCCCATGGCGGCTCGCGTCGGGGGGAGCGCATGCGAAAACGCCCGCGCGGGAGGCGATCCCGCGCGGGCGTCGTGGTCGTATCCCGGCCCCCGGTCCCGAAGGACCGGGGGCTTGCCGAAGGGCTTAGTCCTGCGGCTCGTCCTTGTCGTCGCTGGTGCGGGCCTTCTTGAAGGCCGCGCCCAGGATCTCGCCCAGCGAAGCGCCCGAATCGGTCGAACCGAACTGGGCCATCGCCTCCTTCTCCTCGGCCATTTCGAGGGCCTTGATGGAGAGCTGGACCCGGCGCGCCTTGCGGTCGAACTGGATCACGCGGGCATCGAACTTCTCGCCGGCGGCGAAGCGCTCGGGGCGCTGGTCGCCACGGTCGCGGGCGAGTTCGGCGCGACGGATGAAGGTGGTGAGGTCGGTATCGACGATCTTCACGTCGACGCCGGAATCCTTCACGTCCACCACTTCACAGGTCACGATCTGACCCTTCTTGAGGTCACCCGCTTCCGTGAAGGGGTCGCCGCCGAGCTGCTTCACGCCGAGCGAGATGCGCTCCTTCTCGACATCGACGTCGAGAACCTGGGCGCGCAGCATGTCGCCCTTCTTGAACTCCTCGATGACCTGCTCGCCGGGACGGTTCCAGTCGAGATCCGACAGGTGGACCATGCCGTCGACATCGCCGTCGAGGCCGATGAACAGGCCGAACTCGGTCTTGTTCTTGACCTCGCCCTCGACCTCGGAGCCCACCGGATGCTGCTGGGCGAAGGCCTCCCAGGGGTTCTGGAGGGTCTGCTTGAGGCCGAGCGAGATGCGGCGCTTGACCGGATCGACCTCGAGGATCTGCACTTCCACTTCCTGCGAGGTGGAGACGATCTTGCCCGGATGGACGTTCTTCTTCGTCCAGGACATCTCGGAGACGTGGATCAGGCCCTCGATCCCCGGCTCCAGCTCCACGAAGGCGCCGTAATCGGTGATGTTGGTGACACGGCCCTTGAGCTTGGCGTCGACGGGGTAGCGCTGGGCGATGCCCTCCCACGGATCGGCGAGCAGCTGCTTGATGCCGAGCGAGATGCGGTGGGTCTCGTGATTGATCTTGATGATCTTGACCTTGACCGTCTGGCCGATGGTCACGACCTCGGACGGGTGGTTCACGCGGCGCCACGCCATGTCGGTGACGTGGAGCAGGCCGTCGATGCCGCCGAGATCGACGAAGGCGCCGTACTCGGTAATGTTCTTGACGACGCCGTCGATGACCTGGCCTTCCTCAAGGTTGGCCACCAGCTCGGAGCGCTGCTCGGCGCGGCTCTCCTCGAGGACGGTGCGGCGCGACACGACGATGTTGCCGCGGCGGCGATCCATCTTGAGGATCTGGAAGGGCTGGGGGGTGCCCAGCAGGGGCGTGACGTCGCGCACGGGGCGGATGTCCACCTGGGAGCGCGGCAGGAACGCCACGGCGCCGTCGAGGTCGACGGTGTAGCCGCCCTTGACCTGGTTGAAGATCGCGCCGGTGACGCGCTCGTTGGCCTCGAAGGCCTTCTCGAGCTTGACCCAGCTCTCCTCGCGGCGCGCCTTGTCGCGCGAGATCACGGCTTCGCCGAGCGCATTCTCGATGCGGTCGACATAGACCTCGACCTCGTCGCCGACGGCGAGTTCGCCTTCGCGGCCGGGGCCGTTGAATTCCTTGAGAGCGACACGGCCTTCCGTCTTGGCGCCGATGTCGATGACGGCCACGTCCTTCTCGATCGCAACGACGCGACCCTTGACGACGGACCCTTCGGTGATCTCGTGCTGGAGGAAGGACTCCTCGAGCAGGGCCGCGAAATCGTCGCGGCTCGGGCTACGCTGCAGGGCGTTACCAGCGGTCATTCTGTCTCCTGACAGGCCTCATCGGGAGGCCGGCATCGGCGGCTCGTGTGACGGGGCGCCCTCGACGTCGCCGCCCGGGGTCGCTGACCCGACGGGCTCAACCTCCCGGACAGGAGGGCCGACGCGTTCTCAAACGATGGTCGAGAGCGATCCTCCAACGGGCGCGAGACCCGGCGCAGGTGCCCGAGCCGTATCGAGTCCGAACGGAGAACCGGCGTGGCATAGCCGATCGCGGCGCGTCGGGCAACCGTCCGCGCGCTGCCGCGTCCGGTCTCTCCGGAACGATCGGCGCGGCAGGCCCGCAACGCGAAGGGGCCGCGCCAGCCGGCGCGGCCCCCCTGCATCGCCGGTGCTCGGGTTCAGGCGATGGTGCCGTAGCCGAAGGTGCCGTCGTTGAGGACGGCGCGGTTCTCGACCAGACCGTACTGCAGATAGTGCTGCATCGGGTTGAGCCCCGCCTGCGCCACGTCGCCGTTGACCGCAAGGTATTCCGAGCTGTCGAAGTCGGCGGAGGGATCGCGGCCTTCCTTCCAGCCGTAGGTGTCGTAGTGGCCGAGCGGGTTGATGCCCGCCGCCGCGACGTCGCCGTAGGCGGCCAGATACCCCTTGGTGTCGAACACCGCGTTCGGATCGCGGCCTTCCTTCCAGCCATCGGTGTCGAAGTGCTGGCGGGCGAAGGCGAAGGTGTCGCTCGCGCCCGTGCTCTGCGCGACCTGCAGCACGTCGGCATTGGCGAGCAGGTAGAACTCGGCGTCGAACCCGGCCTTGATGTCGGCGGCCTTGCCGACCGCGTCGAAGATGGCGCGGCCTTCGGCCTGGCCGTACTGGAGGTAGTGCTCCAGCGGGTTCAGCCCGGCGTCCCGCACGTCCGTGTGGCGGGCGAGATAGAACTCGTTGTCGAAGCGCGCGCCCGGGTCGCGGCCCTCCTTGAAGCCGGACTGCTGGTACTGGGTGAGCGCCTCGGCCCCGGACTTCACCACGTCGGCGTTCACGCCGAGATAGCCCTTGGTGGAGAAGAAGGCGTTGGGGTCGCGGCCCTCGGCGGCACCGTAGGCGGCGTAGTGCGCATCCGCATCCTGGCCGGCGGCGAGCACATCCCGGTTGGTCAGGAGGTAGTACAGGTCGTCGACCAGGGGGTTGCCGTCCGCCGTGTCGATCATGCGATCGCTGAACTGGAACTGCTCGATGCCGATCAGGGTATCGGTACCGTCGGCCCCGGAGATGGTGACGAATCCGTTCGCATCCCGGCCGAGCGCGACGGAGCCGACGGTCCCGGTGAAGATCACCCGGTCCACCCCGTCTCCGCCGACGATCCGGTCGTTGCCCGCACCGCCGATGAAGCTGTCCGTGCCGCCCGCCCCGTTGAGGGTGTCGTTGCCGGCGCCTCCCACGAGGAAGTCCGCGGCGCTGCCGCCCGTCACGGTGTCGTTGCCCTGGCCGGCATTGACGTAGTGGCTCTGATCCACACGGCCGCTGAGCGGTACGAGGGTGTCGTTGCCCGAGGTGCCGAGCGCCACGACCCGGAAGCCGTCTCCGCGCTGCGTTCCCGCGACGAGGTCGCGCACGTCGAAGGTGAGGCCATCGGTCGTCGCCACGAAGGCGAGGCCCTCGTCGTCGATGCGGGTGACGGCGCCGGTGAGCGTGTCCCCCGCGCCTTCGGCCTGAAGCCGCACGGCGAGGCCGCCATCCTGGTTCGCGCCGGTCAGCCCGTCATTGGCCGTGCCGTTGCCGACCTCGGCCGAGGTGAAGGTGAGGCGCACTTGGCCCGCCGCCGCCGCCGAGACCTCGACGCGGTCGCTGCCCTCGCCGAGGTCGATCCGGTCGGTACCGTCGGTGCTGACGTTGAACAGGGCGGTGTCGTTGCCCGCGCCGCCCGAGAGGGCATCGTCGCCGAGGCCGCCATGCATGACGTCGTTGCCGAGGCCGCCGACCAGGGTGTCGTTGCCGCCGCGACCGTCGATGACGTCGTTGCCGGCGAGCCCGTCCAGGGTCTCGCCCACCTCCGAGCCGATCAGGTTGTCGTTGCCGGTGGTCACCGGCGTCGCGCCGAGGCGGGCCTGGGCCAGCAGGTAATCGCCGAGTTCGGCCTCATCGGTGAAGGCGCGGCCGCTGCCGAGGGCCTGGCCCCGGGCGTCGGTGAAGGCGTCGGTCTGGTCGGCCAGCTGCGTCAGCTGGGCCGAACCCGCGCCGGCGGCGAAGAGCGGGATGACCTGGTTCGAGTGATTGGTCGAGAAGAACAGGCCCTCCGGCACACCGTCGCCGTTCCGGTCGGGCTGGACCGCCTGGTAGGGGATCGTGGCGCCCTCGGGGCCGAAGAACAGGTGGTCGTGGTCGGCCGTGACGATGAGCAGCGTGTCCTCGAAGGTCGCCTTGCTGGTGGGCGCGTTGATGTAGTCGACGACCGACTTCACGGCGTTGTTGAAGTCGATGTATTCCTCGATCATCCGGCCGCGATTGTTCGCGTGCATCGCCCGGTCGACGGCGCCGCCCTCGATCATCAGGTAGAGGCCGTCAGGATCGGCGTTGAGCTTGTTGAGCGCGGCCAGCGACAGTTCGGAGAGCGTCGCGGAGGATTCGAGCCGCGGCACGCTGAACGGGATCTCGGTGGTGTTGGCGGCGGCCGCGCCCGAGCGGTTGAAGTTGTTGCTGGTGAAGGCCTTCGAGATCATCGCGAGGCGCTCGGAGGTCGGGGCGCCGGTGGCCGCCGCCTGGATCGCGGCGCGGTCCTGAAGCAGGTTCCAGGTCGCGCCGTCCTGCGACTGGTAGCTGTCGGCCTTGAGGCCGTTCCAGAGGTCGGCGCCGATCCAGGTGTAGTCGGCAGTGGTCCGGAGGCGGCCGTTGTCGTCATAATCCGGATTGCCGGTGCCGGCGATCACGTCGAGGGTGCCGGCCCCGAACATCTCCTGGGCGATCTGGTTGGCGTTGGAGCGCGCGATGTTGTGCGCGCCGCCCGTCGCCGAGGGGGTCGCGTCGCTGAACTGCACCGTGGTGACGACGCCGGTGGCCTTGCCCTGCTGCTTGGCGAGCTCGGCGATCGAGAACAGTTCCGCGCCGTTGCCGTCCACGTCGATGGCGTTGTTGTAGGTCTTGTCGCCCGTGGCGATGGACGAGGCGGTGTTGCCCGAATCCGGATAGGTGCTGCGGTTCCACTCGTAGCCCGCGAAGGCGCGGGGCTGGCCGTTCGGATCGAGGCCCGAGACGGGGGTGAAGTCGTAGTTCTTGGCCGGGTCGTAGACCACGGCCGGGTTCTGGGCGAGCCCGGTTTCGCCGGGCACGGGGGTCGTGCGGTTGTCGAGGGGATAGACCGACTGCGCCGTGGCGGTGAAGCTCGCCCCGTCGGCGATCAGCACCTTGCCGGCGGCGCCCGCGCGCGCATCGCCGTCCGCGAGGCCCTTCAGGTAGAGCCGGGTGGCTTCCAGGGTGTTGTACCCCGCGCCATCGGCGATCATCACGATGACGTTCTTGACGGAGCCCGCATTGGCCATGTCGACGCTTCCCTCTCCCACAGCGCGGATGCCGGTCGGGTTCGCCGCCGGATGCCGAGTTCCGTGGAGTTATTCGCAAGCGTGCGACGGCCGGATGACTGCGGAGACAAAGAGAAACATTTTGAACGCGGGAAGCGAACACGGTTTCGTGTGCACGGCCCCGATCCGCGATCCGGCGGGGATCGGGTGGCCTGAACGCGAAAGCCCCGCTGCCTGCGGGGCCGCGGGGCTCGATGGCGAGGTCGTCCGTGCCGAGGACCGTCAGTCCTCGTCGTGGTCCTTGGTGCTGCGCATGCCCTTGAGCTTGGCGAACACCGAATCGGCGTTGAGCCGCTCGTCGCGGGCGCTGCGGTGGTGCTCGTCGGCCTCCGTGTAGTCCGTGGCCGTCGAGACCTCGGTGGGCAGGAGCGTCGCGCCGCCATCCACCGGCATGTTGGCCGGGCGGTCCTTGGCCGAGCGCTGGACCTCGAAGTCGAGGTCGATCTGCGTGCACAGGCCGAGCGTCACCGGATCCATCGGCTGGAGCGAGCCCGAGTTCCAGTGGGTGCGCTCGCGGATCTGCTGGATCGTCGACTTGGTGGTGCCGACCAGCCGGATGATCTGCGCGTCCTTCAGCTCGGGATGGTTGCGCAGCAGCCAGAGAATGGCGTTCGGTCGGTCCTGGCGGCGCGAGAGGGGGGTGTAGCGCGGACCCTTGGTGGTGCGCTTGACCTCGGGCAGCTTCACCTTGGAAACCGCGACCTTGAGCTTGTAGGCCGGGCTCTTCTGCGCCTTCTCGATCTCGTCACGGGTGAGCTGGCCCGTGGTGATCGGGTCGAGCCCCTTGATACCGGCGGCGACCTCGCCGTCGGCGATGCCCTTCACTTCGAGGGGGTGCAGCTTGCAGAAATCGGCGATCTGCTCGAAGGCCAGCGAGGTGTTCTCCACCAGCCACACGGCGGTGGCTTTCGGCATCAGCGGGCCTTGCGACATCGGGTAACTCCAACAGGTACGTGCGGGACGGGTCCGGGGCGCCGCCGACAGGGCGTCGCTCGCTCCGGCCTGAAGAGGGGCCGGCAGCATCCCGTCTCAACGCTGCAATAGGGAAGCGCCGTCTATACAGGTTCCGATGGGGTCTGCGCAATTGCGATCCGCCCGCGTCGGCGCGGGATCGCGTCGCCGGCCCGGGAGAGACCCCGGGCCGCGCCTCAGGCGAAGAGGCTGGAGACGCTCGATTCCGTCGCGGTCCGGCCAATCGCCTCGCCGAGCAGCGGCGCGATGGTGGCGACCCGGATGTTGCGGGCGAGCTTGACGGCCTGGGTCGGCTGGATGGAATCGGTGATGACCAGTTCCTTCATCCGGGAGGCGGCGATGCGCGAGACCGCCCCGCCGGAGAGCACCCCGTGCGTGATGTAGGCCGAGACGTCCTTGGCGCCGGCGTTGAGCAGGGCTTCGGCCGCGTTCACCAGGGTGCCGCCGGAATCCACGATGTCGTCGACGAGGATGCAGGAGCGGCCCTCGACTTCGCCGATGATGTTCATCACCTCCGACTCGCCGGGGCGCTCGCGGCGCTTGTCCACGATGGCGAGCGTGGCGTCGATGCGCTTGGCGATGGCGCGGGCGCGCACCACGCCGCCGACGTCCGGGGAGACCACCATCCAGTCCTTGGGGTCGAGCCGTTCCTTGATGTCGCGCACCATCACGGGGGCGGCGAAGAGGTTGTCGGTCGGGATGTCGAAGAAGCCCTGGATCTGCCCGGCATGCAGGTCGAGGGTCATGACGCGGTCGGCGCCCGCCTCGGTGATGAGGTTGGCCACCAGCTTGGCCGAGATCGGCGTGCGGCCGGAAGTGCGCCGGTCCTGGCGAGCATAGCCGAAATACGGGATCACGGCGGTGATGCGCCGCGCCGAGGAGCGCCGCGCCGCGTCGATCATGATGAGCAGTTCCATCAGGTGATCGTTGGCCGGGAAGGAGGTCGACTGGACGATGAAGACGTCCTCGCCGCGCACGTTCTCCTGCAACTCGACGAAAATTTCCATGTCGGCGAAGCGCCGGACCATGCATTTGGCCAGCGGCAATTCGAGGTAGGCCGCGATGGCTTCGGCCAGGGGGCGGCTGGCGTTGCCGGCGATGATCTTGATCGAGGACTTCATGCCGAGGTTTTCATCTCGCGATCCTTGAGGTCCGTCCCGTCAACGGTCAACAGGCCTGCCCGCTGCGGGGGTCCATTACAGCCGCGTGACGGTCCCCACAATGCCTTCACCTAAGTTATAGTTATCCTGCACCGATCAGGGCTCGAGCAGGCGGTGCAGATGCACGATGAAGTAGCGCGTCTGCGCGCTGTCGACCGTGGATTGTGCCTTGGACTTCCACGCCGTCTGCGCCGAGGCGTAGTCCGGGAAGATTCCGACGATGTCGAGACCCTTCACATCGCGAAAGTTCACGCCGTCGAGGCTCTCCAATTCGCCGCCGAAGACGAGGTGGAGCTTCTGGCCGCTGTCGATCGCCGTGGTCATGCCGCATCTTCTCCGCGTCGTCGCGGCCCTGGCCTCGCAAGGGGTGGGCCGTCTCCCCGGTGCGGTCGCAAACGGAGCCGGATTCGTCAACCCGGCCGGCGTGCCGGGAGACACCTGAGCAGAGCCTCACCCATGCATCGGACGCGGACGTGGCGCAGGCGCCACCGCTCACAGGTCGAACAGGGTCCCCTGGCGGGCCGCAGGCCCCGGAAGTGCGGCCTCCCCCGGCGCGGCGGGGGCGACGGCGGGCTTGCGCGTGGAAGCCTTCCGTTCGGGAGTCTTGCGTGAGGATTCCTGGCCAGAGGTTTCCTTACCGGGAGAACCTTTGCTCACGGAATCCTTGCGACCACCCGTCCGCCTGGGCGGCGCTGCGTCGCGGTTCGCGGCCGGAGGATCCGCCTCCGGACCGGGCGGGGCCGCGCCCTCCCCCATCCGCACCGCGACGGTGCCGTCGGCGAATTCGAGGGTCATGACGGGGCGGGCCTGGGCGGCGGCGCGGACCGGCGCCCCGTCGCCGTCGCGCACCAGGGCGTAGCCGCGCGCCAGCACGGCCCGGTAGCTCAGCGAACCGAGCAGGCCGGCGAGGCCGGCGAGGCGGTCGGCACGGCGCTCGGTGAGGCGCGCCCCGGCCTGGACGAGGCGGGCCTGGAGGGCGCCGAGACGGTCGGATCTGCGGGCCTGCTCGGTGCGGGCGCGGACGAGGGTGGCATCCCGGGCGATGACGAGGCGGCGCCCGAGATAGGACAGCCCCTCCCCCTTCCGGGCCGTGTCGTGTCGCAGGGCCGCGCCGGACCGGTCGCCGATGCGCGCGAGGCGGCCGCGCGCCTGGGCGAGCGCCAGGGTCGGCGGGTGCCGGGCGAACCGCTCCACGAGGTGCGATACCCGCAGGCGGTGGACCCGGGCATTGCCCGCGAGCGCCGGGCCGAGCCGGGCCTCGGCGAGGTCCAGGCGCTGGCGCTTGGCCGCCAGGAAGGCGTCGGTGTCGGGCATGGCCCGCACCAGGGCACGCAGGTCGCTGCGCTCCCGGTCGAGGCGCCGGCCGATCGCCTCGCGCTGGCGGCGCGCGAGGTCCACCACCTCGGCGACGAGGTCGGCGCGGACCGGCACCGCCATCTCGGCGGCTCCGGTCGGCGTCGGGGCGCGGCGGTCGGAGACGAAGTCGATCAGGGTGGTGTCGGTCTCGTGGCCCACTGCCGAGATCAGGGGAATCGCGGAGTCCGAGGCGGCGCGCACCACGCACTCCTCGTTGAAGGCCCAGAGGTCCTCGATCGAGCCGCCGCCGCGCGCCACGATGAGGACGTCCGGACGCGGGATCGGCCCGCCGGGCGCGAGCGCGTTGAAGCCCCGGATCGCGGCGGCGATCTCCTCGGCCGCGCCCTCCCCCTGCACCCGCACGGGCCAGACCAGGACGGGGCGGGGAAAGCGATCCTCCAGCCGGTGCAGGATGTCGCGGATGACGGCTCCGGTGGGCGAGGTCACCACCCCGACCACGCGCGGGAGATAGGGGATCGCCCGCTTGCGCTCGGCCGCGAACAGGCCCTCGGCGGCGAGCACGCGCTTGCGCTCCTCCAGGAGCGCCATCCAGGCGCCGATGCCGGCGGGCTCCAGGGTCTCGATGACGATCTGGTAGGAGGACTTGCCCGGAAAGGTCGTGATCCGCCCCGTGGCGACGACCTCCAACCCCTCCTGCGGCCGCTGCCGGAGGCGGTTGAAGGTGCCCTTCCAGACCACCGCGTCGATGCGGGCGTTGCCGTCCTTCAGCGAGAAATAGGCGTGGCCCGAGCCATGCTGGCCCCGGAACCCCGAGATCTCCCCGCGCAGGCGGACATGCCCGAAGGCGTCCTCCAGGGTGCGCTTCAACGCGGAGGCGAGGTCGCCGACGGACCATTCCGGCACGTTGGAGACGGGGTTCGCGGCTTTGGCGGGTGGGGGAGGAACGGCCATGGCGGCGGACGCTAGGGTGCCGTCACGCCGAGGTAAAGTGGAGGCTGTACGCCCGAGCTCACATGAGGATCGACAGGATCACCAGCACGGAGACGATCGGAACGGCGCTCACCGCGAGGGCCATCCGCCAGACGGGCAGGCCGTCGATGGGCCGGTTGTCGTTGGCGGGGCGAACGGGCTGTCGGCCACGCGCGACATAATGCGACAGGAGCACCCGCCGCCCCTGGGGCGGGGCCATCGTCGGCGGAACGGATTTGCGACAGCCTGGCATGATCAGTTTCAACGTGGAGGGAACCGGTTCGTTCCAGGCTGAAATGCGAGAACGTCGTATCCCGGCCGCGGGTTCGGGAGGCCGGCCACGGCCGCAGCGCCGCGCTTTGCGTGCACAGGCGCGCGGCCGGCGCCAGAACGGCCTTTTCAAACCGCGCCTTTTGGGGGACATCACCCCCATGAACATCCTTCTCATCGGCTCGGGCGGGCGTGAGCACGCCCTCGCCTACGCCATCGCCAAGAGCCCCCTCTGCGGCCGCCTGTTCATCGCGCCGGGTAATCCGGGAACCACCGCGTACGGTGAGAACCGGCCCGACCTCACGGTGGCCGACCACGCGGCCGTGCGCGCCTTCTGCGCGGCCGAGGGCATCGGCCTCGTGGTCGTCGGGCCCGAGGCGCCCCTGGTGGCGGGTCTGGTGGACGATCTCCAGGCGGCGGGCATCCGCGCCTTCGGGCCGACGAAGGCCGCCGCCCAACTGGAGGGTTCGAAGGGCTTCACCAAGGACCTCTGCGCCGAATACGGTATCCCCACCGCCGCCTTCGCACGCTTCCGGGCGCTGGAGCCGGCGCTTGCCTACCTTGCCGCGCGCGGCGCACCCATCGTGGTGAAGGCCGATGGCCTCGCGGCGGGCAAGGGCGTGGTGGTGGCCGAGACCGCCGAGCAGGCCGAAGCCGCGGTGCGCGCCCTGTTCGAGGAACCGGGCGCCGAGATCGTCATCGAGGAATGCCTGTTCGGCGAGGAGGCAAGCTTCTTCGCCCTGTGCGACGGCACCCGCGCCGTCCCGGTCGGCACGGCCCAGGATCACAAGCGCGTCTTCGACGGAGATCGCGGCCCCAATACCGGCGGCATGGGTGCCTATTCGCCCGCCACCATCCTCACCCCCGCCCTGGAGCGGCAGGTGATGGAGACCATCATCGCCCCCACCCTCGACGGGATGCGCGCGCGCGGCACGCCCTTCACCGGCATCCTCTATGCCGGGCTGATGCTCACCGCCGAGGGGCCGAAGCTCATCGAGTACAACACCCGCTTCGGCGATCCCGAAGCTCAGGTTCTGATGCCCCGCCTCACCTCCGACCTGGTGCCGGCCCTGCTCGCCGCCTGCGACGGCGACGTCTCCGGTCTGCGCCTCGACTTCGACGAACGCCGCGCGGCGCTCACCGTGGTGATGGCCGCGGCGGGCTATCCCGGTGCGGTGACGCGCGGGTCCGAGATCCGGGGCGTGGCGACGGCGGGCGCGGACGCGGACGTCATCGTGTTCCAGGCCGGCACCCGCGCCGAGGGCGAGCGCCTGCTGGCCGATGGCGGGCGCGTCCTCGCCGTCACCGCTTTGGGCGACAGCATGCGGCAGGCGCAGGATCGCGCCTACGCCGCCGTCGCCCGCATCGACTGGCCGGAGGGCTTCTGCCGCCGGGATATCGGCCACCGCGCCATCGCGCGCGAGGATGCCGGCGGCGCCTGACCGTGCCGCCGTTCAGCGCTTCTTGTTGCCGCGTGGGCCGGTGGCGATCGCGGTGTTGCCCCGGTTCTCCGCGCGCAGCGTCTGCCAGCGCGCGACCCGCTCGGGATCGAGGCGGCCGTCCGCCACCGCCGCCCGCACGGCGCAGCCGGGCTCGTGGACATGGGTGCAGTCGCGGAAGCGGCAGGCCGGCGTCAGTTCGGTGATCTCGGCGAACAGCGTATCGAGGCCCTGCGCCGCGTCACCGAGCTGCAGCGAGCGGATGCCCGGCGTGTCGATGACCCAGCCGCCCCCCGCGATGGCGTGGAGCGAGCGGGACGTGGTGGTGTGGCGCCCTTTGGCGTCGTGCTCGCGGATGCCGCCCGTGGCCTGGGGTGCATCCTGGTCAGGCCCCGCCAGGGTGTTGACCAGGGTCGATTTGCCCACCCCCGACGAGCCCACCACCGCCACAGTCCGGCCGGGTCCGCACCAGGGGGCGAGTTGCGCCGCCGCCTCCGGCACGCGCGGGTTCACGATCACCACGGACAGGGCCCGCTGGAGCGCCTCGGCCTCCCGGCGGTAGCGCTCCGCATCCTCCGCCACATCCGCCTTCGTCAGCACGATGACGGGCTCCGCCCCGCCCTGGTTGGCGAGGGCGAGATAGCGCTCGAGCCGGGTGAGGTTGAAGTCGGCATTGCAGGAGGTGACGATGAAGAGCGCATCGACATTCGCCGCCGCGAGCTGCGGTGTCGGGCTGCCCTCGCGACGCCGTTCCAGCACCGTGCGCCGGTCGAGGCGGCGGTGCAGGGTCCCGGTCTCGGGCTCCACCAGCACCCAGTCGCCCACCGCGTAGTCGCCGGTGTTGGTGTGGACCGGCAGCACCAGCTTGACCGGACCTGCCTCCGAGAGGGCGCCCATGCGCGCGCGGTGCACCGTGGCGATGCGCTGGGGCTCGAGGGCGGCCTCGTCCGGGCGGCACTGATCCGAGAAGAAATCGGACCAGCCGAGGCCCGCCAGGGTGACGGCGCCGGTCATGACGCGACCGCCGGCCGGACGGGGCGATGGCCGGTGACGCTCAACCGGCGAGCCGCGTGAGCGCCTCCGAGATCTTCTCCAGGCGGGCCGCCTGGGCGTCCCGGCGCTCGCGCTGCTCGTCCACCACCTCGTCGGGGGCGCGGGCGAGGAAGTCCGCATTACCGAGCTTGGCCTCGATCTTGGCGATCTCGGCCGTGGCCTTGGCAGCCTCCTTCTGCAGGCGCGCGACCTCGGCGGTCAGGTCCACGATGCCCTCCAGCGGCAGGGCCGCCACCGAGCCGCGCACCAGCAACTGCACCGAGTTCTTCGGGGCGCTCGCCTCGAAGCGGATCCCGGAGAGCCGCGCCAGCCGGATCAGCGTGTCGCCCCAGCGGGTGGCGCGGGCACGCAGGGCGTCGTCGGCCCCCACCACCACGAGGGGGATCTGCGCGGCGGCCGGCACGCTGGTCTCCGAACGGGCCGAGCGGATCTCGGAGACGAGGTCCACCAGCCAGCCCACCTCGGCCTCGGAATCGGCGTCGTTCAGGGCCGCGAGGTCCGGCCAGGGTGCGAGCGCCAGGAGGCCGCGCTCCGGAACACCCTCGCCCTTGATCGCCCAGAGTTCCTCGGTGAGGAACGGCATGAACGGGTGCAGCAGCTTGGCGATCTGATCGATCAGGAACGCCACGGTCGCCTGCGTCTCGGCCTTCAGGGCGGGATCGACGCCCTCCCCCTGCAGCACGGGTTTCGCCAGTTCGAGGTACCAGTCGCAGAAGATGTTCCAGACGAAGCGGTAGGCGGCCGCCGCCGCATCGTTGAAGCGGTAGGCCTCGAGCGCCGCCGTGACCTCGGCGACGGCCCGGGCCGCCTCCCCCAGGGCCCAGCGGTTGAGGGATTCGGCGGCGGCCTCGGGGCGGTAATCGACGCGCAGCACGCAGCCGTTCATCTCGGCGAAGCGCGAGGCGTTCCAGAGCTTCGTCGCGAAGTTGCGGTAGCCCTCGACCCGGTTCACCGCGAGCTTGATGTCGCGCCCCTGCGCCGCCATCGCCGCGAGGGTGAAGCGCAGGGCGTCCGCGCCGTACTGGTCGATGAGTCCCAGCGGATCGACCACGTTGCCCTTCGACTTCGACATCTTGGCGCCGGACGCGTCGCGCACCAGGGTGTGCAGGTAGACGGTGTCGAACGGCACCCGGTCGGTGACGTGCAGCCCGAGCATCATCATCCGGGCGACCCAGAAGAAGATGATGTCCTTGCCCGTGACCAGGGTGTTCGTCGGGTAGTAGCGCTCCAGTTCCGGCGTCGCGTCGGGCCAGCCCAGCGTCGAGAACGGCCACAGGGCGGAGGAGAACCAGGTGTCGAGGACGTCCTCGTCCCGGCGCAGGGCGACGGGGGTCCCGCGCTTCGCGTCGGCCTGGGCTTGTGCCTCCGCCTCGCTGGTCGCGACGTAGATCCCGCCCTCGTCGTCGTACCAGACCGGGATCTGGTGGCCCCACCAGAGCTGGCGCGAGATGCACCACGGCTCGATGTTCTCCAACCATTGGAAGAACGTCTTCTCGTAATTCTCGGGCACGAAACGGGTTTTGCCGTCGCGCACCGCCTGCAGGGCGCGCTCCGCCAGCGGCTTCACATTCACGTACCACTGGTCCGTGAGGTAGGGCTCGATGACGACGTTGGAGCGGTCGCCATGCGGGACCGCATGGGTGTTGGGCTCCACCAGACGCAGGCGCTCCCGCGCCTCCATCAGCTCGACCACGCGCTTGCGCGCCGCGAAGCGGTCGAGTCCGTGGAGAGCCAGCGCCTCCGGCTCGGGGTTCGCATCCGCCAGGAAAGCCGCGTTCCCGTCGAGGCTTACGCGGGCTTCCGCATCCAAAATGTTGATCGGCGTGCAGCCGGCGCGGCGACCCACCTCGAAGTCGTTGAAGTCGTGCGCCGGCGTTATCTTGACCGCACCCGTGCCCTTCTCCGGGTCGGAATAGGTGTCGGCGATGATCGGGATGAGGCGCCCGACCAGCGGCAGGCGCACGCGGCGGCCGACGAGGTGGGTGTAGCGCTCATCCTCCGGATGGACCGCGACCGCCGTGTCGCCGAGCATGGTCTCGGGCCGGGTGGTCGCCACGGTGATGACGTCCCCGGTCTCGGCGCCGGTGTCGTCCACGATCGGATAGTCGAAGTGCCAGAGGTGGCCCTTCACTTCGACCTGGAGCACCTCGAGGTCGGAGATCGCGGTCTGGAACTTCGGATCCCAGTTCACGAGGCGCTTGTCGCGGTAGATCAGCCCCTGGGCGTGGAGGTCCACGAAGGTCTTGGTGACGGCGCGGACCATCTGGTCGTCGGGGGCGCCCGAGACGCCCATGGTGAAGCGCTCGCGCGTCCAGTCGCAGGAGGCGCCGAGCCGCTTCAGCTGATTGACGATGGCCCCGCCCGATTCCGCCTTCCAGGCCCAGACTTTCTCCACGAAGGCGGTGCGGCCGATCTCGCGCCGGCCCGGCTCCCCCGCCTCGGCGAGGCGGCGCTCCACCACCATCTGGGTGGCGATGCCGGCATGGTCGGTGCCCGGCTGCCAGAGCACGTCGCGGCCGCGCATGCGCTCGAACCGGCAGAGGATGTCCTGCAGCGTGTTGTTGAGGGCGTGCCCCATGTGCAGGCTGCCCGTCACGTTCGGTGGCGGGATCACCATGGTGAAGGGCTTCGCCCCGGCGCGCTCGGGGCGGCCGGCCCGGAAGGCGCCGCCGGTCTCCCAGGCGGCACTGACGCGCGCCTCGACGGCGGCGGGGTCGAAGGTCTTGTCCATCATGGGCGGTGTCGGTTCACGTCTCGGATCGGCGGGGTCGGCCCGCTTTCAACCCGTCAGGTGCCCGGCGTCAACACGCACGCCCCGCGATTCGCCCGTCCGGGCCCGGCGCTGACGCCTAGCGGCCCCGCGCCACGCGCTCGATCTCGGCCCGGACCAGCCGCTCGACCATGCTCGGCAGGTTCTCGTCGAGCCAGCCCTTCAGCATCGGACGCAGCATGTCCTGCACGAGGTCTTCCAGGGTACGGGCCTGGCTGCTCATCACCGTGTTCGAGAGCATATGGAAGGCCTGCGCCACGCTGGCGTCGGTGACGGCCGAGGTCAGGCGCTCGGTGGCGGCCGATACGGGGGCCGACATCGGAGCCGGCTCCGGCTCCAGACCCCAGGGGTCGGGCTCCGGGCGCGGTGGTTCGACCGGGGCGGCGGCCCGGGGCGGCGGGAGCGGCTCGGGTTCGGGCTCGTCGTCGTCGAAGGAGATCGCATCGAAGTCGATCTGCCCGTCCTCGATCGGCGCCTTCTCCGGCGGTGCCTTGGCGAAGGCGACCACCGGCTCGTCGAGGGGCACGGGCTTGCGGATCGGCTGCGCGATCTCGGCGAGATCGAGCACGTCGTCGTTCTCGGGCGGCGGCGGTGGCGCGGGACGCGGGGCCGCCGGTCCCTCGGCCTTGGCGTTCTGGTCGTCGGCGATGATGCGACGGATGGAGGCGAGGATCTCCTCCATCGAGGGTTCCTGCGCCTTGTCCGACACCTTGGGGCTCGCTGCACTCATCCGGACGACGCTCGGGATTGGGGGTAAACGGTTGATGACGGGCGCGAGTATTTCACGCTCCCATCCCGATACAAGCGCCGGCCGCCGCGCGGCACGGGATAAGTGCCGCTCCGGACGGTCCCGTCGCGGCAGCCCGCTCCGGCCGTCGAAAGGCACCCGGCCAGACCCGCGCGCCGGCCCCCGGACAAGTCGTGGCGAGGCCGTCCGGACGCGCGCCGGCCCCGGCTTCGGCGCTCGGGTTCCGGTCAGATCCGCGCCCGGCTTCGTGATCCGGCGGCTCCGGTCCCCGGCCCGATCGGCCGGGGTTCGGCTCAGCGGCCGTCGGGCGTGCGCACGCCGTACCAGAGGTCCTTGACCTGGTCGAAATGCTCGCGTGGGCTGTAGACTGCCACGGGCAGTGCGGTGAAGCGCACGGTGAGGCGGCCCACCGCCTGGACCACGCCGTAGGAGAAGATCACCCGGTCGCGCTGGGCGAGGATGAGGTTGGTGCGGGCGTTCAGCAATTCCTGCTGCGCGTTCAGCACGTCGAGGGTGGTGCGCTGGCCGACGCGGGCTTCCTCGCGCACGCCGTTGAGGGCGACCTCGTTGGCCTGCACCTGCGCCTGTGAGGCGATCACCTGCGCCTTGGCGGCCTCCAGGCGGCCCCAGGCCGTCACGATGGCCGACCGGATCTGGTCGCGGATGTCCTCGGCATCGAGGCGCCGCTGCCCGACCGTCTCCTTGGCCTGGCGGATCTGCGAGTAGGTCTGCCCGCCCTCGTAGAGCGGGATGGAGAGCCGGCCCACGATGGTGGCGCTGACCGCGTTGTCGCCAGGGAACTGGGAATCGTAGCGCTGCTGCACGGAGCCCTGCAGGCCGGCAGTGGGGTAGAGTGCGCCCTCGAGCACCTTCACCTGGGCCTCGGCAACGTCCACGAGGTGCAGGGCCGAGAGGATCTGCGGATGCTCCTTCAGCCCGATATTGATCGAGGCGTCGAGGCTGGGCGGCACGTAGCGGTCGAGGGGGCGCCCCGGGGCGAGCTGGCGCGGTTCCACGCCGATGAAGCGCCGGTAATTGCCGATGCTGGCGCGCAAGGTCGCCTCGGCGCCGCTCACGTCCGAGCGGGCGCCGGCGAGGCGCGCCTCAGCCTGGGCGACGTCGGTGCGGGTCACCTCGCCGACGTTGAAGCGGTCGCGTGTCTGCCGGAGCTGCTCCTCGAGCACCTCCACGTTGTTGCGGCGCAGCTCGAGATTCGCCGTGTCGCTCAGCACGAACATGTACGCCTGGGCGGCATTGTACAGCGTCGTCATCTCGGTGGAGCGCAAGGCTTCCCGGACGCGGAGCACGTCGGACTCCGCCTGACGGGTCTGGTTGTCCGTGCGAAAGCCGTTGAACAGGGTCTGGTTCACGGTCAGACCCGCGCCGCCCGGGCGGGTGACCCGGTTGAAGCGCACGCCCGAGACCCGACCGTCGGTCTGGCCAAGGCCGATATCGGCGTCGAGGCTCACGGTGGGACGATAGCCGGATTTCGCCTGCGCCACGGTCTCATCGGTGGCGCGGACGTTGGCACGGCCGGAATTCAGGGCCGGATTGGCGGCGTATGCCCGCGAGAGCGCGCTCTCCAACGTCTCCGCAGCGGCCGGGCTCGCCACGGCGAGGGCCAGTACGGCGAGGCCGGCCGGCCGAAGCCTCGTGCGCATCGCAGGTCTCGATTCTCTCACGCTCATCAGCCCTTGCGGTTTCTCGATGAACCGGACGACCATCGAAATGGCCGCCGCGCCTGGACGCGATCCGGGTTGCCCGCCTCAACGCCAAGTCTACTCGACCTTCGCCGCCGGGGCACCGGCTGGTTCCTGTGTGCGGCGCGAATGGCCGGGGGTGCCGCAAAAAAGCGACACCGCGTCCGTGGGCGGACGCGGTGTGTCCCAGGACGCCTTCAGAAGGCGAAGCCGGCCTCGGCCGCGAAAGCCCCGAGGGCTGGAAGGGCGGCGTCGAAGAGCGGGCGCGCCCCGAAGGCGTCGCCGGCCCTGACGAACAGAGTCGCCTTGGCGGCCCGGTCCGGGCCCAGCACGCAGGCGAGGCGGCCGCCATCGGCGAGCTGATCGAGGAGCGCCTGGGGGCGGGTCTCGATGCGGCCGTTCACCAGGATGGCCGCGTAGGGGGCCGTCTTGGGGGCGCCGGCCGCGATCGGACCCTCGACGACCTCGATGCCGGCGGTGTCGGCCAAGCGCTCACGGGCGCCGGCCGCGAGTTCGGGGCTGGATTCGAGCGCCACCACCTTCGCGCCGAGGCGCTCCAGGATCGCGGCGCCGTAGCCGTAGCCCGTGCCGACGTCGAGGACCCGGTCCCCGGGCTGGATCGCCAGGGCCTGGATCAGGCGCGCCAGCAGCATCGGCGCGGCCACCGCCCGGCCTTCGGAACCGACCCGGAGGGTCTGGTCGATATAGGCGAAATCCTCGCGGCCCGGCGGCACGAAGCGCTCGCGGGGAACCGCCTCGAACGCATCGAGGACCGCGACGTCGTTCACGTCGAAGGTCCGCAGCTGACAATCGACCATGAGGCGTCGCGCCTGCGCGTAATCGAGCATGGGTGCCGTCTTCCCTCGCCGCTGGGCCGGCTCGCCGGCCTGTTCCTTCGGGCGGCGGGCGGCCACGCCGAAGCTTGCGGGTTGTCGTGGATCGACTCGCAAAACGCAAGGTTCGCGGAAGTCGGTTCGGCGGCGCTGACGAGGGGGAGCGGGCATTGAATTCGCGAGGGGAGTCGAGGATTCGCGAAGGGGGAACGACCGGGGAGCGAACCGAAGTCGCTGGGCAGGTCCCGGTTCGGAAACGCGTCCGAGTTCGAAAGCGCGTCCCAGTCCGGAAGATGGAGGCCTCGCCCGGAATCGAACCGGGGTGCAAGGATTTGCAGTCCTCTGCGTAACCACTCCGCCACGAGGCCTCTGTCGCGCGGCCCGATCGCTCGGGCCTCTCGGCGACCCCCGTCCGGGCGGCCGGCTCGGGGAGAGCCGGTCTCTAGCAGAGCCTTGGGCGGAAGGGCAACGGCCTTTGGGTGATCTCGGGGTGATCTCGTCAAAAAGGTTGGCGGTGCCTCGTCCGGCACCGGCGCGGCGTCCGGGCGCGGACCATAAGGGTGCGACGAGCATGGCCGAAAAACATGACGGTTTTATCGAATCCCGTGCCGCGGGGCTCTTGCGCCCGGACAACCCGCTGTGTAGACCCCCGATCGCGGTCCCCGATAGCTCAGTTGGTAGAGCAAGCGACTGTTAATCGCTTTGTCGCAGGTTCGAGTCCTGCTCGGGGAGCCAAACCTTCCTTTGATCCCGCCGCTGTCGGTTCGACGTGCCGGTGAACGTGGAAGAGCCCATCCGGCACCATCTCTGTTTTGTACGTGCGGCGGTTGCCGTCCCAGGCATGGCTGCGAGCATCGCCAGCCCCAACGGTGCGGGACTTCGCGGTATCCCGACGGTGCGCGAAGGCCTTTCCCACCATGCGCGAAGGCTCTTTGCATCATGCGCAAAGGCTCCTGCCCTCTTGCGCGAAGGCTCTTGCGTCTCGGCAAAGTGCTGTGTAGACCCCCGATCGCGGTCCCCGATAGCTCAGTTGGTAGAGCAAGCGACTGTTAATCGCTTTGTCGCAGGTTCGAGTCCTGCTCGGGGAGCCAAATCTTTTCCTGGACTTCGCTGATCTCTGATCGAGACAGCTTCGGATCGTGGATCGACCTTCTGGGATCGGTCCTGCCGCTCGTTCGAATCCTTCCCTGCTCTGCTTGCCGTCCGCCCTCGCATCGCACCCGGGGGCGAAGGGCGGTGTTCCGCGTCCGAACGCCGAACCACCCCACCGGCCCCGGGGCCGGTGGGGTGGTTCGGTTCGAGAGGCGTCAGGCCAGGGGGCCGGGGATCGCGAGTTCGGCCTGCGCGAGCAGCCGCGCCTCATGCTTGCGCACGAACAGCCACAAGGCCAGGCCGCCGAAGATCACCACCGCGAGCAGCGCGAGGCCGACGGGACCGGCGATATGCTCGATGGAGCGGCCGCAATAGTAGGAGCCGACGCCCATGATCGAGGCCCAGGCGACGCCTCCGAGCCCGTTGAACACGAGGAAGCGGCGGGCATCGAGCCGGTTCACGCCCGCCAGCACCGCCGCATAGGCGCGCAGCATCGCGGTGAAACGGCCGAAGAACACGATCTTTCCGCCATGCTCGCGGAAGAGGTACTGGCCGAGCTTGAGCCGGCCGTGATCCAGGGCGATGAGGTGGCCGTAGCGCAGCAGGAGCGGCATGCCCCAGCGCCGACCGACCCAGTAGCCGAGATTGTCGCCGATGATCGCGGCCGAAGCGGCGGCCAGGATGATCAGGCCGAGGTTCAGATGCCCCGTGCTGCCGGCATAGACCGCCGAGGAGATCAGGATGGTCTCCCCCGGCAGCGGCACGCCCGCGCTCTCCAGGGTGATGATTCCGAAGATCGCGAGGTAGCCGTAGCTGGCGATCAGGTCGGCGATGGGCAGGTTCGAGAGAAACGACATGGGATCTTCCCGCTTAGGTCCGTGGCGCGCACTGTGCGCCGGAACATGGCGGGATCGGGGCTCCTGCGCGGCGAAGACCGGGCGGGGGCCCGCCGTGATCCGGCGGGCGGTCGGGTGTTCCCGCCGCGAGGGCCGATGCCCTGGGGCGGGGTGGCCGGGTCAGCCGAAGGAGCCGAACCCCGCGAAACTGTCGCTGTCGAAGGTCGAAGGGGTTTCGGGTTCGGGAGTCGCCGTGTCGTCGGCGGCCGGTTCCGGTATTCGCGAGCGGGTGGGCGGGTGAATCGCGTCAGAGACGGTGGCAAGCGGCGCGGTCGCGCGATCGTGCTGCACGTCTTGGGTCATCCAGGCTCCTCGGTCAGCATGCCGTGGTTACGGCACAGCTTGGCGTAGACCAGCGGGCTCGATCCGTTAACCCTTCGGTCGCCCGTTGAGAGTGGGGCTGACATGCAGTGGCCGAGGGGCCGCGCGGGGGCCTGAGGCGCGCCTGTCATCGGGCCTTCGCGCGTCCGTGCCGGGCGGACGGATTCGCGCGGTTCAGCGAGCGGCGGCCGTATGGGCAAGCCCCGATGAGTCGAGCCCATCGGGGCCACGTTCCGGCGTTCTGAACTCAGGCGTTCCGGTTCAGGCGTTCTTGCGGGGGCGGTGGTCCGGGTCGACGCCGCCCTCGGGCGTGGTCTCGTTGTCGACGTCGCCCTCGAAGGTGGAATCCGCCGCGATATCCTCCGGGTCGCGCCCGGTCATGCCCTTCGAGGCACCGATGCCCGGATTGCCCTTGAGGTCGGCGTCGCTCGGGACGTCGGTCTTGAGATGCTTGTTCGACATGGTCGCTCCTGTCGGCGTGCCGGTGGATCTGCACCGGCAACCGCCCGGCGGACCCCGCGTTCCGGGCGACAGGATGCGCGGCGTGGTCGCGGCCGGGGGAAGCCCTCCCCCGGCCCGACGGCGCGCGGCTCAGGGCTGCTCGTTGCCGGCGTAGTTGATGGCGCCGTCGGCGCCCTTCTTCCACATGTACATCACGTAGTCCGGCCGGGTGATGTCGCCCTTCTTGTCGTAGGAAATGTCGCCGATCACCGTGTTGAAGGGCTTGCCCTGGTGCAGGTAGGCGGCGACCTTCTGGCCGTCGGTGGACTTGGTGGCCTTCATCGCCTCGGCGAGGATCTGCATCGCCGCGTAGGAATAGAGCGTGTAGCCCTCGGGGTCGAAGTTCATCGCCTTGAAGGCGTCGACGGTGGCCTTCGATTTCGGGTTCTTGCGGGCGTCCGGCGAGAAGGTCATCAGGGTGCCGTCGGAGCCGGGGCCGGCGACCTGCGCGAATTCCCGGTCGGCGATGCCGTCGCCGCCCATGAGCGGAGCCTTCAGGCCCTGGTCGCGCATCTGGCGGATGAGCAGGCCGGCTTCCGTGTAGAGGCCGCCGAAGTAGATCACGTCCACGTTGGCCTGCTTCAGCTTGGAGACGAGGGCGGAGAAGTCCTTCTCGCCGGGGTTGATGCCCTCGTAGAGCACGTTCGCGCCGCCCTTGGCCTTGAGGGCCTTCAGGGTCTCGTCGGCCAGTCCCTTGCCGTAGGGCGTCTTGTCGTGGACGAAGGCGATCTTCTTGCCCTTGAACTTGTCGGCGAGGTAGGTGCCCGCCACCGCGCCCTGCTGGTCGTCGCGTCCGCAGGTGCGGAACGTGTTCCAGTTGCCGCGCTCGGTGTACTTGATCGCCGTGGAGGCGGGGCTGATCTCGATGATGCCGGCCTCCTGGAGCACGTCCGAGACCGGGATCGAGACGCCGGAATTGAAGGCGCCGATGACGGCCTTCACCCCGTCCGAGGCGAACTTGTTGGCCACCGACACGCCCTGCTTGGGGTCGGAGGCGTCGTCGCCGACCGTCATGACGACGGTCTCGCCGTTGATGCCGCCGGCCTTGTTGAGGTCGGCGATGGCCTGCTGCGCGCCGGTCCGGATCTGCGCGCCGAAGGCCGCGTTCGGGCCGGTGACGGGCACGACCACGCCGATCTTGATCTCCGCCTGCGCGGCCGTGACCATCAGGCCGAGCGCGACGCCGGCCGACAACACTGACTTCATGCCCGTTTCCCCTCTCGAAGCGCCGCGCCGATGGTCGGCGACGCGGTCGCGTGACACTTTCAGGGCCCCTCGCGGGGCGTGGTCCGCGCCGCGCCTCAGGGCGTCGGCGCGCTCGTCCGGTCCCGCCAGCTCAGCGGGCCCGTGCGTTCGTAAAGCCAGCCGTATTGCCGGGTCATCTGTCCGGTGCGGGTGTAGCGGTAGGCCACCGCGCCGATGGCGAGGACCGTCGCGGCGTCGACGGCGTAGCCGGGGCCCGACAGCAGCGTGCCCTCGAACAGCGCGTAGTGCAGGAAGCGCGTCACGGCCGCGATGAGGAGGAGCGCCGCGGCGCAGTGCCAGAACGGGCGCCAGCCGCGCGCGAGCCCGCTGCCGGTCATCCAGGCCGCACCGCCTCCCATCGCCACGGTGACGAGGAGGAAGATCCCGAGGGTGCGTGGATCGAGGCTGAAACCGTCGGCCATGCTCAGTGCGATCCCCCCTCGAGGTAGGCGGCCTTGACCTGCGGATCGTCGAGGAGCGCCTGGCCCGTCCCGCTCATGGTGACCGCCCCCGTGACCATGACGTAGCCGCGATGCGCGAGCTTGAGCGCATGATAGGCGTTCTGCTCCACGATGAACACGGTCAGGCCCTCGCTGCGGTTGAGGTCGCGCACGGCGGAGAAGATCTGCTTGACCACCAGGGGCGCCAGCCCGAGCGAGGGCTCGTCGAGCATGAGCAGGCGCGGCCGGCTCATCAGGGCGCGGGCGATGGCGAGCATCTGCTGCTCGCCCCCCGACATGGTGCCCCCGCGCTGGTCGATGCGCTCGCGCAGGCGCGGGAACAGCGTGCACATCCGCTCGAGATCCTCGGCGAAGTGGCGCCCGCCATTCACCGCCGCGCCCATCTGCAGGTTCTCCCGCACCGTCATGCGGGAGAAGATGCGCCGGCCTTCCGGCGATTGCGCGAGGTTGAGCCGGGCGATCTCGTGGGTGGGCAGCCGGGTGATGTCCTGGCCCGCGAAGGTGATGGTGCCCTCGCGCGCCTGGGGCTGGCCGAAGATCGTCATCATCAGGGTGGACTTGCCTGCCCCGTTGGCGCCGATCAGCGCGACGATCTCGCCCTCGTGCACGTCGACGTCGACGTTCTTGAGGGCACGGATGCTGCCGTAATAGGCGGAGACGCCGCGTACGCTCAGCAGCGGCGCCTTCGCGCCCTGTCCGTCGGTCTGCCCCATCCGGGCGCGGGTCTCGTCCACCAGGACGTTGATGCCGGCGACGCTCATGCGGACGCTCCCGTCAGCCCGACCTCCGCCTCGACGGCGGCGACCTCCTCGTCGTCCACCCCGAGATAGGCCGCGATCACGCGGGTGTCGTTGCGGATCTCGTCGGGTGTGCCGTCGGCGATCTTCATGCCGTAGTCGAGCACCACGATCCGGTCGGAGATCTGCATGACCACCGACATGTCGTGCTCGATCAGCAGCACCGAGGTGCCGTGCTCGTCGCGGATCATCCGCAGCAGGGTGTTGAGGTCGGCCGATTCGCGCGGGTTGAGGCCGGCGGCTGGCTCGTCGAGGCAGAGCAGGACCGGGTCGGTGCACATGGCCCGCGCGATCTCGAGCCGGCGCTGGTCGCCGTAGGGCAGATCGCCCGCCGGCTCGTCGGCCCGGTGGGTGAGGCCGATCCGCTCGATCCAGCCGGCGGCCTTCTCGATCGCCTGGGCCTGCGCCCGGCGATAGCCCGGCAGGCCGAGGATGCCCGCGAGGCTGAAGCCCGAAGCCCGCATCAGCGGCTTGTGCATGGCCACCAGCAGGTTCTCCAGCACCGTCATCTGCGGAAACAGGCGGATGTTCTGGAAGGTGCGGGCGACCCCGGCGAGGCGGTTGACGTCGTGGCCGGGCAGTCGCTCCAGCAGGTAGGTCTCGCCGCCCTGCTGACGAAGGCGGATCATGCCCTCGGTCGGTTTGTAGAAGCCGGTGATGCAGTTGAACACCGTGGTCTTGCCGGCGCCGTTGGGGCCGATCAGCGCCGTGATGTCTCCGCGCCCCACCTTGAAGGAGAGGTCGCCGACGGCGGTGAGGCCGCCGAAGCGCATGGTGAGGTGATCGACCACGAGGATCGGGTCGGCGGGGCCGCCGGGGATGGCGGCCGGCGGCGCGTCCTGGACGGTGGCCAGGCGGGTGGTGCCGGTGGCGAGCGTCATCGGGCGTTCCCCGCCAGGGTCACGGAGGGCGTGCGCTCCGAAATGAGCCCGCGCGGGCGCCAGACCATCATGCAGACCATCGCGAGGCCGAAGAGCAGCAGGCGGTACTCGTTCGGGTCGAAGTGATCGCCGAACACCGCCTTGAGGAAGGTGAGGTTGCGCAGCAGTTCCGGCGCCCCGACCATGACGATGGCGGCGATGGCGACGCCGATCTGGCTGCCCATGCCGCCCAGCACCACGATGGCGAGGATGATCGCGCTCTCCAGGAAGTTGAAGCTCTCCGGGCTGACGAAGCCCTGGCGCACGGCGAAGAACGAGCCGGCGAAGCCCGCGAACATGGCGCCGAGCGCGAAGGCGGTGAGCTTCGTCATGGTGGTGTCGATCCCGAGCGACCGGCAGGCGATCTCGTCCTCGCGCAGGGCTTCCCAGGCCCGGCCCAGCGGCAGGCGGCGCATGCGCAGGGTGACGAGGTTGGTGACCAGCGCCAGCGCCAGGATCAGGTAATAGAGAAAGACGATGCGGTGCATCGGGCTGAAGCTCAGGCCGAAGGTGGCGGCGAACCCGCCCTCCCCGGCGGTGAACGGAATCCCGAAGAAGCTCGCGCGGGGAATCGAGGAGAGGCCCGCGGCGCCGCCGGAAAAATCGACCCAGTTGATGAGGACGAGGCGGATGATCTCGCCGAAGGCCAGCGTGACGATGGCGAGGTAATCGCCGCGCAGGCGCAGCACGGGGAAGCCGAGCAGGACGCCGAAGGCGGCGGCGAACAGCCCCGCCAGCGGCAGGCAGATCCAGAACGAGAGCCCGAATACGGTGGAGAGCAGCGCGTAGGAATAGGCCCCCACCGCGTAGAAGGCGACGTAGCCGAGGTCGAGGAGCCCCGCGAGGCCCACCACGATGTTCAGGCCCCAGCCGAGCATGACGTAAGTGAGGATGAGGATGCCGAGATCGATCCAGTAGCGCCCCTCGGAGAGGCCCCCGGAGGCGAGGGCCGCGAGCAGCGGCAGGGTCAGGGCGACAGCGAGCGTCACCGGCGCGAGGACGCGCCCCGCACGGGCCGCCGCCGGGGCCGTCTCCGCGCTGGCGAGGCGGCGGGTCTCGCGCCGGCGCGCCACTTCGCCGAGCAGCAGGCGCTGGGCGAGGCGCAGCACGAACACCGCGCCGCAGAGCGCCGCGACGACGCCCCAGCGCCCGGTGAGTTCGAGGCCGGTGCCCTGCCCGAGGTCGGTGCGGTAGGCCACCACGGGAATGCTGAGGCCCAGCGTCACAAGGGCGAAGAGGGCCGCATCCTTGAGGATTTCGGGAAGAGCCGCGCCGGAGCGCCGAGCCACGGTGGGGGCCACCGCGCCGATGGTCGATCCTGTTGCCGTCGATCCGGTTACCATGGGTCAGACCTTCTCGACTTCGGGGCGTCCGAGGATGCCGGAGGGTTTGAAGATGAGCACCACGATGAGGATGAGGAACGCGGCCACGTCCTTGTACTCGATGGAGAAGTAGGCCGACCAGAAGGTCTCGATCAATCCGATGATGAGACCGCCGAGCACCGCCCCGGGCAGGGAGCCGATGCCCCCGAGAACCGCCGCCGTGAAGGCCTTCACCCCGGGCACGAAGCCGTCCGAGAACGAGACCACGCCGTAATAGAGGAGGTAGAGCGTGCCGGCCACCGCCGCGAGCGCCGCACCGAGCACGAAGGTCAGGGAGATCGTGCGGTCGACGTTGATGCCGAGCAGCGCGGCCATGCGCCGGTCCTGCTCGCAGGCGCGCTGGGCCCGGCCGAAGGAGGTGCGCTGCACGAGGTACCAGAAGCCGGCGAGCAGGAGCGCCGTCGTCGTCATGATGATCGCCTGCTTGTACGACAGGGTCACGGTGTATTGCTCGTTCTCGTAGAGGACGAACACGTCGCGGACCAGTGGCGGCACCGGCTTGTTGCGGGCGCCCTGCACCACCTGGACGAAGTTCGACAGGAAGATCGACACGCCGATGGCCGAGATCAGCGGCGCGAGCCGGAACGAGCCGCGCAAGGGCCGGTAGGCCGCCCGCTCGATCGCCCAGCCCCACAGGGCGGTCAGGATCATCGCGAGCACCAGCACGATCAGGAACACCAGGGCGACCGAGGTGAGCCCGAGCCAGGTGGTGAGGATGAGGAAGAAGATCAGCGCGATGAAGGACGAAAGCATGAAGACGTCGCCATGGGCGAAGTTCACCATGCCGATGATGCCGAAGACCATGGTGTAGCCGAGCGCGATCAGCCCGTAGATCGACCCGAGCGTCAGGCCGTTGATGAACTGCTGGGCGAAAAATTCCATGAAGCGGCCTTCGTGTCCACGCCGGCGCCCGTCGCGAAGGACGTGCCAGCTTGGAATGTTCCGAACTCGCGCCTCCGGTCAATCCTCGCCGTTGCGCCGGTCGGGGGATTGCGGGCCGATCGCCGGGATGCCGCTTCCCGGTCCGGGCAGCCGGCCCGCGACCTCGCGTCCCGTCTCGTTCCGAGGGCAACCGGTCGCTCCGGGCTTCGCTCGCGACCCTGTTCTCGCCGGCCCGTGATCGAGCCCGGCCCATCGTGGTCCGGTTTTCGGGTGACAGACGATGCGCTCACTTCGAGGCGCGGCCATCGTACGCCTTCGACGGATCACCCCGGCATCGCGATGCCGGACGGGCCCTTCGGGACGACCCGCCATACGCCGTGACAAGCGCCCGGACCGCGTCGATCCGCCGGGGCGCTGTCGGACCAGGAACGCGCCGGTCCGGGCTGCATGGCAACTCGGTAGTTTGACCACCTGACAGGCCAACAAGGGTGACTTCTAACGCTGGCACACTCCGAGGCCTGTGTTTACGCAGTCTCCGGATTGACGGTGAGCAGGACAGCACTTACCGAGATATATCAATAAAAACCCTGACTTCGAGCCTATTATCCAATGATTTTTGGTGGGCGAGCTTGGGTTTTATGGTCGCCAGAATCCGGGGCACGCGAGAGAATAGAGGCTCAGATGAGTCGGAGTATTGGAAGCGAACGGAGGCTTCGTGAGCCTGTGCAGCGCATCGTATGGGATGCGGTCTGGCGCGCCCTCGGGCGTCCCTTCGATCGGCGGCTCGGCGTGCGAACCGAAGGGCGTCGCCAACCCGAGGACATGCAGACCGTCGGTTCGAATGCAGCCAGCGCCTACGAGTATGCGCCGAGTCCGGCACGCACGTTCTGGCTCAGCGTCGGCTCCCTGAATATCGATATGAAGCAGTTCACCTTCATCGATTATGGGTCCGGGATGGGCCGTGCCTTATTGCTGGCCGGCAAGCTTCCCTTCAAGCAGGTCAGGGGCGTCGAATTCGCCCGTGAACTGAATCTCGTCGCTCAAGACAACATCAATGCCGTGTTCGGCTCGGAAAGCGCTCGGAACCGCTTCAGCCTCGATACGATCGATGCGGTCGAGTTCGAAATCCCGCATTGCCCCTGTGTTCTGTACCTGTTCAATCCCTTCGAAGCACGCATCGTCGGGCAACTCGCCGATAAGATCCTTCGCTCTTACAGAGACGCGCCGCGAGAGATCTACGTGGTTTATGTAAATCCGAAATTTCAGGATGTCTTTGGGAGGGAAGCGTTCACGCCGATCGAAGGACCGTGGTACGCGAAGTACTTCGATCGGCGCGTGCCCTCCGGATTCTCGATTTATCGACTTCACGGATAGGTTTTGCGCGGGGTTCGGCGCCGACCCGCGATTCCCCCAAGGCGCGAGCCTGCCTGGAACCGCCGATCCGCTGCCGTCCTGTCGGAGACGACGCGCGATGCGCGAACGGCCCGGCGCGTCGCACCGGGCCGTCGTGAGCGTGTCACCGATCCGGTGCCGCGGGCACCGTGAAGAAGCTACTTCAGCAGCTTGACCAGCGCCTTGCCGGCGGGGGTCTTCAGCTCCTTGGCGTCGAGGGTGCCGTCGTTGTCCGGGTCGGCGGCCTTGAAGCGGGCCTCCACGAGGGCGAGGTACTCGGCCTTGTCGAGTGTGCCGTCCGAATCCGGGTCGGCCAGCTTCAGCTCCTTCTTGCTGACCCGGCCCTTGAGCTCCTTGGTGTCGAGGGTGCCGTCCGTGTCCGTCTCCAGCCGGTCGAACAGGGCGCCGGCCACCGTCTGGACCTCCTTGAGGTCGATGGTGCTGTCGTTGTCGGTGTCGATCGTCGAGATCATCTTCTCGGCGCCCGGACCCTTGGCCGAGGCCGGGAGCGCCAGCGGCAGCGCGAGGGCGGCGGCGCCGAGAAGGGCGGCGAAGCGGGACAGGTTGGACATGCGGAGGACTCCGATTCGGCAAAGAGACTTGCCGCGTTATCACGCTTGCACGGCACGGTGGTAGAGGCCCGTTGCAATGCAGTATCGCGCGACCGGCCCGTCGCCGGGCGCGTGCCCCGTCCCGGCTGGGCCGGGACACGCTCGTGTCGATCAGCCGGGACACGCTCGTGTCGATCAGAAGACCTTCTTCTCCCGGATCTCGCCGCCGAAGCCCACATGGAGCTGGCGTTCACGGCCATCGGCCCCCCGCGCCGCGACCTCGAGGTGGCGCGGACCCCGGCCCGTGACGCGGATGTCGGTGTAGCCGGCGGCCTCGACCCGGGCGGTCAGGGCGGCCTGGTCGGGCTTGGGCCCGAGGCCGATCGTGTCCTTGGCCCAGTCGAGGGTTCCGGCCGGCGGGCCGCCGGCGGGGCCGAGCCGGACCTGGGTTCCGTCCGCGCGGGTGATCAGGCTGGCGTGGAGGAAGCCCTTCTCGAACCGGCCCTGGACGGTGACCGCCTCGCCCGGCCTGACGAGGGTTGCGCCCTCCCCCTGGCGCCCGGTCTCCACCAGCGCCCGGCCGGTACTGTCCTGGATCACGAACTTGTTGCCGTAGATCTCGGTCACCTCCCCCCGGGCCGCGATGGCGCCGGACGCCGTGAGGGCGGAGATCGCGGTGGGTTCCACCGGAGTGACCGTGGTGCCGGTCTGGGCCAGGGACAGCCCGACGGCGCCGAAGGCGAGGGGCGCCGCGATGGCTCCCGCGACGAGGGCCCGGCGTCGGCGGCGCGGCGTGGCGGCGGGGGTCGGAAAGGTGTCCGTCATGGTTGGCCTGCGTTGCGAGGACGTCCCGGTTCGGCGATTGCCCGTCCGGTTCGACGCCGTTCTAGGCCGGGTCCGCCAACCCGATCTGAACCGCACGGTTCAGCCCCCGTTAAACGACGCGGCGTAGGCCGCGCTCACCGCCCCACCCACGGACCGTGCCCGATGAAGCTCCTGCTCGTGGAGGATGATGCAGCGCTCGCCGCTGAAATCTGCCGGATGTTGCGCGCAGCCCATTGCGCCCTCGACCACGCGGTCAACGGCGAGGATGCCCAGCATCTCGGGGAGACCGGCACGTACGATGCCGTCATCCTCGA